>VGSG01000107.1 GCA_016875095.1 Deltaproteobacteria bacterium
GCCGGCGCGTAAAACGCCCCCAACCATCGGTCCTCTCGCTCTCAGTATCCGAGCCTTGCCATAAGCCGAGACATTTATAAAAATGACACGTCGTGGCGTCTTGAGGTTCCCGAGAATCCGCCGGTCCCCTATTGCCGGCAGGAGCGAGACAAGCTGTGAAAGAGCGCACAAAACCCAAAAATGCGCAGAATCTCACCCACAAGGACATCGCAGCGTTCCGGCGCCTTATTTATGGACATTTCCGGGAGCGTGGCCGCGAACTGCCGTGGAGGACGACTCAGGATCCTTATCATATCCTTGTTTCAGAGTTTATGCTCCAGCAGACGCAGGTGGAACGCGTTTTGCGCAAATACGGACCATTCATTGCACAGTTCCCGGACGTGGGCGGCCTCGCCGGCGCCGACCTGGGAGCCGTCCTCGCAGCATGGCAGGGACTGGGCTATAATCGCCGATGCATCGCGCTCCATCGTACTGCTCGCCTCCTGGTGACAGAGCTTGACGGCAGGATTTCCGACTCTGTGGAGACACTTCAGACCCTTCCCGGCATAGGAGCGGCGACAGGGGGCGCGCTAGTCGCGTTTGCGTATAACAAGCCTGTGGTTTTCGTGGAGACGAATATCAGACGCGTCTTCATCCATCGCTTCTTTCCGGAGGAGCAAAACGTGAAAGACGCGCAGATACTGCCCCTTGTTGAAGCTACCCTGGACAGATCCAGCCCAAGATCGTGGTACTACGCGTTGATGGATTACGGCGCCACGCTCAAGCTCGTGGACGGCAATCCGAACCGACGGAGCGCTCACTATTCGAGGCAAACGCGGTTTCAGGGTTCAGATCGCCAGATTCGGGGCCTGATCGTCAAAGCGGCCCTGAAACGCAGGGTTTTCACATTGGAAGACATCATCAGAGAGGTTGGAAGAGAGCCAAAGCGAGTAGCCCTGATTCTGGAGCGCTTGATCCGGGAGGGGTTCCTGGAACGGACAGGTAGTCATGTAAAGATCACTTCCGGGCGAGCACGAGCGGATTAGGAATGCGGGGGCGCACCTCGCGCCCGCCCCAATCGCTATCCACGGAGAGTATTAGTACCGAGAATATTTTGCGCATTCCTGCTCGAACTCCGCGATGATCTCTTTAGTCAGGGTAGGGCGGATTGTAGGAATCATTTCCAGAAAAGTCTTGGTGGTCACCTTGTAGTCCTTGCCCCGGGAGTACTCTCGTTCGAAGGAATGCTGTTTCACCCTCTGGAAGAGGTATTCGATGTCCGCGGGGGTGAAGAGGGGAATCTTATTGATGATTTCTTGCTGATCTACTTCGCCCTTATTGACGCCGGCAAGGTAGTGTTCGAAGATCGTCCTCCGGCTCAGGTCATCCAGTCCCCCCACTGGTATGACGCAGTCGAAGCGCCCGGGTCTGAGCAAGGCTGCGTCCAGCTCTCGTATGTAGTTGGTCGCGCACACGAGGACGCTCTTCTTGTCCTTCTTCTTGAGCTTCGGCACCTGTTTGAGAAACTCGTTGGTGATCGACTTGTCTATCCGAGAAGCCTGATCGCGGCTCCCCGCAATCTCCTCGAATTCGTCGATGAAGACGACTGCCTCGTTCAGGTCACGTATTCGCTCCATGAGCCGCTTGAGGTTCGAGCCCAGCTTTTCCTCGCCCTCGCTCATAAGGCTGCTTGGGCTAACTTCCACGTACCACCACTGGAGCACCCCCGCGACGGCGCGTACGAAGTGGGTTTTCCCCGTGCCCGGGGGGCCGAAGAAAATGATCGCCTTCGGCGGTGTCACTCCGTGTTTGCGAGCCAGATCTGTTTCGGTGAGTGGAAGTATGATTCTCCGATTGACGATCTGTTTGGGAGGCTGAGAGTCGGATATGGTGTCCCAGATGGACCGATCCACTCTTCGTGCGCCCAACTCATTGAGTATCCGGAGATTCTCTTCTTCTCGGGCCCCTTCGAAATCGGAGAGTTGATTCTCGATCAAATCGATACAGGCTACCCTCATGCCCACGTCGCGCCCAAGCTTCTCGGACAGGAACCACTTGTGCTGTAGAATTCTTTGCCACAGCTCAGGCGCTACCTCCGGGTCCACTCTGTGGCCGCTGCGCTCGAGTATATAGGACACCAAATCCTCGGGTGTTGATTCATTTGTCGAAATTTCCATAGCCTCCTCCACAATCGCGAGAAATCCGAAACCGGAGATTCGCGGCCGATTTCTCTACGTCGAACCCTCGCTCGTAGAACCTTTGACCCGCGATGTCAAGGAGGGTTCCGCTCAGCCTGAGAGAATGGGGGCCAGGTTTCGGCAAAAAGAGGCGACACATCCTTAGGCCCGGTGTCCCTGAATGCTATAATATCGGGGACCGCGGGACGAGCCGTAGTCGAAGCCCGACTTTCGGACCCGGATTCAAGAGCGCGCAGGTCGTGCAAGCGCTTTTCCCGCGAACAGGGGCTTCACGAATGACAGGACAGCCAATAGAACCGGTAATCCTCCAGGAAGTAGGGCCCCGCGACGGGCTCCAAAACGAAACGGTCGTCCTCTCGGTCGAAACGCGGGCGGAAATCATCGATCTCCTCGCGGACGCGGGGCTCCCTCGCATTCAAATCGGGTCATTTGTGAATCCTCGCCTTGTGCCTCAGATGGCCGAGACGGACAAAGTCTTCCGGCGTCTGAAGAATAGGAAGGGGGTGCGGCACAGCGTCCTGGCGCTCAACCGCCGTGGACTCGAAGCCGCCCTGACCGCTGGTTTAGAGCATGTGGAGATTTTCGTCTCCGCTTCTGAAACCCACAGCATGAAGAATTCGAACATGACCATGTCAGAGGCGCTGGCTCAAGCGTTGGATATGATCGATCTGGCGATTTCGCATGGCGTGGGAGTAACCGCGGGCGTGATGTGCGCGCTCGGGTGCTTCTACGAGGGAGCTGTTCCGGTGGATCGGGTAGTGGACATTGTCTCCGCGCTGGAAGAGCGGGGGCCCACCGAGATTTGCCTCGCGGATACCGCGGGTATGGGCAGACCACAGGATGTCCGCGCCTTGTTATCAGCCGTGTTGCGTAACATACCCCCGGAGCGGATTGCGCTCCACCTGCATGACACCTACGGATTCGGGCTTGCCGATCTGCGCGTCGCTTTAGAGATGGGTGTGCGAAGCTTTGACACGTCTGTGGCGGGTCTCGGGGGCTGCCCGTTCATTCCGGGCGCTAAGGGCAATATCGCCACGGAAACTGTCATCGAGACCCTGGAAAGCATGAACTTCAGGACCGGCGTGGACTTGGGCAAGGTGCGGGGCGTAGCTGTCGAGTTGAGGCGCCTCTTGGGCCGTTGAGACTCAATAAAGGCGTCGCCGTCGCCTCGCAGCTTTGAAGCCGATTCTACATCTGTTCGCTCAGGCCGCGGGTTGTTGACTGCGCCCAATTGATGAGCGCCCTGTGGATGCGTGCGGCCGGTCGGGATCGACGCGCGTGCTTGGCGCTGCGCACAAACACGCGCGAGGGGATCATCCTGATCACGCGGCTCTTGGAGTTCCGTGTCATGGCCTGATACCGTATCCACTCCAAGTGGTCCATAAGCATCTCTCGGTGCTTTTCATTTCGTTGTCGCACCTCCTCCGCATTCAGGCCGCCGCGGGTCTCGTCATACGTGTATTGCTCTCGTTCGAAGAGACCGGTCTCCACCCTGGCGATGTTTGCCAGGCCATAGGTCTCGGGGTCCTGGAACATGAGCGATTGAGGCTCTAGGAGAAAGCGTCCCGGAAGAAACACCACCATGGGGGAGTCGATGTATCGGTCCACCAAGCGCATGAATGCTCTTATGTCCGCGTCCGTCTCGTGGGGGGTGTTGTACATGATGTGGACATAATTCTTGATTCCCAGCTCGATGGCCTGGTCCATTACTTCAAACATCCGCTCCACCCGGAAGCGTTTACCCAGCAGCTCCACGGTGGGCTGATGCGCGGATTCCAGGCCCCAGAAGAGGCTGAAACACCCGGCTTCCCGCGCTTTGGCCAGCAGGCGCGAATCGAAACCCCGCACTCGCGCATACGCGTACCAACGGATATCAGGAAACCGACGGATAAGCCCATCGCAAACTCGCTCCAGAAGGCGGGGACTTCCGTTGATGGACGCGTCGGCAAACATGAAGTTATCGGTCTGATAGCGTTGAGAAAGAGAGATGAGTTCGGAAACCACCTTCTCAACCGGCTTGACCGCATACCGATCTACAAGCCGACCCGTGCAGAAGGTGCATCGGGATGGACATCCCTTGGAGATTCGATAGGGCAGAAAAAGGGTTTGGTCACCGGTGAGAGGATGGTCGTAGCAGTAGCGGTCAAGATCAAGGCCCTCAAAATCCGGCGCGCGTTCCTCAATCGCGGCGGGTTCCCACTTCGGATTCTCAACCGGTTCACCGTTCCGCATAAAGATAAGCCCGGGGATTTCTTTCAGCGAATGGCCCGCATTTTTGCACAGCATCTCGTAGAGCATCAGGAGCGGCAGTTCGCCGCTCCCTTTGACCCAATAGTCGGCCAATCCATAGCGAACAAGCGACTCAGTCGGTTTTATGGTGATAAAGGGGCCTCCGAAAACGATCACCGCGGCAGGGTCGTGAGCCCGAATGTATCGACTCAAGAGTAAGCCGGCCCAGAATTGGTGGTACGCCACGATGGAGAAAGCATAGATACCCCCGTCGGTCAACAGTCGGGATCCGTACTTCTCAGTAAAGGCCGCTAATGCGGTGCGCGTGGATTCGTCACGCAGGCAAGCAAGGAAATCATCCTCAGTAAAGCTCATCGCAGGGTTGTGAAAGTCGATATCCTCCGGAGCGTCAAACAGATACTCCATGAGATAATCACGTTGCTCCACGGGAACCCCGTGTTCTTTGAGATACGCGTGAATTACGGCCATACCGTACGGCATGAACTTGGTCTTCAAGTACCTCTTGCTCACCGCGGGAGGATGGATAAGGATCACTGGCCTTGTGGATTGGGAAGGCATGGGTGGTTTTCGGTGGGTTTCTCCTTGCCGATGGTCAAACACGGCGTTGTTTGGATGGGTCACCCAGACCGGATGACTCATTTGGGCGCTCAGGTCTCTCCGGAGCGCATTTCGCTCGTGCAGGGTGATTCCGCAGGCTGTTGTCCTTGCGTGGATTCCAATGCGAAAGCTTGGGCCAGCAATTTGCGAGGCCCTCTCGTCCACACCACCCGAGCCATGAACGCGGCGAGCAATATCGCGGCGCCCCATTCCAGCCATCTTGGTAAAAGCTCGCCGCCGGCCGCAAGCGTGGCCGCGCCGGTGCGCAGGCTGAACGCCTCAAATAGAAGGTCGGTAACAAAGGCGAACAGGAGCGTGCAGGCAATAATCGATCCAAGGTAGATTATCAGGGTCCGCTTTCCCAAGAGTCCGCCCACGACGGTCATCGTTGCCGCATTTGTCGCTGGCCCGGCCAACATGAGAACCATAACCACCCCAGGGCTTGACCCTTTGAGCATGAGCGCCGCAGCGACAGGTGTGGACATGCTGGCGCACACGTACATGGGCAGGCTCACCACCAGCATCGCGAGATAGGCGACCGGCCCCGAGCCGAGATACTCGCTCACCCAGGTCGCTGGGACCAGCACGTTGATTATGCCGGCCAGAGCGATCCCCGCCAAGAACCATATCACCAGATCGCTCATGAGATCGTCAAACGAGAAACTCACGCCGGCGCGAATCTTTTCGGTAAGAATGTGACCGGCGCCGTGATCTCCGGCGCCTCGATTTTCGCCGTCGCAGCGCCCGTCAATCGAGCATGAAAGGTTTGGAGGGTCATCGTGAAGCTCTTTGGAAAAGGATGAAGAGGCATTCTCGATGACTCCTGCCACCAGCCCGGTGACGAAAGCCGCGATCGGTCGTATAACCGCAATGACCGGCCCCAGCAAGGAATAACTTAATGCTATGGAATCCACGCCGGTCTCGGGTGTTGATATCAGGAACGCCAGAGCCGCGCCCTTGCTTGCTCCTTGTTTGCGTAACCCCGCAACTGCGGGGATAGCGCCGCAAGATCAGAGCGGTATGGGAATGCCCAGGAGTGACGCGTACAGGACCGACCGAAAACGCCCGCGTTTCAGATACCGGACCACGGTATCCGGCCCCACAAACGCTCGCAGAATTCCGGCGACCAGAAAGCCCAGGAGCACGTACGGCGCCGCCTCAAGGAACACGGACACCGACGCAACGGCTATTTCGCGTATCGATTCCATGTCGCCCATACTAACAAATTAGATGCGAGGAGTCAGCCGGGCAAGCAACAAGTCGGACTCAGCGCACAACGGCCCAAATACGGGCGCCTGATCATGGCTACGGCCGGAAAGTCCCGCGAGGCGCGCATAGGCGTTAAGTTAAGCAGCCCGGTTCTTTCGTCCGTCATTCCCGCGGAAGCGGCAATCCAGTCAGGCCAAAGGCGTGATTCAATCCCGCGTTCCGCGCGGGACTGGACCCGGGGATGAGTGTCCCTTCAATTCTTCCCCACACACGGCGCCTGGATTTAGGCAAGAAATTATTTGGCGCGTGGGAGCGGTCATAGAACTATCAGCTTTTGGAAGAGGGAGGACAAGCTCAGGCCGGAGCGCAGCGCAATGACTATTCGCGGGACCGCTTTTCCATCTGATCGAGCCGGGCGGTGATTGCGTCGAGGCGCTCCTGTAGGGTCCTCAATTTGCCGTTGAGTTCTTCACGCCTCTTAGCGTCATCGGGCCCGGGGACTTCCGCGGGTTTTCGCAGCGCTCCCTTCACCATACTCAGCTCCTGAGAGATGTTCTTGAGCTGGGCGATGGAGGCTCGGTCGTTGTCCACAAATGCCTGAAGATAATTCTGGACGGCTCGTTCCGCTGACTGTCCCTTCTTTTCCAGTCCCGCGACCATCTGCCCGACTCTAGCTTGCATTCGGTCGGCGTTGTCCGCCATTCGCCTGGTGCTGTCCGCGGTGCTGCCCATGTAATAAACCATGGCGTCCATGTTTCCTTGCATGCGCTTCAAATCCGGCATACCCGCGCAGCCGGAAGCCAGGAGTAAACAGACTGCAATGAGCCTTCCCGTGCGTTTCGATATCATGCCGCCATACCCCTTCATGTTCACCAAACGGTCCATTTCATGTCAAAGAAACACAAGCGCCGGGTCAACAGATGACCGGTTTTCAGGTCATACGCGCCATTGAAAAGCCCCGAATGCCTTGGGGTCCAATACCTCCTCGGGGATCTCTATCCCGAAGACTGCGCTCTCTTGCCTCACCTTAATGCGAAGGCCCTTGTCAGGAATAAGGATCTCTTCAGCTCGAGGAAAGGTTCTGCCCTGCTCGGTCTTGAAGAATTCCACCACTCGAAATGATTTCCTCACCTTCCCGTCAGCGTCGAGTTGGTGTGATTTGAGCACGAAGAAGTCGTCCTTCGCTACCCAGATGAGCCGCTCGCCAGGCTGTCCCGGTGAGGCGATCCGGATCACGTAGCTGGGTAAACCCTCCGCGAGTTCCTCCTTGGCCAGAGTTGCGGTTTCATCTCCTTGAGGGACAAGCGCGAGGATTTCCTCCATCGTCAGACCGGTTCCGCCCAGCTCCGCCGTAGGGTCGCTCCGGTCGAGTTGGCTGGTCTTGCCTGTGGAGGGCAGATACAGGTGCGCCTCGGGCTTTTGCCCGGAACGCGCCTTGAACAGGAAACGCGTGCCACGTGAATCCGCCGGCGCTTCGATATCGACAAAAAGAGAGGTCTCATCAGCCTTCACCCGGCCCATAAGCCAGATGGTGTGGTCCTTCAGCTTTTTCTTCCCTTTCGTGGTCTCCACTTGCAAAGCGATGCGGAAGCCGCCTTCTCCTATGCCCTTTCGGGCCACTTGGTCGAGGATTTCTCCAGCGGTGAGCGCCCACACGCCGGCCGGCGTCATGAGCAGGAATGCCGCCACGATAAGGAAGAGCGATCGTCGGAATCGAATCATGAATGCCTTGCGCCTCGCTGGAAGCCTCTCCAGCAATCTGGTTTTGCCGTAGAAAGGCAAAACCGGGGATGGAGGCAACCCATAATGTAAAACTCGCGTAATATGCTTTAATATCACAGAAATACAGAGATTGTCAAGAACGGTTCTCTCGACCCATCCTCACCCTGCCCAACAGCTTTCACGGTACACATGACAAAGGGGAAAACGAAGAATAGCCGATTTCAGGCGCCGTTTCAAACCCAAATGGGCTCCCCGGCGTAAGGATTCTGTTGCGTGCGAAGAGCAAGCCCATCTCGTCCGTGACTGTGAGGAGTGAGTGGCAAGATCGGTGTCTCGCCTGTCATTGAATGACGGGCGCCCGCGCGCTCCGCGCGGGGCCGTCGCGCAGGCAATAGGCTTGGTTGAAGGCCGGGGGATTGCGGGTCCAGCGCGCCGCGAGACTCGCAATGATATGGTCAAGAGGAATCTCCGGCCTCGTAGTTGGGTTTGACCCATGTTTCACGGCCTGCTATAGTTTGAAGAAATGCCGCCGGGGAGAAGAGATGAGGTCAATTCGAGGTTCCATCTTCCTGATGCTGTGCCTATTCAGCTTGTCAGGCGTGGCTGCGGCTCAATGGCCTCTGGGCAGGGACATTACAACGACCCTCAAGGCCGAGCCGACCGGTGTCCATGTAACCGCGACGGGGCGATTCCAGATATTTGTTTCTCCGAACATCAAAGAACAGACCTTCATGCTGGATACCGACACCGGCCGCGTCTGGATTTTGAGAAAGGATCATGCTTCGGGTGATTTCTTTTTGCGACGGGTGCCGGTGGATGAGGTTGACGGCGCTCGAGGAGACAAACCTGACGCAACCAAGGAAAAGGACCAAAGGAAGTAGCGCTCCCGGGTCGGCCGCGGGCTGAGCGTGTATAAGACTTGGAATTGAGCGACACGAAAGTTGTGCGGAGATTCGTTGGAGGAGCGGGATGGAAGAACAGCGGAGTTCCGGACAGAGCAAAGAAAAGGGCGCAGGACGGCATCTGGAATTAGCGGAGAGGCGCGGTCATTCCATCACCCGCGAGGAGAGGCCGGGTGAGGGCCATGAGGAGAAGCTTGCGTTCATGAAGCAGCCCGACGCGGGCGCTGCGAAGCGGAAGTGGGGCTGGGGCCTCATCATTCTAGGTTTCATAACCATACTTGAGGCGCGCTTCTTTCCCGCTTTGCCCTTCTTGGGGCCGTCGGCGCTTTGGCTAGGGGGCGCGTTGATCATCTTCGGGCTCATACTGGCTCACCGGGGACCACGTATGAAGGAGACCAATGAGGCGCTTCTGATCGCCATGAAGTACGACAATCGCCTTACAGTGCCGCGTCTCGCGCTGGAAATGGACATTTCGCTGGAGAAAGCGGAGAAAATCCTCCAGAATCTCGTTCGGAACGGTGTCGCGGAGATCGATCTTGACACGGAGGATGCCGGCGGGGTCATTACTTACAAAATCAAAGGGATATAACCGCAGAGTTCGGAGGCAGAGGAGGTTAAGGCGGTCAAGATGAGGCAGGACGGGCACAAAGTGGCTGTGGTGGGCGCGACAGGCGCCGTGGGCAACATGATGATCAATGTGCTCGAGAAGCGGGCATTCCCGGTGCGGGAGCTGGTTCTGCTCGCGTCGGGGCGTTCGCAGGGGCGCACTCTGCCGTTTCGAGGGAAGGATTACGAGGTCCGCGAACTGACGGAGAAGTCGTTCAAAGGGGTGGAAATCGGCCTCTTTTCAGCCGGCGGCGCGATCAGCGCCAAATTTGCCCCCATTGCAGGGGAGGCGGGCTGCGTGGTCATAGATAACACCGCGCATTTCCGGATGGACCCTGACGTTCCTTTGGTCGTGCCCGAAGTTAACCCCGACGCGATCGCAGGGTACAGCAAGAAAAACATTATCGCGAACCCCAACTGCTCGACGATCCAAATGGTGGTTGCGCTCAAGCCCATACATGACGAAGCCCGGATCAAGAGGGTGGTGGTCTCTACGTACCAATCGGTTTCCGGCACGGGGAAAGATGCGATCGAAGAGATGCTGAATCAGTCGCGAGAGCTTTCCAACGCAGTGAGATGGTCCAAAGAAGATGGTATGGATGCCCTATTGCGCGCCATCGGGCCGTACAAGAAGGTGGAGACCAAGGTTTATCCCCATCGCATTGCTTTCGAGTGTATCCCTCACATCGACGTTTTCTTGGAAAACGGCTATTCCAAGGAAGAAATGAAGATGTCCTGGGAAACGGCCAAGATACTCGATCCCAACATCAAGCTGACCGCCACCACAGTGCGCGTGCCCACAATCTTGGGGCACTCCGAAGCGGTGAATGTGGAAACCGAGAAGAAGATCACGGCCCAGCGCGCCCGCGAGCTCTTGTCCTCATTCCCCGGGGTCAAGGTGCTGGATGACCTGAGCAAGAATGTCTATCCCCTCACGGCTCTGGCCGCAGGGGAATATGATACGCTGGTGGGCCGCATACGAGAGGACGAGTCGGTCCCGAACGGTCTGAATTTGTGGATCGTCTCGGACAACATCCTGAAGGGCGCGGCGCTCAACGCGGTCCAGATTGCTGAAATCCTGGCGCGGAAATATCTCTGAGGCGCCGGGCGCCGTCAAGGAGCGAGGCGTCGAGCATGACGTCTCCGTGAGCACGCCAAGGCCTCTCCTAGAAGAGACGGAAAGACCTGTGACCTTTTTTTCCGGTGCGCGCGGCCGTGTGCGTCGAGGCAGATAGCGTGTCACTTAGCGCCCTGCCTTCTGAGCATTCCGATTATGAACCGGGAAGCGGCTACCATCTAAGAAGGCCCGGAAAGGAGCATACATGAGTAGTAAACGTGAAGCTGTGATCGTCAGCGCATGTCGTACGCCCTTGGGCGGGTTTAACGGGGAGCTGAGCGACATCGGCGCGACCAAACTGGGCGCGATCGTAATCGAGGAGGCCGTGAAGCGAGCCGGCTTAGAAAAGGCCGATGTGGAAGAAGTCATCATGGGACAGGTCTTGCCGTGCGGTTACGGGCAGAATCCTGCGCGTCAGGCCACGTTACAGGCGGGTCTGCCCTTCGAGACCCAATGCTTCACCATTAACAAGGTGTGCGGATCGGGCCTCAAGAGTGTCATGTTGGCGGCGCAGGCAATACAGGTGGGCGACGCGGATATCGTCATAGCAGGCGGTATGGAAAACATGAGCCTTGCGCCGTATTACCTTGAGAAGGGACGCTTCGGATACAGGATGGGCGACGGTAAGCTCATCGATTCGATGGTTCACGACGGCCTGTGGGACATTGTCAATGATTTCCACATGGGAATCAGCAACGATCTCATAAGTGAGAAGTGGAAGATCTCCCGGGAAGATCAAGACCGGTACGCCGCAATGAGCTACGAGCGCTCGCTGGAATCGATCCGCGAGGGGCGATTCAAAGAGGAGATCGTCCCGGTCGTCATACCGCAGCGCAAAGGAGACCCAAGGGTTTTCGACACCGACGAATGCCCGAGAGAAACCACGTACGAAGTATTGAGCAAGATGAGACCCGCTTTTCAGGCCAACGGATATGCTACCGCGGGCAACGCCTCGATCATATCCGACGGCGCGAGCGCGGTGTGTGTGATGTCCGAGCAGGCCGCCAAGGAGCGCGGCATTCCGGTGATGGCGAGAATCGGAGCGCAAGGTTCGGCCGGTATGGATATGAAGTACGTCCTCATGGCGCCTATTTTCTCCATTCCTAAGGTTGCAAGAAAGGAAGGCGTGGATTATCACTCGATAGACCTGATGGAGGTGAATGAGGCGTTTTCCGGCTCCACCTTGGGCGTGATCCATGAACTGGGGCTGGACATCAATCGAACCAATGTGAACGGCGGTTCCGTCTCGCTGGGTCACCCCATAGGCGCCAGCGGGTGCCGTGTGCTGACAACAATGCTGTACGCCATGAAGAACCGCGACGCGAAGACTGCGATGGCGTCGTTGTGTCTCGGTGGCGGCGAGGCCGTGAGCATGTGCGTGGATCGTTGATACGACCGTACATGGATTTCGAGCTTCAACGAATCATGAACCGCCTCGGCTTCGGCGAGCGCTCCGGGGCTTCGCCTCGGAGATCGGCTGAAAGAGCGCATCGCTGCGCAATAATTTGGAGGGGAGACTCATCTCCCCGCCAAACACCCCATACGTAGACCCGACCGGGAGTGCGTCATGCGGGCAGCTTTCATAGGGAATTGAGGCCGTCGCGTTATCAGAGGAGGAACGGTCCTTTGCTGGTCCATATACCCCGGTCATTCATGAGCGGCGATGATCCGTTCATTCCTGTAAGCCTTGCCCAATTCGACGGTCGAGCGGTCGGAGGGGAACTGGTCTTCGAAGCCCGCCATGAGGGTTTCATCGGAATCCCGCATGGTGGGCTGGCTATGGGCTTGTGTCTGGATGCGTGGCGAAGAATCGGCGCGCCGGGGTACCCGGTAGAGGCGAAATTCAAGTTCGGGGGATCGGGGGTGGCGATCGGGGACCTGGTGGATTTCCAGGTGGAGCGGTCCAATCCGGGCGAAAGCCCCATGGTCACCGCGAAGCTCACCAGGCGCGGGGACAAGACCCCGTATGTGCGCGCCGACATCGTTCCGGCGGGTCCGGGCAATGGCCCGGATGGGCCTCCCGGTCGTCCACCCGAGGAGTTCCGGGGCCTCCCATACTATAAGAACTGCTTTGTTTGCGGGCATCACCGGAGCGTTCCGGGGCTTCAGCGACGATTCCGAGCCCATACCGGGAAGAGCGGGCCGGTCACTACTGTTGTCTGGGGCGGCTCTCCCGATGACCGGGACCGCGCAGAGCTGTTCCTCATCGGTGAGGACGAGCTCCACCCGGCGATTCTTATGTCCATCTTTGATGAGAATGCCGGTTGGAGCGGCTTCATGCTCACTCGGGCCTGCGGGCTGTCGGTTCGAGCGAGCTTTACTCTGCTCAGGCCGGTAAAGAAGTCCGAGCCGCTCCTCTTCATGGGGTGGCCTGTTGGGGTTCGTGGAAACCCAAAAGCTCCTCGGTTTTTCCTCGCGGGCGGAGCCGCGCTCTCGACGAAAGACCCGGGCCGGCCCGAAACCGTGGCGTTTGGGCAGGGTGAATGGATAATACGAGATGAGTACACCCGGCAGATAACGGAGAATTTGCTCCCGGAGGATGACTGGCAGTGGATATTCGGCAATCGTGAGGGATGAGAGGACCCTGTCCGGGTGGCGGGAGGCAACCCGCGGGATGAGAAGAGAGTGAATTGCGTGCTCAATTTTGCTTGAGGGCTTTTCGTAGTCAGCGCGGTATTTCTCGTCCAATTAGTCCGGCGGGCCTATACGCGTCGAAATATCGGGAAGAGCCGCAGGTGGAACAGGAGGAGTTGTGGCGGAGAAGATCGTGGAGGGCGTGTGGTGGATTCCGGGTCAAGACGAATTCTTGCCCGATTCCCACATGTACGTGATTGGAGCGCCGGGGTCCGAGGACTTTTCATTAATCGACTGCGGGCTCATGGGCAAAGGCGAATACAAGCTGGCGGAGATCGACGGGCTCGGCATAGCGTACGATAAGGTGAAACGCATCATCATGACTCATACGCATCTGGACCATATCGGATGCCTACCGGAGCTGCTTTCGGCAATCCCTCATGCGGAGGTCTGGATACACGAGGAAGAAGCCCGCTACCTCAAGAGAGGAGACGAGCGCGTGGTCTACGGAAACTCCGTGTTCCAGTCCATGGTCCGAGCTCAGTATGAT
>VGSG01000108.1 GCA_016875095.1 Deltaproteobacteria bacterium
TATCCAAGATTTGCACCTCTCGTAAGCGGTTCTACGCTTGGGCCGTCAAACTCTCGGCCGCGTCCGCGATCACCAAAACTGCTCGGTCGATCTCGTCCTTCGTGGTCACGCGTCCGGTGGTGAAACGGAGCGTGCCCTTGGCCCACTCCAGCGGCGCGTTCATGGCTCGGAGCACGTGGGAGATCTCCACATGGTCCGCGTGGCACGCGGCCCCCGCGGATGCCGCCACGTCCAAGCCGATTTCTTCGAGTATGCGGTTCGCTTCCAGTTCTCGAAAGCTCACGCTAAGGGTATTGGGGAGTCGTTTTTCAGGATGCCCGTTGACACGAATCTTTTCGCCGAGCCTCGCTTGCAGCCCCAGACAAAGCCTGTCCCGCATCTCTTTCATGTGAGCCATATTGCTTGCCAGGTCCCGTGCCGCGATCTCACAGGCCTTACCGAGCCCCACGATCTCCAGGACGTTTTCCGTTCCAGCTCGCTTACCCTTTTCCTGGCCTGCGCCGTGCATGAATTTCGCCATTTCCAGGCCGCTTCGCACGTAGAGCGCGCCTACGCCTTTTGGCGCGTAGAGCTTGTGCCCGGCGACACAAAGCAGATCCACGCCCAAGGCTTTCACGTCCGTAGGGATTTTCCCCACAGCTTGGGCCGCGTCCGTGTGCATAACGATGCCGCGCTCTCGCGCCAGTCGGCTGATCTCCTCAATAGGCTGAATAGTTCCGACTTCATTATTCGCCTGCATGATAGAAATGAGTATCGTCTCAGGTCTGACCGCGCCTTTCACGTCCTCGGGATCAACCAGGCCATACTCATCCACGGGAAGATAGGTAGTCTCGAAACCGTTTGCCTCAAGCCATCGACAGACTTCCAGGACTGCCGGATGCTCGACCTGTGAGGTGATTATGTGATTGCCTTCGGCCCTGAGAGCGAAGCACGTCCCTTGGATCGCGTGGTTGTCGGATTCGGTGCCGCCGCTGGTGAAGATAATCTCTTCAGCCGCGCAGTTGAGCGCGGCCGCGACCTGCCCGCGAGCCGTTTGAAGGGCTATCTTGGCCGCGATGCCGTACCAGTGGCTGCTGGACGGATTGCCGAACTCGGTCTCCAGGAACGGCCGCATGGCCTCGATCACTTCCGGCGCATGGGGTGTGGTGCCGTTGTAGTCAAGGTATATGGGCTTGATCATGGTTGCGTGCCCCTCAGTGGCTCATGTGGGCTTATAAGTTCTGAGCGCGAATTATCCGGTATACTCAAGACAAGTTTACGTTACGGAAATGTCTTACAGCAAGAAAAGGCCGACATCCGGAAAGTTTCGCGGTGATCGGCGCCGATGTACCCGCAAGCCTTCAATTAATCCGCATCCTCCTCCAGGTTAATTCTCAGCATGTGGATGGATGCAAGTATTCGCTTCAGGTTGCGGTTGAGCGCAGGGAAGTCTTCCGACCGGTCGTAGAGTTCCTGCGCGATCCTGTGCAACTGATCGACTTGAGCTGCAATTTCCGTGAGTGCGGGCTGACGGGTCACGGTTCAAGCATCTCCTCGTTTCCTAAGGTCTTTGAAGCGCTTGGCCTTGACTTCGTAGCGGGGCAAAGATCCGTACGGATGCGTTTGGATCTCATATCCAAGGTTGGTCTTGAATCTGAGTTCCGTCTTGAGCTTTTCCGTTATGCTCGACGCGTCCTGGCCGGAACCTTCCGCCAGTTCCACCTTGAGCGTAATGTGATCCATATCCCCGCGCTTCTCCACAACCACTTCATACTCATGAGAAAGACCGGGGAAGCTCCTTACCACGTCTTCTATCGCGGATGGGGCCAGGAGAACGCCTTTCACCTTGGTAATGTCGTCAGCTCTGCCGATTACGCCGCCTTTGAAGACCTTGTACGTTCGGCCGCACGGGCACTGATCCGGGCTCATTTGCACGATGTCCTTGGAATCGAACCTGATGCAGGGTTGGGCCAGCCTGTCGAGCGCGCTGATCACCAGCTTCCCCGATTTGTTGGGTTCGGTGATGAGGTCGCCCGTCTCAGGATCTTCCACCTCCGCGAGGAACATGGCTTCGTTCACATGCATGCCGCCCGGCTGGGCTTCGCATTCAAAGCCCCACGCGCCGATTTCGGTGGCGCCCGCGTGGTCGAACACCTTGGCGCCCCATAGCTTTTCCATGCGTTCTTTCGTGGATGGGATCAGCGCGCCCGGTTCACCCGCGCAGGTTATGCGCCTGACAAACAGATCTTTGGCCGGGTCGATTCCCAATTTTCGTTGTGCGGCGTCAGCCATGCCCAAGACATAGGTAGGGGTTGCCATCATGGCCGTAGCTCTGAGCTCTTGCATCTTGAGAATGCGGGCTTGTGTATCGAGCACACCACCGGGGACGGTTTCGCATCCGATCTTTTCGCTCGCATAATGCCCGGTCCAGAACGCCACAAACACATTGTATCCAAACGGAAGAAATACCCTGTCATGAGGTCGGTAACCTTGCGCCCACAGAAGCGTCGCCCAACATTCGGAAAACCATTCCCAATCCTGCCACGTGTCCGGCTGGTACACCGGTTGGCCGGTCGTGCCGCTCGTCTGATGGAATTCGGTGACCTCGTCCAGCGGCACACAGAGCGCATCTCCGTAAGGGAAAGGATCTTTGCTCTGGATGGGCCTCAGCATGGATTTCTCCACCTTCGGAACCAGACGAACCTGCTCCAACGATTTGATCTCGTCAGGCTCCACTCCGGCCTTCTCATAGAGCGCTCGGTGGAACCGTGAATGCTCATACGCCCATCGCACAATTCTTCTGAATTTCCTGAGTTGCAGCCGTTCCAGGCGCTCTCTCGGCAATGTTTCCAGGAATGGGTTCCAGTAGGGGATGCTCTTATTCATGGGCTTTTTGGAAATGCGCCGGGAATGGGGACTCAACTTTTGCCGCGCCGTATCCGCGCCTCTTCCTTGATGGAGAGTCACGGAAAACCTTTGAAGAACCTGAGGATGTTGAGTCTAGCTCAGTCGCGGGCCTTCAAGCAAGCCTAATCCCGCTTTTGCGGGTATGCATTCGGTTATCCGAGCGAAAATCCCCCCCAACTCCCCTTCAAGAAAGGGGGTATGTGGCGTCTTTCCCCCTTTTCTAAAGGGGGATACAGAGGGATTTTCCTCGCATAAGTGAAGATGGGCGGCAGCGGCGCCGCTTCCGTTGACAGTGTCTGGTGGCTCTGTTAGCATCGTAGCGCTATTATCTGTCAGGCTTCTATAGCGTTTGCACAGCCTGCGTTCCGATAAATCATAGGCGCGGTGACCGAGGCTGCTTGTTCGGGGAGCTTCGCGAGAATAAACAAGACTACAACAACAAGGTGGGATTGCGATGGCCGACGTGGAAGGAATGGTAGAGGCAAGAGAGGTGCGGGCTTCAAAGGGAAGCTCGGCAGCCGGGTTTCATCTGAAAGGATGCGATCATTTGGATTGGGGGATGAAGAACCGACTCGCCCGGATCATTAAGCCCGACACCGGTCGCACGGTGATGCTCGCAGTGGATCATGGATATTTCCAGGGACCCACATCAGGCTTAGAGGTGATGGAAAAGACGCTTGAGCCGCTGATTCCTCACGCGGATTGCCTGATGCTGACTCGAGGCATTCTGCGCACCAGTGTTCCGCCGGGATCTCAAGCGCCCATCGTGCTGAGGGTTTCGGGGGGAAACAGCGTGGTCGCGGACGATCTTTCCAACGAGACCTTGACCGTGACCCCGGAAGATTGCATGCGTCTCAACGTGTGCGGGATGGCCTTCTCGATTTACGTAGGGGCCCAGTATCAGCATCAGACGCTGGCTGCGTTCGCAGACTTGATCGACGCAGGCTATTCGACCGGAATTCCGGTTCTGGCCGTAACCGCGGTGGGCAGAGAGATGGTTCGCGACGCCCGATACCTGAGCTTGGCCTCCAGAATGGCCGCGGAAATGGGCGCGAACCTGGTGAAGACCTATTACTGCGAGAACTTCGAGCGCGTCACCGGCACGTGCCCTGTTCCCATCGTCATGGCGGGCGGCAAGAAGCTCCCGGAATTGGACGCTCTCACTATGGCGTACAATGCCGTCACCGAAGGGGCTGTAGGTGTGGACATGGGCAGGAACATCTTCCAGTCCGACTGCCCGGTCGGAATGATCAAAGCGGTGCGGGCTGTGGTGCATTACAACGAGAAGCCTAAGAGGGCCCTTAAGATCTACCAGGACGAAAAAAGAGCCTCCAAGGCTGCGTAGAATCAGTTCCAACATATTGTTTGCGCGGGGTTCCGGTGGGGGCGGGTTTGAAACCTGCCCTTAGAGCTAAAGGGATGCTTTGTTTCACTGAAACGGATTGGATCCCTGCGCGCGGAAGGAGAGCCATTCATGCGAGTCGCCATGTACTACAACAATAAGGATGTCAGGGTCGAGGAAATGGCGATTCCACGCATCGGCCCTGACGAAATACTCGTGAAGATATGGGCGAGCGGGATTTGTGGCAGCGACGCGCTTGAATGGTATCGGGTCCCCAAAGCGCCTCGGGTGCTCGGTCACGAGATCGCGGGTGAGATAGCGGAGTTGGGCGCGGACGTGCAGGGCTGGAAGATCGGTGACCGCGTTTTTGTGTCGCACCATGTGCCCTGCAACATGTGCCGCTACTGCCTCTCCGATCATCATGGAACGTGCGACACTCTCAAGACAACGAACTTCGACCCGGGCGGATTCGCGGAATTCCTCCGCGTGCCGGCCGTCAACGTTCGCAACGGACTCTATGCGCTGCCTGATTCCATGTCGTACGAGGAGGCCGTTTTCATTGAGCCCTTAGCGTGTATTTATCGCGGTCAGCACAATGCAGGCTGGCTGCCGGGTCGCTGCGTTGTTGTGATCGGAAGCGGGATCGCGGGATTGATGCACGTTAAGCTGGCAAGAACCGCGGGAGCGAGTCGTATTATCGCTGTGGACGTGAACCTTCAGCGATTGGAAGCTGCCGTCCAATTTGGCGCGGACCGTAGCTTGCTCGCCGACGAGGATCTGATCCAACGGCTAAAGGAAGCTAACAACGGACGGCTTGCAGACTTGGTCATCGTAGCCACCGGCGCGCAAAAGGCTCTGCATCAGGCGTTTCATGCAGTTGATCGAGGCGGAACAATACTCTTTTTCGCCCCTGCCGACCCCGATGTCCGCGTGGACATGCCGTTCAACCACTGGTGGTGGCAGGAGGTTAAGATCGTGGCATCGTACGCGGCGGGGCCCCGAGACATCAGGGCAGCCATCGAGCTTATCGGGTCAGGCCGAATCACCGTCACGGACATGATCACTCATCGACTGCCCCTGGAGCGCGCTGTCGAGGGTTTTGGTCTGGTGGCCGCGGCCCGGGATTCCATCAAGGTCGTGATCGAGCCTCAGAGATAGCGCTATGGAAACCTTCCCCAAAAATTCACCCACTTTTGCAAGCGCTTCCGGCGCTTGCAAGACCAGATGACAAAGTTCGGGCTCGCTCCTCCGCTCGCGCATGGCTCTGGTTGGGCAGGCGAGACACCTGTCCTACCAATCCTTCCCGAGCCGCAGTGCCGAATTTAGGCAAAAGAGCACTAAGTTCCCGGCAACAGCTTGTTTTTGTTGATCTTAACGATAAGAGGCCGCGCTTATGCCTTCAATTCCTAGAGACGAAATCGATCGACGCATACAGAAGCTCCAGGCCGCGATGTCCGCCGAAGGCCTCGACGGCGCCCTTATCGTGAACCGCGCGGATCTGTATTACCTTTCCGGGACCGCGCAAGATGCTCATCTTTTTGTGCCGAATGAAGGGCGCCCTGTGCTCATGGTGCGCAGGAGCTTTGAAAGGGCCGCAGAAGACTCGGCGCTGGAAAACGCGCTGCCCGTGAAGAGCCTGACCGAGCTCGCGGCTATCGTGAAGGATTGCGCAGGCAAGCCTCTGCGCACACTGGGTATGGAACTGGATATACTGCCGGTGAACAACTTCCGTGTCTATGAGGGGCTTTTCCCGGAGAGCGATATCAAGGATTTCTCGCCTTTGATTCGAAACCTTCGACAGGTGAAATCCGATTACGAGATCGGTCTACTGCGGAAAGCCGCTCGCCTCAATGATACGGTCTTTGCCAAGGCGCGGGAGCTGCTCAGAGAGGGGATGACGGAGCTGGAGTTCGCGGGGCTCCTGGAAGCAGAATATCGAAAAGGCGGTCATCAAGGATATGTGAGGACTCGTCAATTCAACGGCGAGGTCTTCTACGGTCACCTGATGTCAGGTGTCAATCTGGCTGTGCCCAGTTGTTCGGTGGGACCCACCGGGGGTAGAGGCGCCAGCTCCGCCTACCCTCAAGGCGCATCCCTCAAAATCATAGGCAGACGTGAACCGGTTCAGGTCGATTATGTAGGCACCGTTGAGGGCTACATGGTGGACCAGTCCCGGACTTACTACATTGGAGATCCTCCGGAAAAACTAGCCCGTATCCACAACTTGGCGCTGAAGATTCAGGCTGCCATAGAACGAAAAGGCGGACCGGGCGTGAAAGCCGAAGAGTTGTACGATCTGGCCCTTGATATGGCTCGCCGGGCAGGACAGGAAGACCATTTCATGGGATGGCCCCAGCCCGTCTCTTTCGTGGGACATGGAGTCGGTCTTGAACTCGATGAATTACCGGTGATCGGAAGGCGTTCGCCCACCGTGCTG
Source organism: Deltaproteobacteria bacterium (assembly GCA_016875095.1). GTDB lineage: Bacteria > Desulfobacterota > Desulfomonilia > Desulfomonilales > Desulfomonilaceae > VGSG01. The sequence goes on from VGSG01000108.1 coordinate 6,666, forward strand.
AAGGAAGGCATGGTCATGGCCATAGAGCCCAAGTTCGTCTTCCCCGGTGAGGGTCTGGCCGGAATTGAGAATACCTTTGTGGTGGCCGGCGACGGCATGGAGCGACTGACACTCTTCGACGACGCAATTCAAGTTGTTTGCCCGTAGCGACAAGCCTTCCGACGTTGCCCGCCTCGTGGCTCAGAGGACCACGAACCCTTTTTCCGCGCAGAAATCGACGAACTGTTTGATTTCAGGTCTGCCCGACTTTCCATCGTGGCACATGTACAAGGGCCTGGTTAATGGATAGGAACGATCCTTGATCGTCTGTGTCGAAGGCGCGACAGCGGGAGAGCCCTGATCTTTCTTGACCGCGAGGATTTTCACACGGGCCTTTTGCTGCGCGTCCATACCGTGGAGGAATGGATGAAGTCCGATCGCCTCTTCCAGATAGGAGATAAAGCACGTGAGATTTCTAAAATTATGGCGTGTATTAGCCGCGAGGGAGTAGGGGGCCCCTGCGAGGACCTGTTCTCCAAGAAATTGACTCGCACCGGAAGTCAGCATCTCCGGCACATAGACCATGACAAGGTTTTCAGGCCCTCCCACATTAGACCACACGGGGAAATCGCCGGTGAAGATCTTTCGGAGATCTTCGACCGTGAGTTCATTGACCCGATTGTCCTTGTGCGCAGCGACCACGACTCCTTCCGATCCCACCACTCGTGAGACCAGCTCCATTCCTTTTTCCGCTGCGGCCCGCTCTTGCTCCGAGGTGAATTTGGCCGATGCCATGGCGATTTCCGCTGAACCGTCGAGCAGAGACCGGAAACCAATCTGCGTTCCGCCTCCGCTTACCGCTACGGAGATGTCGGGTTTGTCTTTCATGAAGGCTGACGCGAGCTGATCAACCGGATTTGCCATGGTGTTCGCGCCCTTCACCCTGATCACCTTAGAGGCCAACTGTTGTGCTTCCGCGGACGCCCCGAACATCACGAGGAGGAACGCGACCGCCAACAGTAATCGTGGTAGAGGATTTCCTTTCGTCATTGTTCTAGGCTCCCACGTGGCGCAAGGCTCTTGTCGTGACATAAAACGCGAACTTATGAAAGCGAAATCAGCTCATAACAAAGCCTCGTCTCAGGTGAACGCGCTGAACAGGACGTAGGTGCGGTGGAACCGACCGCTCTTCCGCAGTGAAGAACGTTGCGGAAAAGAGGATTTGTCCTCCTGTCCGAGCGGCATAACGCCGGCGCGCGTTCATAGAAGTGACTTCGGCTGAAGCCGGCCCTCGGGGAACTCCCGGAGCGATAGATCGTGGCCAAGCCTCAGGGATGGACAATAATCTCGGACATTCTTATAGTGAGGGTACCCAACGAGATCGGAGATGAAAGCCTTGAAGGAGATTTTGACGGATATAGCTTGGGAAGAAGGGATGAACCCTGCGGAGCTGGAGCGCGATTTTTCCGCGGGAATAGTGGCTGTCTTGAAGGCGTCACCGTCGGGAAAACCTGTGGCTGTGGGTCGCAATCTGCGGGTGAAGGTAAACGCGAACATAGGCACGTCGCAGGATCTGGCTGACGAACAGAGAGAGCTCCGAAAGCTTGAGGCATCGATCAAAGCCGGCGCAGACACGGTTATGGACCTTTCCACGGGCGGAAACCTGCGGGAAGTCCGGCGAAAGGTAATCCGTGAATCTTCGATCCCTGTGGGCTCTGTTCCCATCTATGAGGCCATCGTGGGGGCCGTGAGAAGGAGAGGCGGCGGAGAGCGCATGGACCCCGAGGAGATGCTCGACGCCATCAGGCTCCACGGAGAAGACGGCGTCAGCTTTGTGACCGTGCACTGCGGCGTCACCCTGGCCGCGCTCGAGCGCCTGACCCGGCGTCCCAGGCTGTGTGGGATAGTAAGCCGAGGGGGCAGCTTCCTCGCGCGGTGGATGCGGGCGAACAAGCAAGAGAATCCGCTTTACGAGCGGTACGACGAGGTGCTTGATATCTGCGCGCGTTATGGAATGGCCCTCAGTCTGGGGGATGGCCTCAGACCCGGCGCCATAGCCGACTCCTTCGATCAGGCGCAGGTAGAAGAGCTCAACACCCTGGGGCAGCTTTTCCGTCGGGCTCGGGAGAAGGGGGTTCAGGCTATCATCGAAGGTCCGGGCCACGTTCCGCTGGACCAGATACCCGCGCAGATCATGATGCAGAAGAAGCTTTGTGACAACGCTCCGTTCTACGTTCTTGGCCCGTTGGTGACCGACGTATCCCCCGGGCTGGATTACGTCACCTCGGCCATAGGAGGCGCGGTGGCAGCCGCGGCCGGCGCGGACTTTCTTTGTTACGTCACCCCTTCGGAACACTTGGGCCTCCCGGATGTGGAAGATGTTCGGCTGGGGGTGCTTGCTTCACGCATTGCCGCTCACGCCGCAGATCTTGCCCGCGGGCGTGCGGACGCCTGGAGTTGGGATGAGACCATGAGCAAGGCCCGGAAACAACGAGACTGGGCCGAACAAATTCGACTCGCGCTTGACCCGGAGCTTGCCAGAGAGGTTCGGGCCCGCACCTGCCCTGGCGACGAGCACGACACCTGCACCATGTGCGGAGAACTCTGCGCGTATAAGGCCGACTCACCCGTCTGACATGAGACGCGTCTCGCATCCGTGCCGCCGAAATCCTATGAAAGTTGTCGGCATGAGGCGCTCCTGGCCGGGTTTACGTATGGAGAGGTTTGGAGGGGAGATGAGTCTCCCGTCCAAATCATTGCGCAACGATGCGCTCTTGCCGCCGACCTCCGAGGCGAAGCCCCGGAGCGCCGACCGAAGCCGAGCGCTTTCATGATTCGTTGTAGCTTCTTGGCTGTGGGAGTTGGTATGAGAAAGCAATACCGACACTCCCAGGATTCGAGGCGACCCATGATCAGGCAAGTGGAATACTTTGAGAAACCGGGCAAAGAGAACACCACCGGATGCCTTGAAATCGTGAAAGAACTCGTCAAGGAGGGTTATTCCCACGTAGTGGTGGCGACAACGGGAGGCGAAACCGGCCTCGCGTTTGCCCGGGCGCTTAAAGGCCAAACAGTGAACCTGGTGGCTGTCACCCACAATGTGGGTTTCGGGCCCCCCAACCAGGATGAATGTTCCGAGGCCGCGCGCAAAGAAATGCAGGCCCTCGGCGCCAAAATCTACACCGGAACCATCCTTACCCGCAGCATAGACTACGCGTTCATGCGCCAACACCAGGGCATCTCACCGTCTTACGTGGCTGCCCAGACTTTGCGGCTCTTTTGCCAGGGGATGAAAGTAGCCGCGGAGATCACTGCCGAGGCGTGTGACGCGGGCCTCGTGCCGGAGGGGGTTGACGTGATAGCGGTTGCGGGCGCCGGTCGAGGCGCAGACACGGTAGCCATTATTGAAGCCCACCCGTCGCACAGATTCCTTGAGATCAGGTTCAGACAAATATTAGCCAAGCCGATCTGACCGCGCCATCAGGCGCCTCTTCTTGCCACATTGTGGCTCGATGCGCTGAGATAAATCCTCCCCTAGCCCCGTAGGCGTCAAATTGGGGCCTCGCTGTGCTTCTTTCCGTCATTCCGGCGGAAGCGGGAGCCTATATCGCTGCGCATTAACTTTAGGCATTTTGGGCCTTCCCTACGCCCCCTCCCCTCACCCCCATAGGCGTTAAAATAGGATTGGCCTCTGGCGCTGGACATTCCCCCTCACCCTGCCCTCTCCCGCCAGGGGAGAGGGTTTCCAGAACCCCCTCCCTTGATGGGAGGGGGAAGGGCGAGGGGCATAAGCAGCAGTAATCACAGAGGCCTATTCCTTGTTTGAACGCCTATGGGGGTGAGGGGAGGGGGCGTAGGGCGCAAACAAAAGGCTCAAGATCAACGCGCAGCAATATGGCGGTTCGCGACGAGTCCATGCCCGCTTGCGCGTCAGCTCGCCGGCTCGTCCAAGACCCATGAGACGTGAAAGTTTGCCCGATTCCTTGGTATAATAGCAATTAGGCGAGGATAGGTCCCGTGGGGGAAGAGAGCGGCATGAGAGTTTCTCTCAGCGAGATTCGGGATTCCTTCAAGACGAGGGTGCGGTATTACCGGGCCGTGTACCGGCGCCCGCGGACTCCACGGTTATCGAGAATCCTACTTTGGGCCGCCTTGGCATACGCGGCCACTCCCATTGATATCATTCCGGATTTCATTCCGGTCGTGGGTCACCTGGACGACCTGGTGATCGTGCCGGGGCTCATAGTGCTCGGCTTGTGGCTTATCCCGGACGATGTGCTCGCTGAGCGCCGAAAGAAATCGTGTTGACCCGGCTGCGGCAGTTGTGGAGAAAAAGTTGCCTCGCGTGGCCGGCGGTGCAGGGGAAGTCATTACGAGGACCCCGGATTCAATACGGGGAACGAATCGATGTCTCTTTGGGTGGGAATCTTGCCCCTCATTCCGACTGACAGGCGAGCCGCCTGTCCCACCGATGAGACTGCTTTGCCCCCAATGACATGGTTTGCAGGGCTGCCCTTGCGCGAATGAGTGGATAAGGCTAAGGCTCGATGGAAGTTGACCTGGGAAAGGGCTTGGTTTATGTATCATTGGTTTGTGAATGCCAAGCTGAGGGGGCCGATTTCAGCGCTGAAGCCGTCGGGGCGGTCCCGGCGCAGAGCGGAACTTGCCGCGAGCGCGGCCCCATCAGGCGCATCGTTAGGAGCGTATCTATGCTACCCATCGAGGGTCGTATCGCTGTCTTACTGATCACAGTCGGTTTTCTAGGGATCTTAGGCTGCGGCCGAGATTCACACAAGACAGGGCCGCCCGCGCCGGAAGTCACGGTGACCAAGCCTGTGGAGCAAGAAGTCACCCGGTATCTTGAATACACGGGGACCACCGCGGCTTTGGAGTTCGTTGATGTCCGTGCGCGTGTGCAGGGCTGGCTTGAATCCATCAAGTTTGTCCCTCGGTCCAAGGTGAAGAAAGATGAGCTTCTCTTTGTAATCGATCCACGGCCGTTCCAGGCCAGGGTTGAGCAGGCCAAGGCAGTGCGGGACGCGAACAAGGCCTCGCTGGACCTGGCCCAGTATGAGCTGGAAAAAGCCCAGTATCTCGAAGCTAAGGAAGCTCTCAGCCAACTCAAACTCAAAGAAGCCACCGCCAAACGCGACGCGGCCGCTGCGGAAGTGGAAAAGGCCAAAGCCGACCTGGACTTGGCAAAACTAAACCTGGATTACTGCCAGGTAAGATCCCCTATTAACGGGCGGGTGAGCCGCAACCTGGTGGATGTGGGCAACCTGGTTGGCGCCGAACAAAAGACACTCCTGACAACGGTGGTAAATGACGACCCTATGTACGCGTATTTCAATTTGAGCGAACTCGACGTGCTCCCGCTAATCCGTGAGTTTGTCAAAGATAAGACCGCTAAGTCGGTCCAAGATGAGCTGAATCCGGTTTACATGGGGCTCGCTGACGAGAAAGGGTATCCGCACGAGGGCCACATTGATTTCGCGGACACCCAAATCGACTCATCTACAGGCACCATGCAGGTGCGAGGGGTCTTTCCCAACCTTGATGGCGTGCTCATGCCCGGTATGTTTGTGCGACTTCGGGTCCCCGTGGAAAAGCGCCGCGGTCTGCTCGTGCCGGAAGTGGCCATACAAGCGGACCAAGCCGGGCGGTACGTGCTGGTGGTCAATTCTCAGGATGTGGTCGAGAAGCGTCGCGTGAAGCCGGGACAGACCGTGGATCGCATGCGGGTGATTGACGAGGGCCTCTCCGTGGACGACCGTGTAGTGGTCAGCGGAGTGCAACGGGCCCGACCGGGAATCAAGGTGAAGCCGACCGTGACACAAGCGCCGACCGTTGCCGGCGCTCCGACTCAGCCACAGCCCGCCGCAAAGTAACCAGGTCAAGACGTATGCTAAGCCGCTTCTTCATCCATCGGCCCATCTTTGCTTCGGTGATCTCCGTTCTGATTGTGATCGCCGGCGCGGTCTCTGTTTTTCAGTTGCCCATTTCCCAGTATCCCGACATATCCCCGCCCATGATTCAGGTCACGGCGACCTACCCCGGGGCGGATCCTCAGGTGGTCTCGGATACGGTGGCCTCTCCCATAGAGCAACAGGTGAACGGCGTTGAGAATATGCTGTACATGAACAGCACCAGCGCCAGCGATGGGTCGTACACGCTCCAGGTCACCTTTGAGCTTGGAACCAATATCGACATGGCCACGGTCCTTGTGCAAAACCGAGTTTCCATCGCGATGCCGCAATTGCCGGAAGAAGTTCAACGGCTGGGAGTTACTACCAAGAAATGCTCTACCACGTTCGTGACGGTGCTCGGTCTTCACTCCCCAAAAGGGACGTACAACGACCTGTTTCTCACCAACTACGTGACGATCAACATCAAGGACCAGCTCGCGCGACTCAACGGAGTGGGCGACGTCCAAGTCTTCCCGTTGAAAGATTACGGGATGCGCATATGGCTCAATCCGGAGAAATTGGAATACAACAGCCTGACGACCAATGACGTGGTCAATGCGCTCAAGCAGCAGAACGTTCAGGTCGCGGCCGGGCAAATCGGTCAGCAACCGGCGCCTCCCGGACAGGATTTTCAACTGACGATCAAAACCCTGGGCCGTTTGGACGAAGTTGCCGAGTTTGAGGACATCGTTGTCAAGACCGGCCAAATGGGCCAGCCAGCTCAGCCCGGGCAGGGCAGCCAAATCGGTGAGGCTGGCCGGACGGGCCAAGGGAGCCAGGGCGGGCGCATCGTGCGCATCAAGGACGTGGCGCGGGTGGAGCTGGGCGGGAAGATGTACGATACGCTTTCCTTTATGAACGGGGCTCCCTCAGCCACTATCATCGTGTACCAGGCGCCTGGGTCCAATGCGCTTCAGGTGGCCGACGAAGTCCGAAAAAAAATGGACGAACTGAAGACGGATTTTCCGGCAGATGTCGATTACAAGGTCGTCTACGACATATCGGACTTTGTGCGCACCTAGATCGG
>VGSG01000109.1 GCA_016875095.1 Deltaproteobacteria bacterium
GTGGCTCATAGGCAAGGAGCATCTCATCGAGCTCCATTTCCTGCCTGCCTATTCACCCAAGCTCAATGCGGCGGAATACGTTTGGAGGAAAACCAAGAGGGCCATCACCCACAACAAGTTCTTTTCAAGGCTGCAAGATCTCAGGCAAGCATTGGCTCGACGATTCAACCGCTTCCAGGGGAACCCCGCTTCTCTCAGAAGCGCTATCCCCCATTTCGCTTAAGCGCTAATGTCAATGCAGAGATCTATAAGTAATTCCGCCCGCAAAGCAATGGAACAGGTCCTGGACTTCATATGCCGCATTGAACTAGACGATGACCTGTTGGACTGAAGACCCCCTGTAACCAGCAGCTCAAGTGGAATTATCCCGCTAATGACGCGGATTGCCTGGTTCTAGGGACCGGCAGGGGTCAAATCCGATCAAAGCAGGTTGAAGCTATTCCGGCGAGGACAAATTACGGTGCCCCTCACCTCCAATGATGAGACGCACTCAACTTCCGCAAGTACGACGGGACCTCACTTCTGCCACGCGGACTAGGACTCTGCCGGTCTCCATGTGCGGCCAACGGCGTCCGTTATGTCCTACCAAATTGTGCGAACGCACGCGTTCACCTGGCATCCAATGCCTCGCGCCATGCCTTTTCTTGCCCGGTCCGCGCCGCCGGTGTATAAGCTTGGTCGCAGGATTCGGGACAGAAATACAGGAGAGCCTTGCAGTGAGCAGCGAAAAGATACTGGTTATCGGCGGCGCAGGGTATGTGGGTTCGCACTTCGTTCGGTATGCGCTTCATGAGGGCCTGGAAGTCTCGGTCGCGGACAATCTCTCCACAGGCCACCGATCTGCGCTCAGAGGAACCGCGTTCTTTCAGTTTGACCTCACCGGATCGGATGCGTTGCTTCAGCACTTGTCTAGAAACCGTTACGCCGCGATCTTCCATTTCGCCGCGAGCTGCCTAGTGGGCGAATCCGTGGAAAAGCCCGACCTTTACTACCGCAACAACCTCATCGCCGCGTACAACATGTTAGAGGCCATGCGGGCAACCAATCACGATCGAGTGATCTTCTCCAGCACGTGTGCGGTTTACGGAGCGCCGCAACGGCTTCCGCTCACCGAAGATCACCCCAAGCAGCCCATATCGCCGTACGGTCGGACCAAGCTCGCGATAGAATGGATGCTTGAAGACTACCATCGGGCGTACGAGATCCGTTCAGCGAGCCTGAGATACTTCAATGCCGCGGGCTGTGAGCCGCAGGACGGGCTGGGAGAAGATCACCGACCCGAGACCCATCTAATCCCCAACGTGGTGCGATACGCGCTTAGGCTCACCAACGATCTGGTCATATTCGGCGATGATTATCCCACGCCCGACGGGACCTGCATCCGGGATTACATTCACGTGACCGACCTTGCCGAGGCGCATATCAAGGCAATGGCGAAGATGGACCACAACCCTCTCATCCGGATGAATCTGGGAACCGGCGCGGGTTTATCCAACCTGGAAATAGTCAGCGCGGTTTCGCGCGTGTCGGGAGTGAAACTGAGCCCCAAAATGGGCCCCCGAAGGCCCGGAGATCCTCCCGAATTGGTCGCGGACCCGTCTCTCGCTTTCAGAGAACTCGATTGGAAGCCTTCTCGCTCCAACATCGAGGAGATTGTGAGACAAGCGCTGCAATGGTTCTCGGAGCACCCTTCCGGCTATCCGGACTGATCTTCGCTGGTGGGCACGCCACACGGCTTTTCGGTCTTGACAGTGGGAAGCCTGAATGACAGAATCGAACAGGGCCGAAGTGGCGGAACTGGTAGACGCGCCAGGTTCAGGGTCTGGTGGGCGCAAGCCTGTAGGAGTTCGAGTCTCCTCTTCGGCACCAGCGTAGAATACGGTATAGGCCCGGGAAAGCCTCCCGGGCTTTTCATGTTCTCGTGTAACTCTGTACACGTCGTAGCGATTGCTCCAGCGCGGCAAGCGAATCGGCCAAGTCGTGCTCATTGAAGACCTCAAGGGTGAGCACTCCTCCAAAGCCGGCCAGCCGAGCGACTACCCGATCCAGAGCCTCGTTCGATACGAGAGAAAGAGCCTGATGGTCCCGATGACCCACCCCATGCAGGTGAATCACGCGGGCCCTGGCAAGCCGGCGCTCAAGCAGGTGCGCAGGATCAAGCGCCTCTTTCCAGATGTGCCCAACATCCACGCAACAGGAGACCGGGAGTCTCTCAAGGACTGCGTCTATGATTTCATGATGTCCGAAGGGGGAATTCTCCACGCACAAGCGATGCAACCCGCCTGTTTCAGCCGAGAGCGCCTCCAACGAACTCACGGCGTTCTCAACTGCGCGTTCCGGACCTGTCCCCAGGGATTCTTCACCGCGCTCCACGTGAATGATAAACGCGTATGGCGCCAAGGCGGCAACGCTGCGAATCACACGGAGCGCCTTCTCCAACGAAGCTGCCGGGGAATCTCCGACAATGGTCAAATCCAGGGGAAGATGAACCGTGTACGTCAGGTCGTGCGCGCGGGCAAGCTCATTCAGCTCGGCAAGGGCGGAGTCGTCGGGCAAATCCCCGGGCGCATCGTTCACCTCGAAGAAGACCAGCTCCACGTCATCCACACGCCGGGCCAATCTCCGAACGTTCGTCAGAATGTCCGCGGGGTATATGTAGGAGGTAGTCCCAATGCGCACGGGCTCACACCTGCATGCATCCGATCAGCAGGACGAGAGTCTCGCTTAGTTCGCAGCTCGCGCCGATCACGTCGCCGTTCACCACATTCAGTCTCGATTCCGCCATGCGTTTGAATAGCAGCGCTCCTCCGTAAGCAACTCCCGCGGCGAGTATTCCGTGCCAACCCCCGATCAACGCTACGAAACAGGTCAAGATACCCACCCATTTGACCACACGACTATCGAGAGCGTCGATGAATCGGGCCGCCATTCCCTCGCCGCGATGGGATGCTCGATGCGCAACCAGAAGCATTGAGCCCCTCCCCACAATCGGCGCGAGAAAGACCGTGAAAATGGGGAGCCTTTCATCGGCCAAGGCCGCTGTCTTCAAAGCCAACAACAGGACCAGCCCCAGAGCCCCGAAGGTTCCGAGACGGGAATCCTTGAGGATCTCCATCCTGCGCTCCGGCGGGACCGCGGCGGCGAGCGCATCCCAGCAGTCAGTCCAACCGTCGATATGCAGCCCGCCTGTCAGCACTACCCAGAGCATGACCAACAGGATCGCCACCAAGAGCGGCGAAAAATAAGGCGCGCAGAACCACCGTACGCAGACCAGTATCAGACCGATCAAGGCGCCGACCACCGGAAAGGCCCACGCGGACCTGCCAACGTCCGATATGGTCGGCGACGGCTTGAGATGGGGATCGAAGACAGTGAGGAAAGCGAGCGCGACTTCAAACGACCTGAGCATTTCTCCGGACCAGCCTCATTTACTTCTCTGATAACGGCCCATGAGCTGTCCTTCCCCGAGGATGTGTCCTTTCATTTCGCTCAGGAGCTCGTCTTTTGTCGCGCCGGGCCTGAGGTTCAGCACGGTATCAAGCGCATACACTTTGAAGAAATAGCGATGCGTGCCGCTCGGCGGGCATGGTCCGCCATACCCAAGCTTGCGCCCACCCCAACTGTTCTTTCCATGGAACGCTCCGTTCGGAAGCTTGGCTTTTCGAGGCGCCTGTTCCGGAATCTTCCTTGTGTCGGGTGGGATATTATACATCACCCAGTGCACCCACGTTCCATCCGGCGCGTCCGGGTCGTCCTTGATCAAAGCCAGGCTCTTTGCCCCAGGCGGAACTTGGCCGATTTCCAGCGGCGGCGAGATATCCTCCCCGTCACAGGTATACGCTCGGGGGATCATGCCTCCGTCCGGGAACGCGGCACTGCTGACGCTCAGCCCCGCGGGCTTGCCCGGCGCCTGCGCGCAGGCCGTTCCAACCTGAAAAAGCGCAAACACAAGAACGAATGAGAAGGTCCAAAGGTTTGCTCTCGCCACGGGATTGTCCTCCCTGTATGACCGACGATCATCCGCGAGCCGGCGAGAGCCGGATAAGCGGAAGAAGCGCATGCGCTCATATATAGCTACTGCCTAAGATAATGTCCAATTGAGTCTGAGTAGGCCGGGCATGTTGCGTGCGCAGGCGAGATTGCACGGGTGATTTGCCCGATGGCGCGCGGTCGCTGATCTCGAAATCATCAGCAGCGCTATGGTGAGAAAAATAAACGGGGAGGCCCTTCTTGTCGGACCTCCCCGCGCTTTTACCCAAGACTTGGAGATCTTGGATATTTTTGCACAGAGCCCTAGAAGGAGACTCCGATCTTGCCTCCGAATACCCAATTGCGGCGGTCGAACGTGAAATTGTACCGCTGCTCGGCCGTTCCGTTAGTCGCCAGGCTCGCTTCGAGCTGAACCTTTGAGGTGGCGTGCAGCGCGGAGTATTTCACAAATGCGCCCACATTCCAGTTACCCGTCTTCATGCCGGTTTCGCCGTATCCCTCCATGAAATAGCCGGAATCAAAACCCTTGGATCCGTTGAGCCCCGCAGGGCCGTTCGCGGCGTTTCCGAGCGCCTCCTTGTACGTCACGCTGCCCAGCACAACGGGAAAGCCGACAAATCCCACCTTCGTGAAGGTCTCGCAACTCAGCCAGGGATCAAGCTGTATCCCGATGAACGGAATATGAGCGCTCACGGTAAGATCGGCCTGATCGGTGTTGAGGCCGGGAATTCCCACCAGATCCGAAGGATTTGTGAACTTGGTCATAAAAGAATCCCAACGGTACCCACCCAGCAGGTTCACCCCGCGCCAGAATGAGTAACTGCCGGCAAGCTGGACATTCCACCACTGGATATCCGTGTTCCAGTTTCGCCTTCCACCCCCGCCGCCGCCATCGAGCGTGTAGGTCTGACGAGAGGTAGCGGCAGACGGAAACAGGTGCGCTCCGCTTGCCATCAGCCCGTAATTATAGTCGAAACTGACGGGGATCGCGACTTCCAGCCAAAAACCTTCCAGGTTGTAATCATGCCTGGTTTCCAGAATGCCCAAAATGGGCGTGGAATCATTCTGGGCCATGAGCCCCGCGCCCCTATCCTTCCAGAGGTAGCCCATGTAGATCATGGGCTCGATTACCACCTTCGGACCGCATTTCGGCGGACAAGGGGGCATGAAACAAGGCCCCGGCGGCGGCATAAACGGCATGCCTTTCTTTACCTTGGTCGGCGGGCCCACGCAGGACGGCGGCGGACAACCTTGTCCCATCATGGGGAAACCCCCTGGGGGAGGCCCCATGAGCCCCGCAGGCCCCATCGGTCCCTGAGGCGCCATAGGTTGTGGAGGCCCCCACATGGCCGGCCCTGGAGTCGGCATATGTGGTCCGCTCGGACAGCACGGAGGCGCGAACCCCCATACGAGAGCCGGGAGGAGCGCCAGCACAAGGGCGCTGGACAGAACAATCGGCAGGCGATGCGTCACCATACCCATTCTCCTTTTGCGCAGGACAGCGATGATTGGGCTGGACGGCCGAATCATTCTCAGATGTTAGCGCATGCTATTCCTTTTTATTAATCATATCATAAGTTATTACTCTTAGTCAATTAATTTCACAGTAATTATCATAAGTATGTATTCATTCTCTTCGGTTGGATAGCGCCCGTATCCCAAAACATCTCGATTAATAAAGGAATACGGTAGAATAAGGAAAGACGTATACTGAGGGATTATCGAGGACACCTAGCAAGTGAATGAGGAGGATTAAATAACATGTTGATCTTGAAACCTATTTCATACACCGACCATCGGCGGAGGACAGCCCAACACCCGAGCCCGTCAGACCCCTGACCCCATGAGCCCCCGAGGCGCCAAAAGGCCGGCGCCACCCTCCTATGCGTGCGCCGGAATTCTCGCCGCTTTGCGGCCGCCGTATTGCTTCCTTCCTGCGAACGCGGGAATCCGGATTAGGAAACGCGGCGCACAGCTTTTTATTATCCGCTTGGTGATCTTGCGGATTCCCGCCCCTGTTCAAGCCAGAGGCGGGCTTTGGGCGGGAATGACGAAGAAGGGCTCAACCCCTCCTTCCACCAGGAATTCCCATCTCGCGGCCAGACGGCCGCCATTTCTGACAACGGACTACGTGCCTAGCGGCGCTTGCCAGGCTCGCTTGAGATCCCCGATCTGGGCGTCGATCACCGTGGCGCCCTGAATGCCTTTCACACGGACCCGGGGCTCGGCCGTCACTTCGCCCACCTTTGCCAAAGAATGCCCTGCCAGGACTGCTTCAAATCGAGCCTGGCTCTCCTTTCGCACACTGAGCAGGAACCGGCATGGGCTTTCCGAGAAGAGGGCCACGTCATCACGAGAAACGCCTTCGAGCATCAACTCCGCCAGCGAAACCTCTGCGCCCAGACCACCTGCGAACGCGCTCTCCGCGAGAGAGACCCCCAGGCCTCCATCGGAAAGATCGTGGCATGACGCGACCAATGCCTCCCTCATGGCCGCGTGGAGCGCTCGATACGTCACGATGGCCCGGTGAGGATCGGTAACCTTGGGGACCTTGTTCCCCACATTACCCAGAGATGCGAAATATTCCGACCCGCCCGTCTCGTCTCGGGTGACACCAAGCACGTAAATTGCGTCGCCCGCTCTCTTAAAATCGGGCGTCACGGCCAACCTGACGTCCGGCACGATCCCCACTGCGGAAAAGAGCACGGTGGGCGGGATGGATATCTTGGTATCTCCGATGTGATAATCGTTCTTCATGCTGTCTTTCCCGGAGATGCACGGGATCCGGTACACCGTGGTGATATCAAAGAGGGCCTGGTTAGCCCTAACGAGCTGCGCAAGCTTGTATTCTCCATCAGGCGTCTTCTCCGATCGGACCGGGTCGCACCAGCAGAAGTTGTCCAGGCCGGCCATATAGTCCGGGTCTGCGCCTACCGAAACGATGTTCCTCACAGCCTCGTCAATGCACGAGGCCATCATCCAGTACGTATCGATGTCCGAATACCGAGGAGCAATGCCGCATCCCACAGCGACTCCACGCATTCGGTCCAGCACAGGCCGTAGCACCGCCGCGTCACCCGGCCCATCATTAAACGCGCCGATGAGCGGCTTTACCACCGAGCCGCCTTGAACCTCGTGGTCGTATTGGCGGATTATCCGCTCCTTGGAGCAGACGTTCCACCGGCCCAAGATCGTTATCAGTGTGGGGGTTAGATCCTGAGGGGGCTCGACCTTCGGCTCACGATGAACCGGCGCGGTCCATCGGGCCTGAAGCTCCATTTTCGGGAGCCCGTCGTGGAGAAAATCGAGCGGTAGTTTGGCCGCGGCGCGGTCGTGCCACAGAACTGTGAAGCATCCATCCTCGGTGTACTCTCCCAGGTCAGTGGCTTCCACATCCAGGGTGCGGGCCAATTCCAGGAATTCATCGAGCTTATCAGGAGGAACCGCCACGGTCATACGCTCCTGGGCCTCGGACAAGAGAATCTCCCAAGGCTGGAGCCCGGGATATTTCAGTGGGGCTCGTTCCAGGCAGAGTCGAGCGCCGCCCGCTTCGCGGGCCATCTCGCCCACCGAAGAAGAGAGCCCACCCGCTCCGTTGTCCGTTATGGAGCTATACAGGCCCCTATCGCGAGCCATGAGGAGAAAATCCGTCATGCGCTTCTGGGTGATCGGATCACCGATTTGCACCGCGCTGACCGGGGATCCTTCGTGGAGTTCTTCCGAGGAGAAGGTGGCCCCGTGGATGCCGTCTTTGCCGATGCGACCGCCTACCATGACGATTCTGTCCCTTGGCCGCGCCTTTTTTTGGTGAGCCGGTCTGTCGTTGATCCGGGCGGGCATAATGCCGCCGGTTCCGCAATAAACCAAGGGCTTACCCAAGTACCGCGGGTCAAAAACGATTGCGCCGTTGACCGTGGGAATGCCGCTCTTGTTGCCGCCGTGCTCGACCCCTTCCCTCACCCCTTCGAATACTCTGCGGGGATGGAGGAGTCTGGGGGGAATGTCTCCCTCGTAATCCGGCGGCGCAAAGCAGAAGACATCGGTATTGAAGATGAGCCTTGATCCAAGCCCTGTGCCGAAGGGGTCCCGGTTCACGCCCACAATGCCGGTGAGCGCGCCGCCGTACGGATCCAAGGCTGACGGCGAGTTATGGGTCTCCACTTTCATAACCAGGTTCCATTCGTCATCGAAGCGGATAACCCCCGCGTTGTCCTTGAAAACCGAGAGGCAGAAGTCATTCTCACCCAAGTCCTTGCGGATCTTCTCGGTCGCGGCCTGCACGCAGGTCTTGAAGAGGCTGTCGATTCGACGGGACTTGCCGTCTTCCAGGTATGTGATCGAGGCATTGAAGATCTTGTGCTTGCAGTGTTCCGACCAGGTCTGCGCAAGACATTCCAGTTCGCAGTCCGTGATTCGCCGCCCCAGCCCCGCCGCGGCCCTCTGTTCCAGGAAAGCCGGGTCACGGTAATAGTCCCGGATCGTCTTCATTTCCTCCAGGCTGAGGGCTAGGAGACCTTTTCTGCTGATTTCGAGCAGGGCGGCGTCATCCACGTCCAGGTCGATCTCAGCTATGGTGACCTCCGCGGAGGAGACCACCT
Source organism: Deltaproteobacteria bacterium (assembly GCA_016875095.1). Classification (GTDB taxonomy): domain Bacteria; phylum Desulfobacterota; class Desulfomonilia; order Desulfomonilales; family Desulfomonilaceae; genus VGSG01. The sequence goes on from VGSG01000109.1 coordinate 8,589, forward strand.
TCGGAACCACAATCCTGGTGCGATCCTCGCCCGGCAAGAAGACCCTCCGTGTCTGAATCAGATCGTTGCACAGCAGGTCTCTTGCGATCCTCTCCACGTCATCTCGTGAGAGCTTTCCCCGGAGGAAGTAGAGCTTTCGCGTGTAAACCGCTTCGCCGGCGTCAAACCTGACGCCGAGGGTGCGTTCCAGGCCCTCACGAGTGGTGCGAGCCACATTGTCGGTCACACCCGGACGAAACCCCACCTCGATGAGCCAATCAAACGGGAGGCTGATGGGATTGTCGATCGAGGCGTCTTGGATCACGGGATCCCGGAGAAGTTCCTCCGTGGCGAATTCGAGTTGATCGCGGGTGAGCGACCGGTCGATCAAGAACGAGTCTGCTACACGGACATCATTCACCTGAAGTCCAAGGTCGGATTCGATGCGGCTCTTAATGCGGCGGCCCGAGGGGTCCGGAACGTTAAGCTTGAGAGCTACGTCAATCCTGTGGGCCATGTTCGGTTCCTTCAGCGGCAGAGGCGACTTTATCGCCTCTGAGGACTATTCTGGCGTCAACAGCGACGACCCCTGAACTGGAAACGAGCGCGGGGTTGATGTCGATCTGATCTATTGCGGGGAAATGAACCATCAAATATGAAAGCCGAACGAGAGCGTCCCTCAGAGCGTCTCTGTCCACCGGCGGCAAGCCTCTGACGCCTCGGAGTATTTCCGAGCCGGGCAACTCGTCTATCATCTCGTCGATTTCGGAAACGCACAACGGCGCCATGCGGAGAACCGCCTTCCCGAACACCTCCACGAAAACCCCGCCATGTCCCAACAGTACGATGGGGCCGAACTGCGGGTCACGCTTCCCGCCAAGGATAAGTTCATACGACCCGGCTCTTTTCGGGGCCATTTGCTGCACAAGAACCCCTGCGTTTTCATCCTCACCGAGGTCCGCCACACGAGCCGTCATTTCTTGGCACGCCCGGGAGAGCGCAGACGCGTCGGTCAGGCCGAGCACGACCCCGCCCACGTCAGACTTATGAGAAATCCTTGCAGACACGATCTTGAGCGCATACGGCCCCGGCATGTCCAGCTTTGCCGAATCCGGGGACTCACCCGGCCCAAAGACCCGGTGCTCGGGAATCGGAATTCCCGCCAGACCGACGATCTGAAGCGCCTCATGGAGCAAGGGTGAGCGCTTCTCGTCCAGGGCGCCATCAAGCGCAGCCCGTATGGCTGAATCCTTCGGCAAAGGATTGGGCTCTGCCGGCGAGCCTTGAACCGAAATGAATTCCCGGCGCTCGTAGTACTTTATAGAGCGATCCAGAGACTCGATAGCGGCGCCGGGGCTCAGAAAAATAGGAAAATCAAACTCCTTATGGAGCCGTGACATCTCGAATTGCTCCGTGGAAACGGAGACCGCCACAGGCTTCTGATAGCGCTGAGATAACTCGGCCACCGATTGGAGCAATTTTCGAGACGGTTCGCCCTCCACTCCCGCGAAGTACGTGTGCAAGAACAGGATGCCGTCCACCGTGTCTTGTTGAAGCGTGTGTTCAATGATCCGGCAGTAGACCTCAAAGTCGAACAGGTCCCCCAAGTCAAGCGGATTGGTGAGCTGGATCACATGGGCTCTCAAATGCTTACGGATCTGATCCAAGAAATCCTGGCGGAAGGGCGGAAGCTTGAATCCATAGGTGTAGGCCGCGTCCGCGGCCATGACCGCGTGGCCGCCGGACCGTGAAACAATAGCCAGATTGCGTCCCTTCATGCGAGGGAGCTGGATTATCTTAACGAAATCCAGGTACTCGGGCATATCGCGGAACCTGACCATGCCCACCTGCCGGAGCGCCGCGTCCACCACCTGGTCGTCATTGGCCAGAGCTTCCGTGTGCGAGTGCGCGATGACCCGACTCATGGCCGCGATGTTCGCCTTATGGACCACAATCGGCTTAGTGGACGACCGGCCGATGTTCGTGAGCCGTCGGCCGTCCGAGATGGACTCCAAGTAAAGGCAAATCACGTTGGTCTCAGGGTCTTCCAAGTAGTATTCCAGCACGTCGCACTCATCCACGTTCAGCTTGTTCCCGATGGCCGCGAACTTACTGTATCCGATCCGGTCGTTGTCCAGCATATTCAGCAGCAAGAGCGCCACTCCACCGCTCTGAGCAATGATTCCCACCCCTCCGCGGCGGAAGATGTTGTTCATGCGAGCGAACGGCGTGGCCATTCCATTGGCCGCGTTCATAATCCCGATACAGTTGGGGCCGATAAAGCGCATCTCGTATCGCCGGGCGATCTCTTTGAGCCTTGCGCCGAGCCCTTCCCCGTCGCGGTCGAATTCACCGAATCCCCCGGTCTCGATGATAACCCGCTTTATCCCTTTGCGTCCGCACTCCTCCATCACATCGGGAACGACCTTGGCCGGGATAAGGATAATAGCCAAATCGATGGGGTCGGGAATCTCAGCCAAAGAAGTGTGAATCCTTCTACCGAAAACCACCCCCCCTTCCTTGCCCACAAGGTGGATCACACCATTATATTCAAACTCAAGGAGATTACGCGCGATCTCCTTCCCCAGGTTAAACCACCGGGTAGATACCCCGATGACGACTACCGATGAAGGGTAGAACATTTCTCTCACGAGTTCCTCACTCCCTGCGCAACCACGGACCTGTCACCGACCGAACGAGAAGTCACAGACTACCACTCCGGGCTTATCGTGTCACCATACTCCGACGCCGCAGGCTTTCAAATGAATTTCCGGCGCAAGACCGCCTCCAGGTCGATTGACCTTGCCGGAAGCTTGTGGGAACAATGCCGCCGGAAACCTCCAGGGGTGTGCGCATGATGGACTATCGTACGGGAAGCCTTGAGCTGATACCAAACCGCTTCTCGGGCGGACATTGCTTGTTTTGCGGAGAAGCGAACCCGCGCGGATTGAAACTTGAGTTCTATGAGAACAAAACCGAGCCGGGAGAACTTGTCTGCACATGGGCCGCTGACAAGGAATACGCAGGGTTCGGCCGCGTGCTGCACGGAGGGATTCAAACCGGGCTCTGTGACGAGATCATGGGATGGACCACCTGGCATGTCTTGGGAGAGCCTGCGGTAACCGGCTCGATACATATCGATTTCGTGAGACCGCTCTACGTTGAGCAAAGCATCGAAGCACGCTGCCGCATAGAATCGCGTGACGGCAAGGTGGTGAATCTCCGGGTTGAGATACGCGATCAGCAGGACGTTGTCTGCACAAAAGCCACCGGCGCCTACGTCCAAGTGAAACCGGACACCTTCGATGAGCTTGTCGGGGTTGTGGATTAGTCTTGGATCGACCTTCTGCTTGAGCATTGTTTACCTGAAATGTCCCGGCGGTGGCGAGCCGGCGAATTGATGCATCCTTTTCCCGGCTCGGGCGTCAATGGAATAATAAGACGGCGGGGCCGCAGCGCTCAAAGTCCTTTGATCGCGTGACCGGCCTCAGTGTTCGTCATCCAGTTTCAGAGATCGGATGGCTCGTCATGGACCGCGCTCATTTCATAGAGCAGTTATGGAAAGCTTTTGCCTTGCTTCCGGCGCTCCTTTTGGGTTTGAACGCTCCGATTCAGGCTTCGGCGATGCCGATCCCCTTTGACTACAGCGACTATGCGGCGGCGCTTACGGAGTATGTGGATGATCGCGGGCTCGTGAAGTACAAAGAGCTCAAAGCAAACAGGCAAGGGCTGGATAAATTCGCCGCATCGCTTGCGCGGCTCGATCCCCGGGTCTACGACCCCTGGAACGAAAAGGAAAAAATCGCCTTTTGGATCAATGCCTACAATGCGCTGACGCTTGTCGCGATCATCGATCATTATCCGATCAGGGCTTCGTTCGTGGGTTGGTTTCGCTTTCCCAAAAACAGCATAAGGCAAATCCCGGGAGTCTGGGATAAACTCCAGTATGCGGTTATGGGGCGGAAGTTTACACTGGACGGCATTGAACACGAGATCCTGCGCGCCACATTTAATGAGCCGCGCATTCACATGGCTCTCGTCTGCGCGGCGCTCGGATGCCCGAACCTCCGAAACGAACCCTACACTGGAGACCGGCTCGATGACCAGCTCGACGATCAGACAAGCCGATTCGTGAAGAACCCCCGGAAATTCCGAATTGATCGCGAGAAACGTCGCGTGTATCTCTCACCTATATTCAAATGGTTCGGAGAGGATTTTGCTAAGACATACGGCGCGGAAAAGAGATTCAGGAGCTTCTCGGAAACCGAAAGAGCCGTGCTGAACTTCCTCAGTGGATACGTTGACCGAGCAAACAAGGAATTTCTCGAGGCCGGAAACTACGCCATTGATTATCTCGAATATGATTGGACTCTAAACGAGAAGGAGCTTGAGAATCGCCGACAGGCGACTACGACAACATTTCCTCTGTTTCTCGGGGCTGCAATATGATGATAGGTGGCTGCCATGACACAAGAATCGGCTAGTAGGAATCAAGCCCATCACGGACTCAGGAACAATCGAGGCGCCGCCCGGCTCGCGCTGGTCATTGCCGTGGCCTGCCTGCTAATTCTGGCGCTCTGGATCCTGCCGCTGAAACAATATGTTATCACGGTGTTGGAATGGACCCAGGGACTCGGGGTTTGGGGGCCTATCGTTGTCGCCCTGTTTTATGTGGTGGCTTGCATCTTCTTCCTGCCGGGTTCATTGATCACGCTGGGAGCGGGCTTCATCTTTGGGCTTGCAAAGGGGCTCCCGACTGTTTGGGTAGGCGCGAGCGTCGGCGCCTGCGCCGCTTTCGTGGTGGGTCGCACACTTGCTCGGGACTGGGTAGCTCGAAAGGTGGCGGACAACCCGCGATTTGCCGCCATCGATCAGGCTATCGGCCGGGAAGGCTTCAAGATCGTCCTGCTGTTAAGACTCAGCCCCGTCTTTCCCTCCAATCTGCT
>VGSG01000110.1 GCA_016875095.1 Deltaproteobacteria bacterium
TTTTGGAGGAGCGCCCTGCCTTCTTCGATATGCTGACCGGCTGACTTCGTTTGCTGCGCGGCGGCTTGAGGCCATGTGTCGGATGGCGCGATGAACGGAGCAATTACCGTGCATGACGTGGTGACAGCCCAGAGAGCAGCTCTTGATAAAGCTTGGAAGAAATACGGTGAAATCCGCATCGCAGACCATCGACAATTCATGAATAGAATCAATAGGTTTGTATCAGGCGGCTCGGACGTTGTCAACGCTTCAAGGTGGCTTTCTGCTACTTGTGGACCCAATCGGGCACGGTCGCAGTGGGTATGGCATCGTCGGCGGGGATGTATGGCTTGAGGTCGATAATGGGGGTTCCGTCGAATGCGTCAATCTCGTCAATCGTGATGGAACCGTCTTGGATGGATTCGATCTTGGCTATGGAGTAACCGATCAGATTGGGGCGCACCGGCGACCGGGTGGCGAACACGCCGGTGAGAGGATTTCGCGCATCTCGTCTCGGATGCACTCGGAGTATGCGCCTCTTTTCCGGGGTGTCGTTTCGGTCGAACCAGTAGAAGACAATTACGTGGGAAAAGCCCTCCAGCCCGAGGAGCGCGTCGCGAAACGGCTCGTGGATCTTCAGCGCCGTTGCGCCCCTTTTCTTCTGGACTTCACCCACCGGATAGATACGGTATTCCAAGGACATGGCCCGGATTCTCCCACACCAGAGCGCTGCCGCCGCGACCACGACAATTACGAAGAGCATTCGATTTGACGTCATGGTTCCCCGGAACACACCCATATTCCCCAATGATCTTAAATGATCTTATAATCTTGTGCGACCGAGGCAAACCCAACGCGGGCAATCAGGCGCTCCTGATCCACGTGTTTTCAGCAACGTCAGGGCGTTGGCCGATCGGGGCTATTCCTTCCCGCCGGCAGCCACAACCTCCTGCGCCCAGCCGTACGCCGCGATCATAGCCGGAAAGCCCACAATGGTCATGGAGATGAGAATGGTCTGAAAGATCTCCGCCTCTGTGGCGCCGGCGGCCAGCGCGCGGCGCACGTGGGACCGGACCCCGCCCTTGGAATTGGCTCCAATCGAGACACCCAACTGAATGAGGTGCTGAGTCTTGTCGTTCAGAGGACCGGCTTTTTCGCAGAGTTCCCCCACCTTGTGATATGCGTCGAGAATTTCCGGATACTGCTTTTGGAACTTGGTGAAAATCTCCGGCAGATACATAATCAGTTTCCTCCTCTCAGCGTAGCGCAAAGCATGTCTCTTCCCCCCCGCGCTCCAACCAGGCCCACCAGGCCTTGCTCATGCCGGCCGCGTTATCGAGGCCCATTCCCGGGAAGGGCCTCGAGATGCATACTTCATCTTAACTCTTTTTGGCCTACCTGGTATCGGGTTTTTTCAGCATGGGGCCGCTCGACCGGCAGCGTCTGCCGTAACATTGACAGAGGACGACCGAATGCCGATATTGGAGATGGTTTCAAGATCTCCCAAGATAGCTGCGGTTCCATGAATAGGGTCCCAACAAAGCTCTTAGAGTCTATTTGCACGGTTCTCATAGGAAAACAAGAACAGGTCCGAACTGTCGTCGTAGCCCTACTCGCCAAAGGACATGTGCTCATAGAGGATATCCCCGGAGTGGGAAAAACCTTATTGGCCCTTGCCACCGCTCGTTCCATAGGAGGACGTTTCCGGCGCATTCAGTTTACCAGCGACACACTCCCGTCCGACGTGATCGGCATTAACGTGTACGACCCAAAGACCAACGAGTTCGAGTTTAAGGAGGGACCGCTCTTTACCGACGTGCTGCTCGCGGACGAGATAAATCGCACATCTTCGCGCACGCAGTCCGCCATGCTCGAAGCAATGGCTGAGGGAAAAGTTTCAGTGGACGGGCGCACATACGATCTTACAGATCCTTTTCTCGTGCTCGCCACGATGAATCCGGTGGAGCGTTTCGGTTCGTTCCAGCTCCCGGAGAGTCAACTCGACCGCTTCATGGTCTCCATCGGCCTCGGTTATCCCGACCGGGATCACGAGCGGGAAATCCTCGCCAGGGACCTGGAACATATGGACGCAGAGCGACTCGAACCGATTACCAATGCGGAAACCATCCGGGATCTTCAGCACAAGGTCCGCCGGATACGTGTTGAATCGAGCATGATGGAATACCTCCTGGACCTGATCAAGGCGACGCGGGATCATCCGGAGATTCGCCTGGGCATCTCGTCGCGGGGCGGACTCCATCTGAAGAGGGCAATGCAGGCTTCCGCGCTCCTTGAGGGTCGTGATTACGTTATCCCTCAGGACCTGAGGCGAGTTTTCATGCCTGTGTCGCTCCATCGCATCCTCACCCTAGAACACGCTGGAGACGGAATGACCCGAAAAAGGAAGCGAGATATACTCAACCAGGTTCTGCGCTCGGTTGCGGCTCCTGTCTGACAGCAGGCGGAAGAAGCCGAACGAAGGGCTCGGCGCCGGACTTAACCAATCTGAAGCTCGAACAAATGACCTCAAATCACCCTCCCTCTTGCCCTTCCCATCAAGGGAGGGGGAGCTGAAAACCCTCTTCCCGCGTGACGGGAGAGGGTAGGGTGAGGAGGATCAAGTTTTGATGGCAAAAGGCTCGACGTTCCTCCGTTCGAGCGTGATGAAATCTCCGGCCCGTCCGCGTCCAGGCAATCCCCGGCAATACTGTGAGACTGACGAAAAACATTTCTTTCAAGTTGACCCGACCGGGACGGATCTGCGTCTTCCTGCTCGTGTGGGTCCCCCTCGCGGCCGTAGCGACGGTGAACAATTTTCTGTTCATCATATTCGGCATGACCCTTGGCCTCGCGCTGATTTCCCACCACCTCGCGACTCGGAATATCAGGGATTTTAGCCTTCATAGACGCTTTCCCAGCGAAATTTACGCGGACGTCCCGTTCGCGATCGACTACGTGATTCAAACTCAAGATCGATCATTCTCCGGCGCCGCGCTCACTTTCAGAGAGTCTGCCCCGTTGTCGGCGTCAACGGAAAGCGTTCCTCTATTCCCTGATGAGGACACTCGACGGGTCCAGGGATCGGGCGTGTTCACAATCAGCCGTCGAGGCGATCACTTGATCGGACCTGGGGTCATCTCCTCAGCCTTCCCTTTTGGGCTTGCAACCTATTCTCGACCTTGCGGACCGCAGGTATCGGTCTTGGTCTTTCCACACATCGAGCCCGGTGACGCGCATGTCCCTGTCTGGGCCGCAAGTCCGGGCAAGAAGATTGAACGAGCCGATCCTTTCGGGAATGTGCCCTATCAGTTCCGGGAATACGTTCCCGGGGATGCGTACAAGCACATAGACTGGAAAAAGACCGCTCGCACGAGAAGGCTGGTGACCCGAGTTCTGGCCGATGAGGGATCTCCGGAAATCGTTATCACTTTACGTCGGGAAGCTTCGGAAAAAGCTATTTCCAAGGCCGCTTCGCTCGTGGTCCACTTCGCGAGGTCCAGGACACCGGTGGCTTTGGCCGCGCCCGGGTTCCTGATCGGTCCGGGGACAGGCGGCCAATTCGCGGTCGAGGCGCTCACCGCTCTTGCTCGATGGGAGAAGGCGCCGCGCCACGAAATGCCCTATTCGCCGGAATCCGGCATTCAGGTCGATGTGCAAAATTCGGGTGATCTTTTCTGGCGCAGCGTGGGATTCAGAGGAGCCCGACATGGCTGACATCACGCGGCCGCTCCCCAAAAAGACCGGATCCGGCGGACGCGCTTCGGAGACGGCGCCCGTCGTTTCCCTTGCCCCGGGCGCGTATCGAGGGTTCAAGCTGTTTCTGGCCGGGCTGGTCTCGCTTTCCATTACCGGCGCGTGCATCGAGAACGGCCTCAACCCGCTGGCGCTCTTGGCCATACCGGTGATCGGGACGGCGCTCACGCGCTCTGATTATGCGCGGCCCTTTCTGGGAACCGAGCGCGTGCTCACAGTGCTCTTCTTCCTGTACGTGGCGGTCTTTTCCGTCGTGCTCGTGTTTTTGCAGGGCGTGTTCAATGCGCCTCTGTTTCTCGTGCATTTCACTTTCGGGACCATATTGGCGCGGGCCTTCTCCCCGCTGACTGATCGACACATCTATCAACTGATCTTTCTCACCGTGGGCATGGTCCTCATCAGTTGCACACTCACGAACCACTTCTTATTTGCCGCGCTCTTGCCTTTCTATCTCTTTACGCTCATGGGAACGCTGCTCACGTTTCTCATGGCCAGGCACGAAGCTGCGGTCAGCCCTGCGACCTCACGTATTGACAGAACAGCAGTGACGGTCGGTCGGCCCGGCCAATTGGGCGCGTGCGTCTTCTTCGTCCTCGCCCTGACGGTCCTGCTATTTGTTATCTTTCCTCGGCCTTTCGTGTCCTTTCCAGGGGTCCAGGCCGCAGGCCCGGCGGGGGGCGGTCGCGGTTTTGCGGGTCTGGCTCAGAGCGTTTCCTATCGGGATATGGCGCGTATGGCCGGCAGAGAACGAATCGCGTTCACTGCGGCTTTCCGGCAAAGCCCCAGCGGAGACGCTCCGTACTGGCGAGGCCGTGTGCTGGCGGAATTCGACGGGGAGCGATGGGCCGCAGGATCAAGACAACGGGGCTTCACCCGACCGGTTCGTATGTACGCCGAAGAACGGTTCCACTACGTGATCTTCCCCCACAGACTGCGTTCCGACCACGTGTACGTGTACGGATACCCACTTTGGGTCCTCGGGAATCAGCGAAAGCCGCTCTTCGTCAACATGCAGGGCGAAGTTTCTATTGACAGCCCGTTTCTCTTTTCCAACTCGTACGAGGTCGAGGTTGCGAGCATTGCTCCGCCGGTGACCCTGCCTCTCGATCCCGTATACCTCGACACAGCGGGCAGCGCTCCGGAAATCGAGAAGCTCGCGCGGCAATGGACACGGGGAGCAGACACGCCCGAACAAAAAGCCCGCGCTTTAATGGAACGATTTCGCAGCGGCTTTCGATACACGCTCCAGACGCCGGCGCCACCGCAGGGAGCCCATCCTCTGGAGCACTTTCTGCTCAGAACACGCGCAGGTCATTGTGAATACTTCGCGGGGGCCATGGCTCTCATGCTGAGGGAGGTAGGGGTGCCGGCGCGGGTTGTGGAAGGCTTCCAAGGCATGGAATCCACCGGCGAGCCGGGCAAGTTCATCGTACGGTTCACTCATGCGCACGCTTGGGTGGAAGCGGTCCTGGACGGCTCGACCTGGGCCACACTCGATCCTACGCCGCCTGGACGAAGCCTCGAAGAGTTTAATATTCTGTTCAGACGGCTCACGGACTTCCTTGATCGAGCGGATTACCTATGGACCAATTCGGTCATCAACTTCGACCGATCCGATCAGCAGAGCATCTTCCGGACTCTTGCTCGACTCATGTCGGGCCAAATCGCGTGGACATTCACATTTCCCCAGGGTCTGAAAGTGTATTTGGTCCCGGGACTGATTATGGCGGCCGCAGCGCTGTGGTTGACGGCCTCGATCCTCATGCGGCGCGGGCGCCGAGACCGGATTTCCAGCTCGTACCGGAAGGTCATGAACGTTCTTCTTCGCAGGGGGATACTGAAACGCGTTCATCCTTGGCATGAAGAGAATCGCGCGGAAGCGTTACGGAACGCGCCCGCGCTGAGGCGCGAGCTTTCTCGATTCATGGAGACCTATCTGGAGGTCCGCTTCGGGAAAACCACAGATCTGGCAGTGGAGCGGCTTCAGCAGGCGAGCAGCAACCTCATCCGGCAAGCGCAGGGATTCCGAGGGGCTCTAAAGACCAAATGAACAGAAAAACCCTCGCCTCCCGCTCGGGGGAGGGAGGGTTGAAAGGGATTCAGCGATCAAACCGCTCTCTGAGACTGTTCATCCACTCGACAAGCCGACCGTCACGCCCCGCGGCCGCCCGGATGGGCGGAGTGTGAACCGCCGGGCTGAGCGCGCGGAGGCGCTATCTCCCCATAGCCGTACTCGTGTTTCCGCTCCGCCCAAATCGGGTCGAAAAGCGCCCGCACATGCCTGCCGTATTCGTCCAGATCGTCCTTGATCTTTACCAGCACGTCTTCCGCGCCTTCGTGAGTCGGGTACGCGTGGCACGAGCGCACAATGTCCCGGAAAATGTTAGGATTGTCGATGATCATGCACGGGGTGAGGAGATTGTCCGAGTACGGTTGCTTGGAACGGATCGCTGTGAAGAACTCGCTGGCGAGGACCTGCTCCAGGCTCTTGTCGAAGATCTTGTCCACTGCCATGTGGGTGAAGACGCAAGGCTCCACATCGCCGTTGGCGTTTATGTGTATGTAGTTCCTGCCCGCGGCTATGCAACCTCCAACGTACGGCGCGTCGTTCCAGAAGTCTGCAATGAAAATTGGGACCCTGTCCCGCAAATGCGCGCCGCGCCGTCGCAGGCACTCCCTCTGTTGAGGAGTCGGCATCAGCGAGGTGTCGGGGTCCTGACCCACCGGCATGAAGAGGAAGAACCAACACACCATGACGCCCTTTTTCGATAGATGCTCAAAGAACTCATCGCTGGTGATCTTCTCCACATTCTTGCTGGTGACCGTCAGTGACGCGCCGAAGGGGACACCCCTGGATTTGAGCCGATCCATGGCGTCCATGACGCGCTGATACACACCCTTTCCGCGCCGCGCGTCCGTGGCCTCCTCAAAACCTTCCAGGCTGATTACCGCGCCCGCATTGCCCATCCGGTAGAGGGCGTCAGCCGCCTCATCGTCGATGAGCGTGCCGTTGGTGTAGAACATGAAGAACATATCATTGTGCTTTTCAATGAGCGGGAAAAGATCCTCCCGACGGGTCAACGGCTCACCTCCGCTGAAGACGATGAACAGGATGCCCATTTCCTTTGCTTCGGTGAGGATACGGTCGAGAAGCTCGTAGGGCAGGCCCTTCTGTCTGTAGTATTTTCCGGAATAACATCCGACGCAATTGAGATTGCAGGCCATCGTAGGGCTGATCAGGAGAGTAAAGGGAGGCGCAAATCCGTTCTTCTTGGTGAACTCATCTCGCATTGCGGAGCTGCGCATCAATCCGTTAATGAAGAGAGTCCGAGCCACTATTTTGAGACAATGAGGCGACAGCTCGGTCATCACCCTCTTGAACATGCGAGAGGCTTGGCTCTCCGTCCCCTCGCGCAGGCTATCAATTACCGCCTGGATGGCCGCGTTGGCCCTCTGCCCTTCAACAAGCCTCGAACTCAGCAGGGCCAACTTCATGTACGTTTCGGGCGTGACATGGGTTACTAATTCGACCATCGCCCGAGCCACTTGATCGCGCGTCATCGACTTCACTCGTTCAATGAAATCCATAGCACGCCTCCTTGAGCCGGCCGTCATGCGTGGTAGGTGAGATGAGATGGTTGGTCTGTAGGTTGGCCCCCTTTTTTGTGGTTCGCCCCTGCTCTGATTCGCCCCGTTTTCAGAGAGGATTGGTAAGGTTTATATACATTTTACACTCTTGTGGATGCGCAATCAATCTTTCCGCGCAAATCCTTCCGCAGCCGTTCTAAGACATTTTTGAGTGGTTGACGCTGCGGCCCAAGTAATGCATGTTACGGCTCACTAGATTAACCGCTCGAAAGGAGTGTCGGTTGTGAGAGTGCTTTCAGGCATACAGCCTTCCGGATCTCTCCACCTGGGCAACTATCTGGGCATGATGAAGCCCATGCTCGCATACCTTGACGAGGCGGAGCTCTTTGTCTTCATCGTCAATTTGCACGCGCTCACGTCGGTTACGGACGCGGCAAAGCTCTCCCAGCAAACTCTGGAAGCGGCAGCCGATTTTCTTGCCCTCGGCCTGGACCCCGATCGTTGTTACTTCTGGGTGCAGTCGGACGTTACCGAAGTGGTGGAACTCGCCTGGATATTGACCTGCATAACGCCTATGGGACTCCTGGAGCGCTGCCACTCATACAAGGACAAGATTTCCAAAGGCATACCGGCCAATCACGGGCTTTTTGCCTACCCGGTCCTCATGGCCGCAGATATCCTCCTGTATCAGACCGACGTGGTTCCGGTGGGCAAAGACCAGAAACAACACCTTGAAGTAACCCGGGATATCGCCATGCGGTTCAACCACCTTTTCGGCGAGACTTTCACCATTCCCGAGGCGCAAATCAGCGATGAAGTGGCGACAATTCCCGGCATCGACGGCCAAAAGATGTCCAAGTCATACGACAATACTATCGAGATCTTCCTGGACGAAAAGACTCTTCGAAAAAAGGTAATGAGCATAAAGACCGATTCCACGCCTGTGGAAGCCCCGAAGGACCCGGAAACGTGCAACCTGTTTCAAATCTATCGACACTTTGCTCCGCCGGAGAGAACCTCGGAAGTGCTAGGACTCTATCTGGAAGGCGGCGCGGCGTACGGCGAAATCAAGAAAGAGTTGAGCGGCATTCTCTGGGACTTCTTCCGTGAGGCGCGAGACACAAGGGAACGACTCACGAACGATCCCAGTTACATACACGAAGCGCTCAGAAAAGGAGCCGAGAAGGCTCGATCGGTGGCGCTTCCCACCATAGACCTTGTGAGAGAGCGGGTAGGAGTGAAGTATTGAGCCGATCCGGGGCCTTTCGGGATCAAGATATCAAGAAGGTTGTCGAAACTCTGCGGCAAGCGGTCGCGGGCATGGAAACCCCTGTGGCCACGGAAATCGCCCGGAAGAGGCGAGACCCTTTCCACGTCCTCATATCCACTCTTCTCTCTTTGCGGACCAAGGACCAGGTCACTCGTGAGGCTTCTAACAAATTGTTCGCAAGAGCGGATAGTCCGAAGGCCCTGCTGTCTCTTACCGACGACGAGGTGGAGCGGCTTATCTATCCGGTGGGTTTCTACCGCACCAAGGCTCGGACGATCCGTCAGATCTGTCGGGACCTACTGGACAAATACCGAGGCAGGGTCCCGGACGATTTGGACGAGCTGCTTAAGCTCAAGGGCGTGGGAAGAAAGACGGCCAATCTCGTCATTACCCTTGGTTTCGGTAAGCCGGGCGTGTGCGTGGACACGCACGTTCACAGGGTTTCCAATCGACTGGGCTACGTGAAAACAAAGACCCCGGAACAAACCGAGGCCGCGCTGCGAAAAAAGCTGCCAATGGAATACTGGATTGAATTCAACGATCTCCTGGTTACCTGGGGCCAGAACATCTGCAAACCTATTTCGCCCCTCTGTTCCATCTGCAAGATCCGATTGTGCTGCCAGCAGGTGGGCGTTACCCGCCATCGATAGATCCGAAGCATGCCAAAACAAGTCGAAACAACCCCACATCCCGCATATTTGATCGCGTTGGCTTTCTTTTCCGGCATGGCGATCATGGGTGTGGAAATGAGTTCGAGCCGTCTGCTGGCTCCGTTTTTCGGAACCTCCATTTCGGTCTGGACCGCGATCATCGGCTCAACCATGATCGCGCTCACCGCGGGGTACTACCTCGGCGGAGAGATCGCGGAGAGGCGTCCGCGACTGCCGTTTCTCGGGAAACTCCTTTTTCTTGCAGCGATTTTTATCGTATTCCTTCCTTATATGGCTCATCCCCTCATGGAGATCGCGCTCGCGAGATTTTCCGGCGGCCCCGCGGCCGCCTCATCAGGCGGCGCGACGGGCGGCAACGCATTGTTGGTAGCGCTGATTGTGTGCGCTGCGCTCATTTGTGCTCCGGTTGTGGTCCTGGGCATGACGTCGCCCTTTCTTATTCGCCTGGACTCGCTCAGGTCCCCTGAAGTAGGACGGATCTCCGGGAAGATCTTTGCTTTCTCTACGCTCGGGTCCATCGTGGGGACATTTCTGCCTGCCCTGGTCCTAGCGCCGAACGTGGGAACGCGGTTTTCTTTCCTCTTCTTTGGCGGAGCGCTGCTGTGCGTAACCGTGTGGTCCGTAAAGCAGACCAGGTCGATTTTCTTGATCCTGGGCCTGATTACTCTTGCGACCGGCTTTGTGTTGGGCCTGCGTGGATGGAGCGGAAACCTGGGGCCGTACCTGCTCCATGAAGTGGAGACCTTATATCAATACGTTCGGATCTATCGCGTTCCGGTCCCGGGGAGAAGCGCGGGCAACAGCGCGCAAGCCACGTTCATCCTCACCGATGCGGGCATGGGCATGCAGTCCATGTGGATCGACGGGCAGCCACACACAGACTCCTGGCAAGATTTCTTCCCCGTGATTCCTAGAATCTATGAAACGAGCAGCGGCTCGACTCCTCAACGATTGCTGGCGCTGGGGCTTGGAGGCGCTTGCGCGCCCTACCTGATAACTCAGTTCTACCCTCGCGCAGCGATTGACGGTGTGGAAATCGACCGCGGGCTGATCCAAGCGGCCCGGCCGTACTTTCCTTTTCTTGCCGCGAGCGGCTTGAACGTGCACGTCAGCGACGCTCGACTCTTTTTGAAGACATGCGCAAAGCGTTACGACGCGATTATCGTCGATGTGTTCCGCCCGCCCCATATTCCGTCCCACCTGGCGAGCAAAGAGTTTTTCCAGGAAGCGCGGAGACATCTGACCGGAAACGGCGTCATTGGAATGAATGTGGGTTCCAAAGGGGATCACAGAGTTTTTCACGGAATCGCCAACACGGTCGCGTCCGTTTTCCCATACGTCTACTTTGCCCGACATCACCTCGACGACGGTCCCGGACTGTTCACGAACCGATTTATTATCGCATCCGATCGAAACCTCAGATTGGAAGAGGCCGAGGTCGAAGAACGGATCTTTTCGGTGAGTAACCACGTATGGCGTGACGTGTGGGAGCGGATGAGGAACCCACGAGGCTTCGAAGCCGACCAAAGCTCGTTCTTTCGCAAAGTGGCCTTCGATCCTCGTCAGCTTTGTTTCACCGACGATTCGTCATCCTTGGAAATGATTTCCGAACGAGAATTCCTGGGCCTGATCTTCGGACGAAGACAATAACATGGCATGTTTTGTGACGGCGCTCAGACCTCCTTAGTGAGGTCCTCATGTTCAAAGGCCGTTGTGCTCGGCGCAAGGTAGGAAAGGGGATGGTTTTTCTCGAGTGCGGAGTGCTCGGCTCCTACGCGGCCGCGCACCCCATTGCATGAGCAAACGCCGGTCAAGAGACCCGCCAGTCAAGATCACCCGGGGCGAACCTAAGTCCGACGCCCGATTTCCTTGGAGACCAAAAGCCTACCCAATTCCAAGTCCATAGATCGGATATGGTCTCTTGTCCATTGGCCCACTTTCAACACCATCTGAACAAGAAGGTCGGTGTTGATTTCTTTACTGTGATATTCTTCGATGAAATAGCCGACTTCTTTCGAGAAATCATCGTGGATCTTCTTGTGAGCGGCATAACCGGAATAGTCATGCCGCTGCATCAGAGACTCTTCCATTGCAAAGTGCTTGACCACATAATCGGCCAGGAAGGCCAGGCTCGCTTTTGCGTGCTCCTTGCCTTTGCCGTCCCACGTCGCATCCATGAGTTCATTAAACATTCGGAACAGCTCCCGATGCTGTTCGTCGATTTGCGGGACTCCGACTTCGTAATCCGGTAACCAAGGAATCCATTGACTCATGTAACCCTCCTCGAGGTTACCACTAGAGATAAAGGCGTCTATCGCAAGTTGTTCCTCAGAGACAGAAGTTTACGCAGCAGGCTATTTCGCCGCGCGTCTCGTCCGAGCGCAGGTTGTTCGTGACCATAACCACTTCTTATGCCGCATTCGCCATAGAATGGCAAGGGCTCGCGCGTCGTAAAGCCTTCTCGACTTCGCTGCAAGTAAACGCCGTTTATCCTCTTGGTCATCGAACGGAAGACTCAGGCCGTCATGCGCTCCTTCATAGTCTCTCCGTGTTTCCGGATTTGGCATTCTGAATCACCGGATCGCCCCATCATCGACCTCTCCGGGGCGATACCTTTAATGTGAAACCGCTGAGGTCATGGTTTCGGTAAATATATCGTATTCAGCCTCGATCCGGATCTGGACCGCGCGGCGCCGCGCGTCCAGTTCATCGTAGTATGTGATGGCCAGAGCCACGATATCGGCATCCAATTTCAGATCTCTCGCCATCCGGTCCAAAATCCGAATCACGTCTCCACGGGGCATCGCCGATCGGTAGGGACGATCTTCACTCAGAGCGCTGAATAGGTCCGCAACGGCCAGTATTCTCGCTTCGGTGGTAAGATCGTCGGCCTGTAAATGAAACGGATACCCTGAACCATCGAGGCATTCGTGGTGAAAACCGCTCCACATGGCGACCTCGTGCAACTCGTCAATTGTCCTGAGGACTTGGGAGGTATGATAAGGATGTATCCTAATAAGCTCCCTTTCTTCCGGTGTGAGAGGACGCGCAGCCTCCAGAATTTCCTTGGGAACAGCCAGCTTGCCCAGGTCATGCAAGTGACCCGCCGCGCGAACTATTCGGCAAGCGCCATTAAGTCCCATCAGTTGGGCGATCGCCTCAGAGACCGCGGCAACGCCCTTTGAATGCGTGGCGGTAAAACGACTCCGGAAGTCTATAATTCTGCTAAACAAACTCTCTATGTCCGAGAGAGCTATCATCTCACCGCCGTCACCGCTGCAACGCCACAACCGATCCAAATCGAGGTCTAATCTGCGAGAGGTCGCCCCGAACCAGAACGCGTTCCTTGACGCGACCTGCTCGAACACCCGAACCAATTCAGGGTCAAGCATTTTGCCTGATTCGTCACGAATCTTTTTGACGACTTCCTTACCGAGGCTCACAGGCTCTGAGGAATCATCAAGGCTGACAGCGACACGGTCAGCCAGATGCAAGAGGTGGCTAGCCTTTAGGGCCGTGTCGCCTGCCGATTTCCGCATGGGACGCTCTTTCCAACTGACGTGGTGGTGTCTCACGATCTGCGCAATCTTGGCCAGAGAAGGATAATCCCGAAGCAACAAGTACCCTGCCGTGCAATGGGGCACAACAGCTTCAGAGTCGAACCGAGCCACAGCCAGCTTTTCCGTCAAAGAAAACGCGCCTGCGTCATGAATGAGGCCCGCGAGAAGCAGGTTTTTCTGGTCCTCGCAAGGTAGTTCCATCTCATCAGCCATGCTTGCCGCGATGAATGCCGTTCGCTTGTGGTGGTCCGCGAGGGCAGGATGAACCAGATCCATCGCGTGGCCCAAGCATCTGAACAGCTCATAGACGGAAACGTGGATGTCGTCATGCTCAAAAAGAAATGTTTCTTGCCGGCCAACTGCTCCATGAGCCATACCCCGAACTCCTCTCCGAGAACTGAGGTCATGCGGGACCGCCACAGATCATTAAGACAATATCGGGCCCTCCCCCAAAGGGCAGGTCGTGGCCCTGCGGACACAACATTCTCACTTAACTTTCAGCAGGGCCTCGACAGAGGCGGAATCCCCGTTC
>VGSG01000111.1 GCA_016875095.1 Deltaproteobacteria bacterium
CGGGTGGCGCCCCAGAGAAGCTTGAGGCTGCCATACGGTGCGGCTGTCGGGTGATTATGATCCGAAGACGGCTCGGAGACCGCGACCCAGGGTTTTCCGAAGTGGAGTCCCTGGTGCGCGCGGTGTGCGCCGCAGTGAGAGCAGGGTGATGGTGTATCGGATCTTGGCTGGACACGCCCGGCATGTTATGAGAGGATAAGAAAAGCTTTGCAGGTTCCGCGCACGCGGATGAAGAGGGAATCCTGTGCAAATCAGGAGTGGGCCCGCCGCTGTGAACGGGTACGAAAGCCGCAGTAAGCCACTGGGGGCGTAACAGCCCGGGAAGGCGCGGCGAGTAGGGTGATCCGTAAGCCAGAAGACCTGCCTGCAAAGAAAGGGTCTGGCGCCATCGAGGGGAACTGGTAGAGACCAAAGGCTTTCCGAGGAGCGGAAAAGGGCGATCCCGGGGCTGTTGAAGCTCCGGGATTTTTTGTTTGTTTCGCGTCATCCTGTCGTTCAGCCCTTCAGGGTTTGTTTGGTTCGCCGCACTTCTCGGTGGATTGTGGCTCATTATGGTCTATCGCGGCGTTTGAGGCATTGCGTATGAGATCCAAAGCCCAAGCCGCGGTCACGCTTCAACTCCTTGCGAAGAAAGGAGCGGCGAATGGCGATCAAGAGGCTGGTGGGGATGGGGCTTCTCTTGGCGTGGGCTGCCTTGTTGCCCGCATGGGCCTTGGCCGGGGGGACAGCAAAGCAGGATCGTGGGAAAGCGCCGACTACCAAGGAGGCGATATTACTGGTGGCGTTCGGGACAAGCGTTCCCGAAGCCACCAAGGCATTTGACGCAATCGAGGCAAGAGTCAGAGAGAGTTTCCCCGGTGTGGAAGTGCGATGGGCGTACACCTCCAAGGTTGTCCGGGACAAACTACGCAAGCAGGGCAAGATGTTGGACGATCCTCCTGTTGCGCTGGCTCGAATGCTGGACGAGCATTTCACACACGTCGTGGTCGCGTCACTCCATACGATTCCGGGCGAAGAGTTCCACGACCTTTGTCGGGATGTGGAAGCGCTGAAGCGCGCGAGTGGGTCGGATACGCGGAGGCTGGTGGTTTCCTGGCCTCTTCTCACGTCACGGGCCCGGATGGAAACCGTGGCAAGAGGAGCGCTTGAACATATTCCTCAGGGAAGAAAGGCCCAAGACGCGGTCATTTTCATGGGGCACGGCTCTGAGCGCCACCCGGCTGACTCGGCATACGCGGCTATGAACTACTGGCTGTCGGGAATTGACCCAAACGTCTTTGTGGCGACGGTGTCCGGACAACCTCAATTGAAAGATCTAATCCCCGGACTAAAGAAAAAAGGCATCAAGAAAGCTTACCTTATGCCTCTCATGCTCGTGGCCGGTGACCATGCCCGGAACGATATGTGCGGTGACGATAAGGAAAGCTGGAAAAGCACTCTGGAAGCGGAAGGAATCCAGGTGGAATGCCGACTCAGAGGAACCGGTGAGATGCCTGAGGTGGTCAACGTTTGGCTGGACAACATCCGCGTGGCCTATAATCAACTGAAATAAGGAACTTGCCGTCACTCAGCCGGTCGGGCTTACTAATGGAGAAGATGACGATCGACCATACCGGTAGAGAGCAAATCAAGGCCCGAGAGAGCCGATTCCGGCGACGTTTCCACCTCGCTCTGAGTGGGATGGTCGTTGCGATCCTGATTTCCGTCTTTCTCGCAGCGACTTACGGTCGGTTCGATCTGTCCGCGGCGGAGGTATTGAGAGCGATCATGGCGGGACTGGGCCTCCGTTCAGAGTCCGCTACGGATTCCACCTCCACCGTTGTGGTCTTCCACATCAGGCTTAGCCGCATATTTCTCTCTTCACTCGTCGGCTTGGCCCTTGCGGTGGCTGGAGTTGCGTTCCAGGGAATTCTCAGGAATCCTCTTGCGGATCCTTTTACTCTAGGGGTGTCCACCGGAGCGGCCTTTGGCGCGTCAATGGCAATCTTTTTCGGTCTGGGAGCGGAAGCCACGCTGGGTATCGGACTCTTGCCCCTCGCTTCTCTTGCCGGCGCGGTTACGGCTCTGGTCACCGTGATTGCCTTGGCGCGAGTCGACGGGCAACTCAGGCGTGATTCCATGGTGCTCGCGGGAATCGTCGTAGCGACCTTCCTTGCGGCTCTCATTTCGTTGCTGAAGTCACTGGACGAGGAGTCCGTCTCCAGCATCGTCTTCTGGGTAATGGGAAGTTTTCAGGGCCGAGGGTGGAGTCACGTGGGATTCGCATTGCCTTATACCCTGGTGGGTCTGATTTTGGTGGGCGCTCATGCCCATGAGTTGGATCTTCTCACTCTGGGAGACACCCAAGCCCGGCAGCTTGGCGTGGATGTGAACCGCGTGCGGATGCGCATCCTCCTGGGCGCAAGCCTGCTGACCGCCGCTGCGGTGTCGGTTTCCGGTGTGATCGGATTTGTGGGGCTGATAGTGCCGCATCTTGTGCGCATCACCATAGGACCGGAGCATCGCAGGTTGCTGGTTCTCTCCGGGTTGCTGGGGATGATTCTCCTCACCTGGTCGGACGTGGTCGCGAGGACAGCGCTCCCCGCCGGAGAGGAACTGCCTGTCGGTGTTGTTACCGCACTGTTAGGCGGCCCGTTTTTCTGTCTACTACTCAAGAGCAAGAAGGAGCTTCGCAGCCTTGATTGAAACTTCAGCCCTGAGATGCGGATACGGGAAAAAGGAGGTCCTCAAGGGAATTTCTCTCCGCATTCGACAAGGCGAGATGGCGGGCGTTCTCGGGCCGAACGGGAGCGGCAAGACAACGCTTCTGCTCGCTTTGACAGGCGTGGTCCGGAGCACGTCCGGGACAGTCCGGGTGGCGGGAGAAGAGATCCGCGATCGCAAACCCAACTGGATCGCGAGACAAATCGCGTCAGTGCCTCAACGGGCCGAGATTTCTTTTGGATTTAAGTGCCTCTCATTGGTTCTCATGGGCCGATATCCCTACATGCAGGGGTGGGGCGATTATTCACCACAGGATATGGAAGCAGCTTTGACGGCCATGGAAGAGACCCGCTCCACCCACTTGGCGCACCGCATGATCAACGAGGTTTCCGGCGGTGAGGCTCAGATAGTGGTGATTGCGCGAGCGCTCGCGCAGCAAACACCGATTCTGCTCTTGGACGAAGCCACATCAAACCTTGACGTCGCGCGAAAGCTGGAAGTCTTCGATCTGCTCAGTGAAAAAAACCGAAAAGGCATGACACTGGTTTGCGTGATGCATGATCTGAACTTGGCGGCGCTCTATTGTCCGCGCCTGATCTTCCTCAAGCACGGACAGGTGGCGCTGGACGGCCCGACTGAGGATATATTCAATGATAGAAACTTGTCGGAAGTCTATGACACGGAGATTCGGGTCGGCGCTCACCCGGTCACCGGGAGTCCTCAGGCCCACTTTGTGCCTCGCGGTCGTTCTCGCGTTACTGCCGGATCTCTCGGGCCGGGCTGAGACGAGGGACCTTGCGATCGTGGATGACCTTGGTCACAGGGTCGAATTACAGGCGCCCGCCGCGAGGATCATAGCGCTCTATGGAGCCTATAATGAGATCCTGGCGGCCATGGGACTAGAATCCAGGATAGTAGGCCGGACAAAGGCTGATGAGATCCCCTCCTCCATACTGACACGGCCGAGCATCGGAACTCACATGCGGCCAAACGTGGAGATGGCGCTCGGCCTGAAGCCGGACCTCATTCTTCAGAGCGCGGGCCGCCGCGAGGCAATGGCGCCGGTCAACCAACTCAGGAGCCACGGGCTCAACGTGGCGGTATTCAATCCAAACGGATTTGAGGAACTCTTTTCGGTGATTCAGAGGATCGGGGTTCTGGCCGGAGAGCGGGAAAAAGCTCAGGCCCTTGTGGACGCTCTCAAAGGAACTCTCGATCATGTGGCGAGGAGACTTGGCAAGGTTTCGGAACGACCCAAGGTCTTTTTTGAAGTGAGGTATCCCAATCTGCTCGCGGCAGGCAAAGGATCCATCGTTGATGACGTGATCAGGCGCGCGGGCGGCCACAATTGCGTCAACGCGAATAAGAAGCTTGTGCGCTTAAATATGGAGACGCTGATCGCAGCTAACCCGGACTTTTACGTAGCGCAGCGCGGGCCGATGAACCGGAATCCGAGCAACCCTGCGCATCGGCCACATTTCCAGGCGCTTGCAGCAGTGCGCCGCAACCGCGTCCTTGTGGTGGACGAGCAGGTTTTTTCCCGTCCAGGTCCCCGCTCGGTGGAAGCTGTGGTTCAACTGGCCCGATTCCTACACCCGGAGGTGTGGGACTGAGCAGAATCCCTGGTCGCGAACCGGGCGGACGATTCTCCGTATCGGAGAAGAGGTGAAGGAGAGCGCATGTCAACCAAAAGAGGAGTCTTGTACGGCATTGGGGTAGGGCCCGGCGATCCTGACCTGATAACCGTCAAAGCGCTCGATATTCTTAAGCGGGTTCCGCACATCTTTGCGGCGGCTTCTTCAAAGAACGAATACAGTCTCGCGCAGAATGTCGTGCTCAAACATCTTCCCGATGCGCAGGTGGAGCAGCTCTCCTTCCCCATGACCAAGGACAAGGATACGCTGGTATCCGCATGGAAAGCCAACGCGAATCGCACGCTGGAGTTCCTGAACTCAGGTACGGACGCGGCGTTTGTAACGCTTGGAGATCCCATGACCTATTCCACCTTTTCCTACTTGCATCGTACGATCAAGCAGATGGTTCCGGACCTTCGAGTGATCATCGTGCCCGGTGTCACGTCGTACCATGCCGCAGCGTCGCTGGCCTGCACACCTCTGGCAGAGGGTGAGGAATCCTTTCATCTTGTGTCCGGAGTCCGAAATCCATCACGGCTTCGAGAGATCCTGGAGACTTCCGAGAACGTCGTGGTGCTCAAGACCTATCGCTCTTTTGACGATATTCGCCGCACGCTCGAGGAATCGAATTTGGTCGATAGGGCCGTTTGCGTAATGAGGTGCGGGCTGGAAGGGGAAACCGTGCTTCAAGACCTCCGTTCCCTTACCAGCGAGCAGATGCCGTATCTCTCGCTGATTATTGTAAAAAGAAAGGGAATCGGACCGTAGTCGGAGGAAAATGGCCGAGAGATCTCTCACTCCGACAAGAACCCGCGGCGACACGAATCCATTGAGGCACGCGTGGAAAAGGAAGGATCCGCCGGTTATCGCTGGGCTTTTTCGCCTCGAAAATTTCCCTGAATCCGTATAAGAATTGGGGGGGAAAATCCTTAAATAGCCTCCTTTCTTAACGGGGAGCAGTGAGGATTTCCCCTCGGATATGGCAAGGCCCGTACGCTGCCCGCGCCACGGTCATTGCGCCCTTATTTCCCGTGTGATAGTCATAGCGGGAGCAGTTCGCGAGAGGTCCCAGCGATGGAGGAATGCAAGCTTTACAGCCTGAGCACGTGCAGCCACTGCAAGTCGTGTAAGAGGTTCCTCGGGGAATGCGGAATCGAATTTGAATTCACGGATGTCGATCTTCTCCCCGCCGAAGAACGGAACGATGCGATAGAGGAGATCAAACGTCTCACAGACAGATGCGCCTTCCCCACCATAGTGATCGGCAACCGCGTGATCGTGGGCTTCAAGGAAGAGGAGATAAGGGAAGCGCTGGGAATAAACCCCTAGTGAGTCCATATGGTGTCCGAGCGTGCGCGTCTGCGCTCTGGTGAGCACGCGACACTGGCGACCGCGACGCTCAAGAAACAATTGTAACCAAACCTGCCGTGGCGCATCTAATGATTAGGACCTGTCGCATGGTCCGTAATGTGAATCGGAGGTGACGCCATGAGGTGGATATATGTTACCCTGGTGGTATCGTTGCTGTTCCTGGGCCTTTCGGGCGCTCCGGGTCCTACTCTGGTGACGGCCCAATCGTTCGGCCCCAGCGGCTCACCGGCCTTTGATCGAACAGCTTGCGAGCAGGACTGCCGATACAGATATGGGGTTGACCCCCTGAGCTGGCGAGGCGGAGGTTCCGGTTGGTGGCATCGCTACTACGCGTGCGTGCAGCAATGCAATGACACTTTTTGGAAGGAATTCGACCGACAGTACGATCAACGTAGGAGTGAATGATCAGGGATCTCGTGGCGAATACAGACAATTGAATGTCCCGCGCTGAACGGAAAGTCCCGCGAACCCGGGACGATCCGAGAGGCAGTTAGGGGCATATGGCAGGCGCCGAAAGCCGAGTCCGGTCTCAGTCCCCGTTCGGAGATTGCATGGAAGAAGCGCGGACAGACCGGATGCCGCCTCGGAAGACTCTGTTCCGGGAACATTGCGCTGCGATGGGTGGCCGGGGAGTTCATGCGCCCGGGCCACCCAAGAATAAGCCATCTCCCCGGCCGGGCCTTAAGACCGACACATCATTGTTCTAGCGCCTATTGTCCCCGCATCCTTAAATTCATCTCCTATGAGTCCTTGCCGCGCTTTGCCGCGGCTTCTCGGAAGATGTTGAGCATTTCCCGGTGGTTCGCCTCTACGGTGTAACGAGAGGCAGTCTGCCGGGCAGCTTGGGAGGCTGCTTTGAGCGCATCCCGATCCAAGAAACGGCCCATTGCTGCAACGAGCTCATCAACGTCTCGCGCCTGTCGGATCACTACGCCGTTCTTGCCCTGGTCAATAATCCCCGCAGCTCCGTTGGAAGCCGTGGTAATCGCGGGCAAGCCCGCGGCCATGGCTTCAAAGACCACGAGCGAACATGCGTCATAGAAGGTGGGCAGGACAAACACATCGCACGCCGCGTAATAACGTTCCGGCTCCTGAGTGGGGCCCACGAAGGCCATCGTGTCCTTCAGATCGAATCGATCGACCAATCGACTGAGGGAAGGGGAGGGGAGACCTCCCACCGCGATCACACCAAACCTGTTCGCCCCCATCGAGTCGCGTAACTTGGCTGCGGCCTCCACCAAATATCGTATACCCTTTTTCCTCAGATCATACGCCATGAACAAGAAAAGCACCGCGTCCGAACGGAATCCAAGCTCCTCTCTTATTTTCGATCGCGAATCCCTTTGAGCGGCAGAGAACTTGGCCACATCGATTCCGTTGTACACAAGCCTAATCTCGTCAGCAAGGATGCCGAAGTGTTCGGCCATGTCGTTGCGAACCATGTCGGAAATCGCCACAAGAATCGGTCTGGGATTCATTCTGAACGCAGCGGATTCAATCCATGCGCGGGCATAGTGTTTTGGCGTGAACCGCACGCCCAGTCGCTTCAAGAAACGAACCGCAGGGTTTCTCACCGCCGCGATCTTCCGATCCGTGCTCCGCTGATGAACGCCCCCGTGGCTTTGGTACACGTTCATGGTTAACGTGTTTCCGAACCCGATCACCACGTCGAAACCCTGCCGGGCGACCGCGGCTCGATGCGCTAAAGCAAAATGCATGATCCTGACAAAAGGAGGCGCCAGTCGCGGCAGACGGGGAATCTTATGGAAAATAGCCTGGTTGGGCTCACCGTCCCATCGATGGCCGAAGAAATGCGCCTCGTGACCCTGATGCACCAGAGTCCGTGCAAGCCGCACCGCATACGACTCCGCGCCGCCACCATAAACGCTGAAATTCTCAATCGCGAACGCGACCTTCATGCTGGAAGCCTGTGAGTTCGTGAAGAAGTTTACGGCTTGCCGCGGGACAATTTTCTTAGAAAACGTCTACTCATCGCAAGCATCCCGGGAAATGGCGCGTTCCCAAAGCTTAGCATGCCTGACGAAGACGTAAAAGGCCGAATTCATGGCGATAATCAAACCAGGAATACCATCGAGGACGCCCATCTTCCAAACAGCGCATTCCAAGAACTTGCCAATCGCGTGAAAAACTCCAGCGATCACGTGCCGACCGGACGCGGGTCTGCCGGCAGCTTCAGCGGCAACGCTCGAAAAACGGTTGATCGTGGCAATCTGATCCGCAATGTCCCGATAAACGTAGTGCAATAGGGGCGCTTTCAGTTCCTCGACTGCGCCTGACACCTCCAGCTTTTCGTGAATGCCGTCCCCGATCCATTTGCCGTGGCCTCTGCGGACCAATCTGACTTTCCGGTCGGGGTACCAGCCTCCATGTTTTATCCATCGATTGAGATACCGGCTCAGGCGGGGCAGCGAGTATGCGGCTACGTGTTCAGGCGCGTTACTTATGGCTGAAAGAATCTCTTGCTGCGCTTCCGGCGAAACTAATTCGTCCGCGTCCAGGCAGAGCACCCAGGAACCCCGGGCGGTTTCCAGGGCTAGTTGCTTCTGGCGCGCATAACCCATCCATTCGTGATAGCGGACAATAGCGCCGGCCTGTTCGCAAATCTTTACGGTATCGTCGGCGCTGCCCGAGTCAATCACCACCACCTCATCTGCGAACGCTACGCTCCTAATAAGGCGGCTTATGCGGTCAGCCTCGTTCTTTGCAATGACCGTAACGCTCAAGAGGGGCGCGGAGTCAGACGCAGGTAGATTGATCATGAAACGGAATGATAGGAGGGGGCGGACCGCATGTCAATTCGCGTTTGAACAACGTTGCCCACGGACAATAACCG
Organism: Deltaproteobacteria bacterium; assembly: GCA_016875095.1. Lineage (GTDB taxonomy): Bacteria > Desulfobacterota > Desulfomonilia > Desulfomonilales > Desulfomonilaceae > VGSG01. The sequence goes on from VGSG01000111.1 coordinate 8,563, forward strand.
GTTGCCGAGGGGAGCTTTTACGCTCTTCGTGGACGGATAGCGGAGGGTGACCGTTCTCGAGGCTACAGAAAGTCGAAGGCTCTGCGAGTTAACATAAGATATCTTATCGGACCTAAGAGGCGCGAGAAATGCGCTATTGCCTCACCGCGCGGCGCCCCGAACCAGGTTCACTTGCACCTCAATACCGATAATCCTGATGACTCCTGCGATGTTTTCCGCCTCGGGTCGTGGTCCCTCGGCCACGACGCACGAGCCTTTGTGGTCCACTTCCCAGGCGATGGCGTACGCCTGTTCTTCCGTGACCTCGAGCGCGGTTTTGGCGATATCCATGACCTCTTGGTACGTGTTGTAGTCGTTGTCGATGATCCGAACCTCGTAGATCTCCTCTCCGTTTGGGGATTCACCTTGAGGTTCGTCTCCCAGTTTGATCGGCGGGAATCGACGGCTCGTGTAAAAGAATACGGCCGTCGGCGGATCCGACGCGTTTCCATGGCCCGCGTTAGGAACATGTCCTTCTATCAGCCCGTACGGCATGGCTACTGATGCGCCTTCAAGGATCAGCAGACCCCTCCCGGAAATACCTCCAGCGCCTTCTGCATGTCAGAGACTTTGAATATGAACAGCGCGGCCTTGCTGTCTGAAAAGCCCGAACCGTACGTGTAGGCGATATTAATGCCCGCGTCACCGAACTTCCGAGAGACCATGTGCAGGATGCCCGGTCTGTTATCCAGAATCAGACCGATCACATCCTCGATCTTGACCTGATAACCGGCCTTGGTGAGCTCCTCAACGGCCTTTTCCGGATCGTCGGTGATCATGCGGATCAGTGAGTATCTGCCGGACTCTTTGAGAATGGCCTCGTAATAGTCACGCGGCGCGACCCTGCGTCCGGTTTGGCCTCGCACCTCGTAGAGGGCCAAGAGATATTCATTGGCGTCCTGGATGCTCATGGCCTCAATGTTGATACCCTGGTCTTTGAGCGTCGCTGTAAACTTGGCCAGTTCTCCGGGCGCGTCAACGAGCATCACTTCGAATTGTTTCTTGATCGGCATGTCTCTCTCCGGGAATTCGCGCGAGGTCCTATCTGTTCAAGGGCATATTATGCCTCAAGAACGCGGCGTTGCAAAGGGCCAAAGCGCGAGAAATCGCGTCACCGGTGGCTTTGCGGCAGCCCACTCTTGGTATCGGCTATCAGAGCCAGCCCCTACGCTTGAAGTACCAATAAGGCAGCACTGCTGCCATTATCATGAGGCCAAGAGACACGGGATACCCGTAAGCCCAGTGAAGTTCGGGCATGAAGTGAAAATTCATGCCGTATATACTGGCGATAAGTGTTGGGGGCAGGAAAACGACAGCGGCAACCGAGAAGATCTTGATAATCTTATTCTGCTCGATATTGATCATTCCCAGGGTGGCATCAAGAATGAAATTAACGCGGTTAGCAATAAAGGTGGCGTGCTCGGTTAAGGACCGAATGTCCCGGAGTAGCGTCTGAAGCCTTGTTCTCGTGTCGGATTGCCACCATTTGACACTGGTCTGAGAAAGGAAGATCAGGAGGCGATTCATATTGAACACGCTGAGACGCGCTTCGGATATGAATTCTCCGTAACGCCCTATTTCGGTAATCATCTCCTTAAGATCCATGCTGCCGGCATCGCTTTCGGCCGCCTTTCCGGGCGCCGAGGAGAAGAATACCTTACGAGCCAGCCTGTCAAGTTTCAAGGCTGTTTCTTCAAGAATGTCGGCCAAGTCGTCGACGACCAGCTCAAGCATCCTCTCCATCATAATGTCGCTGGACTCGCTCGCTTCCCTATCCCTTAAGAGACGACTGGAAAAGATCTTGAAGGGCTTGGATTCTCCATAACGGACCGATATGAGTCTATGAGGAGTCAATATGAATCTGATGTCCGTGCTGGTAGGTTGGCCGGTCTCAAAACGGGTCAATAGCGTCACCGTCAAATATATGCTGTTGTTCTTCTGATAGAAACGACTACTATCCTCGATCTCCTCTATTTCCTGCTCCGTGGGCACATCGATCCCTAGGAAACTCTCCACAAGTCGCTCGTCTTCGCGTGAAGGCCCCAGCAGATCCAGCCAGATTGTCTCGCTTGGAAGATCGGCGATCTTGGTCAGTTCAAGGGTCTTGACCCCTTCTGCGGTCTTAAGATACGCCGTGGCCACGTGTCGAATCCTCTTAGGTTGAACGGGAATGACGCGGCGCGCTTGCCATTGTGAGGGTCTTAGGGCTTTCGACCGTATGGCGATGGCTTCTCAGAACCGATGCGGCCGCCGCGTGGCCTCATATGAACCCTCAAGTCGCCGGCGCCGACAGCGTGTTGCTCCGGAAGAGGGTTCTTCACCGGTTTCGGAGCATACGCCTCCATGCGTTCGCGGGTCAATCTTTTCCTAAGAGGAGGGCTTTCTCAGTCGGATATCACTTTTCGCGGGGGGCCGATGTGGCGCCACCCAGCAGGGCTGCAATCATCGAGTTCACCGCATCGGGAAGGCTGTCTACCGAAACGGCTGTCCGTTCAAGGCTGCGCTCCACTCCTTGGCGACGCGTCGCATGAAGGGTTCCTGCAACCCGATATTCTCGACCAACCTGCTCAACGCGGATAACGATCTCGTGCGTCGGAGCCAATGCCGAATCCGTGGATTCTTCGGCCACCTGGTAAGGCGCTTGCTCTCTCCGGGCATCGGGTGAGACCTTCTTCCGAGCCGGAAGTGGCGCTCTATCCCTCAGTTCATGCCTTACGCGGTCGGGTATATGGGCTGCGAGCCAAGGAATGCCGCGCCCCTGCGCGTCTACGATCCGAACGCGGGCGGAAAGAAGCTCCCCTCCTCTTGATCGGAAATGAACCGTTGCTTCGGTCCCAACCTCCGGATCGGGTCTGATCCCGAGCGTCCCGGGGACTTCAGCATATTGCGTCTTCATTTCAGAGGTTGGGACGCCGACTAACGCTCGACTTGGCGGCGTTAGCACCTGTTCTTCTCTTGTAGGAGCGCCCTTCCCTGCCGAAACGCGGCCTGCCCGGCTTATGGGAGGAGCAAGGGCGCTCCCCGGCGCCGCTGGCAGGAGGGCTGGAGACGGCGGACCCGCCTGGGGCATGCTCGGACTTGAATCCACCTCGGGAACAGCCGCCCGGGACTCAACAGGGTACCCTCGCGGCGGCTGGGCAGGCGCAGGCGGAGCAAATTCTTCTTTCTCCATGTCAGCTCGAAGTGGCTGTGCCTCTTTCTGCCCTTCGCCCAAAACCGCGCCTCGTTGGGATAGCTCCTCGATCTTGGGCCAGAGCGGCGCCAGCAGAACCGCAAGGATAACGAAGGCCGCCGCAGCGCCGAAAGCGAGCGTAGGCGCGGGCCTCAGCAGCTCTCCGGTCTTGTCGCGTAGCCTCGAGAACCAGGATGACCGCCCGTCATGTGCCTTCTCGACGGCCTGAAACGTTACTAATCTGGCTCTGAGCGATTCAGGCATCGGACCTGCCGCCGGCGCAGTCCCCGCGCCCACGCTCAGCATCTCTCTGAGCGTCTCCACGTCCTCTCGGCAATCTTCGCAGGCGCTGAGGTGCTGAGCGACGATACCTTGAGGGTCGTCTCCGAAAGCCACAAATCGACACAGAATAGCTTCGTCTAGATGAAACGCGGACGAGTGTGACTCCATCAGGAATGTCAACCTCTGCAGCAGCCCAAGATCACGAACACATGAGGCGCAGACCTGAAGGTGCGCGTCGATTTCGTGCGTCTCTTCGTCAGAGAGCGCGCCTTCCAGGTAGGCGAGGAGCCGGGAATCGTCCGGACCGGTCTCACAGGGAGGTTTTCGTTCGATCGCGGTCATTCTGCGCCCCCGCTTTCAAAGCTGAAATACTGCCTTCCCAGCGCGGCCAGGCAACGCTGAAGGCGTACCCTCAAGGTTCCTTCCCGCACGCGTAATGCCTCGGCAATCTCTTTGTAGCTGAGGCCTCGGTCGTATCTGAGTTGCAGCAACGAACGACATCCTTGTTCCAAACGGTTCAGCGCGCTCCTAAGACGGGAGACCTCCTGAGCCTTGATGATCAAGGCCTCCTGGTCTTCCAACGCGGAACCGCTGACCATACTCGTAGCCTCCGCAGAATGGGTCGCCGCGTCGATGAAGGAGCTTTCCATACCGGGATTGCTCCCTCCACGTTTCTGGGCGCCGGATCTTCTGACCGCGCTGATTCTGACTCGTCTCACGATCTCCAGGATATAAGCTTCCAAGGGTCGCATCGGATCGTAGGCCTTCAGCGCATGAAAGAGCTGGACGAATACCTCCTGAGTTAGGTCCTCGAAATCCTCCGGACCCCGCCGGGCATAACGCCTCACAGCGCGGGAAATCATCGGGTGGTATCGCGCATGGAAGTCGTCCCAGGCGGCCCCGTCACCTTGATTGCACCTCGCCACCAAGGACGCGACCTCCATGTCCGGACCGTTCACGAGTCGATGGGATGCCACAGTCTCCGTCTTCAATAGCACGCCGTCCTCGGAATCCGAGATTCGTGGTGCTCCATGGTCCCCTGCGCGCTATGAGAGTTGCACGACTGCTTATTCATGGTCCGCGGATCTCCTCGGTTTTGTCAGACTTTGCCCACTTGGGCCCATCCACGATTGGGTACCAGGTTCTTCGCGAACGGGTCTCCGTCGTTACGCGCTTCGAGCAAAATGAGGCCATTTTGGGCAGTTAAATGACCCC
>VGSG01000112.1 GCA_016875095.1 Deltaproteobacteria bacterium
CGGCGCCTTTGGATGCGCTAACTTTTTGATGGATAACCCTTCTTTTTGGTTAATCGAATATTGAAGGGTTAATGCCGAACTTCTAATGTAGAATCAACACTCATCTTTAGTTGGTGCATCCTGAATTATACGGCGGGGCCTCCAGATTTCTTCGGGTCTTGGTGTTTCCAACTCCACGGGATAGGTGAAAGTTGCCAGCTCACTTCTTTCAAAAGAGAGCCCATATGCTACGGAAAGTCGACGCATCCACCGGGCTTGTCCCGCTTCAAGTTCGAGATCAATGGGAACTGGCATCCCAAGCACATCTGGTGAAATTACTCGCCGAAACAGCCCCCCTGAAAATGGACGCATAACAGCGGCCTTGTAAGGATACTCACAATGCCCGCCCCCGCCGAAGATCACTCTGATCTGATCTAACTGGCTCTTCACTATTAGTTTCTGCTTAGCCCTTGCAAGTGTTTGTTCGGTACCTCGCATCAACTCCTCATGGATTGCGTTTCTGGCTTCCATCAATGGAGGTTCCACTCCACCACTTTCCTTCCTCTGTTTCCAGGCCTCCAAAGCCTCCCAGTCCGTTCTCCTGAAGGCCGAAGCAGCGCGGCGTTCGATGAAACTAGATCCCAGTGGCAGGACATTGCCATGAAGATAAGTGAGATGTTCACAATTATCGTCTCGCAAAAAAATAAAAACACTTTGGTCCACTGTCCCAGCCCCAGTATCCGAGAACAAGTAAATCCCAGGACTAGAAACTCGGGAGCGGACAAAACCCTGCACATTGGCACTAGCCTCGGGGTAGATAAAGCATGCATCCTTAACTGAGGGAACCTCTTTCTCGCTAATCTTGGTCAGTAACCTTTCGACTTCTACAACATCGACAACCGGATGCCCGTTGAGTTCGTCCGCGAGAACCCATGCCCCAAAGAGAACCTGGTTATACAGTCGATTCACCTCTGGACGTTCGGCATCTGCCACGGGGACAGCGAGATTTAAAGCAACATAGTCATCCGCGCGCATGCCAAAGCTCGGAAATCGTTGTCTCACCTGTCCCCGGATCTCACCGAAGGCACCAGCCAGGAAATATACAGCACAGTTGCGAATGAATGCGGCCAATTGATTTACGTCCGATTCTCCGAGGGCATTCCGATATGGATCTAGCACAGGATCATGCCACTGACGTAGAGCGACCTTTTCAAGCGCATGCTTCAGGTGATATAGTCCGTTCGCGTGATAGTCGGCCCCAGGATTTTCGACGTGGCTGAGTTTTCCATTTCTTATTAATAATACACTTGAGATTAGGAAGGGATGCTCCATACGTTCAAATCCAGCGGGCAGGTAAACCCACGCCTTGTTGGTAATTATGTCTCGGCATACACACTTGGAATACGCAGTCCCAAAATCAAACCCGATCTGGACGAAATACGGCTCGCGCTCCAAACTGCTTTTTCGTCCAACCTTAACCTGTGGCACTGAAACCGTTTTTGCCTGTTGCGGAGGGGAATCGGTAGCTATGTATTTCTCACTCTTTTTTACAAAGAGCTTTTCCTTAAGTCTCTGAAGAAAACCCTTCCAATTGCTCATGGATTTTTCACTGGTTCTGTGTTGCTGGCGCCCCAATCACCCGGAAAACACCCGCAGCCACGGGCGACTGTTCCATGTCAACTTTAGATTTTTCATTTAGTTCCCGAAGCCGCTGTTCCTTGTTGTCGATCGCCGTCCGAAGCTGCCCTTCGGTGGCGCGGATAACCCGAGGATCGCGTCCTGCTTGCCTCAACGTCCCTAGGCGCTGCTCGTGCTGTGCAATGCGCCGATCGAAGATGGCCTGGACACGCTGAGTCTTAATTTGGTAGATAGTATCGTTCTCTGCCTGGAACTCCCCCACTGCTGACGAAAATCGCTCTGCCAGGGCCTCCTCCAATGTGTCATGGGCATGGCACAGAGCTTCTCGGTCGCAATCCACATAGTCCCAATCGCCCCCTTTGCGAAGTAGGTGCTGTATGAATGCCTCAGATTCTTCCGGTGGATAGTTCATCCCATCTGCCAGCGAGCGCACTCCGTAAGCAAGCCTTTCTTTCGCGTAAAGACCGCCCAATTTCCAACGTTCGATCCTGTAACAGTAATCACCGGGCTTTAAATCGGGACGGCTGATCCTTACTGCTGACAGGTTAAAAAAACTGTGCGCACGGTCGCGGTTAACCTTTGTAATCCAACGGATTAACGGGGAGAGGTGGTTGATGAAATAGATGCCGGACCGCTGGTTAAGCGGGAGACGTTGTAGCACCTCTCGGCGAAAGGTAATGCTGAATTCGCGTTGTCGAAGCGGCCGCGCGCTCAAAGACCGGTCTCCACCAATGAAATCTCCCAGCGACGAGCGGGCTTCTTGGCTCAGCCGGATTCGGAGGCAGCCTTCAAAAGGAGTGTTGTGATTGACTTCGCAGCCCTGAAATTCTCGCTCGAAGAAATCGGTCAGATAGTCCTCCAGTTCCTCCGGCTGGAGATATCGGCCTTTCTCCCGATCCTCCTCGATCTTGCGCTGAACGTAATCAGAAAAGGCGATGAGTGCGTCTTCTGACTCTTCAAGTGCCTGAATCTGCAGCAGCCGTGCCTGAATCACACGCTCAGTTTGCTCCATTAACTGTAGTTCCTCCTCGGCCCTCAAGTCCTTGCTTAGGAGTTCCACAGTCAGCTGCTGAACCTCTCGGCCAATCACGGCTTCGAGGTCTCCGAGGCTGTTGGCGAAGCGTTCAATCTTGGAATGTAGCCGATCGTAAAGCCGCTCCTCAATAGTATCCTTGACCTTAAAGTTGACCACCGAAATACGTTTTGCCTGCTGTCCGACGCGGTCTATGCGTCCGATCCGCTGCTCGACCCGCATCGGGTTCCATGGCAGGTCATAGTTTGCAAGAACCCGGCAGAACTGGAGATCGATGCCCTCGCTACCGACCTCGGACGAAAGCAAGACGCGAGGTCCCCGCACATCCTTAAAGCGTTCTATTTCCTCCCAGCGCTGCTCATTCGGCACCCCACCGTGGATCACGGTCACGTTTACTCCGTCCGCCATTAAGCGGCGCCTTAGATAACTGAGTGTGGGTCGGTAGTATGCAAAGATGATAACCTTCTCACCCGGCACTACTTCCGCAAGCATCCGGCGCAGTTGGCAATACTTACTATCGTTCTTCTCGAAGTCATAGGCAAGCAGCCGACCGATCTCTGAAATACCGAGTTCTTCGCTCGGTTCTTCGTCAAATAGATCATCAAACACCTCCTCACCCATAGCTTCATCAAAAAGTTCCTGGACATCCCCAAATCGCCCATCCCGGATCTCTTGCGCCAGTACCGGCAGGCAGCTCGCGGCACGCAATTGAAGGCCCAGTACCTGAAAGACGTGAAAGGGTCGACTGTCCTGGCGGCATCTCCGTCGGACGATTCCAAGGATTGCTTTATAGAGGGACATCTCCTCGGAGGAGTACTCAACACTCAGGACCACTGGGTCCCGTATGGGTCGGTTTTCCTTCACCTGGACTCGCCGGGTTCGGTTCACGTAACTTCCCAAAAGATTTAGCTTCTCAGCCAGGTCCTGGCATCTTGAAAGCTGCGCTTTGTCATCTGGATTGAGTTGTTCAAGTGTTTCAAGAAACTGCCTGAATAGGGGTGACTGGCTGATGAATCGGCTCTCCCCCATTCCCCCAACAGCCCGCTCCAAGAGCGTCATGTCTACAGGGGTCCGTGCCAAAGCATTTCCTGCCTGTACCGCTGGCCGGTTTGCTTCAAGTAATTCCTCGAACATGCCCTGTGTCTCGAAAAAGCTCTCATCAATGAGGCGGAGCAAACTATGGAGATCAATATTGCTATTGTTCACCGGCGTGGCAGACACACAGAGTACTGACCCGGCGCTGGTGGAGAGGCTCTCCCCAAGGTGAAACGTCGTTGTTGCCGGGTTCCTCATGTAGTGAGCCTCATCAAAAATTACCATATCGAAAGGATCGTAGCCCAATGACCAGTGACGCAACTCGCGCAAGAGCGCCGTTTTTTCTGAACCGCCCACATCCTCCTCTGGATGCTCCTTCAGTAATCGTAACTCGGACTTCGGGGGACGAAGTCCTGTATAAGTGCCGATTAGAATAAACGGATGTCCCGGCCCGTTGGACTTGAGATCGGAGACTTCTCGCTGCAACTCCAAAAAATTGACGATTCGCGCGTCAAACATAAACTTATTACGGAGTTCATCCCGCCATTTCTCGGCTAAAATCTTCGGACAGACGACAAGTAACCTTTGCGCCTGACGCCGGGCCTGCAGTTCCATCCAGATCAAGGCGGCTTCTATTGTCTTGCCAAGACCTACCTCGTCCGCGATGATCAGTCTTTCAGAAGGTGAGTTGATGAACTTTAGGACAGGTTTGAATTGATAGGGATAAAAATCGATCTGTGCCGCTTCCATCGAGTAGATTACCTCATGGAGCGTACCTTTGAGCTTTTCATATGTGATAAGACGCTGAAGATCCCGGACCTTACCAAAATGCCCTCTTCGCAACTGCTCGACCATTGAGCCTGGGGGCGGTATCGCATCCAGAGAAGACAGCGGGCGATAACTGGTTCCGCCACCGGGATAGAATAGCTGCACCATAATGTGCGGACCTGCTTTGCGCCATTTGCCAGTGTATTGGCCTGGCTGGCCGGGATTGTGCCGGTCAATCACCCAATCGCCGGGTGAAAAAGGAATGTCACACTTGGTGGGATCAGGACACATATTCTTAGCTCAGAATGGATTCGTGATAACTTAGGATTCCGTCCTTTTCTCTAAAAGAAGCCATGTGTCTCCGAGGACAGATTTGGCTCTACAACTACCAGCTTCATTCTTCATGCATTCACCCATTCTTGTGAAAGTACTTCCGCTTGCTCCAGGACAGTCTGTGTTGCTTTCTCTTGCTTGTCGGGTGGGTATCCGTATTTCCGGAGGATCCGTTTTACAATCACCCGCAGCTGAGCGCGCACATTTTCTCGCATGGTCCAATCAATCGTCACATTCTTCCGCACCGTTGCAACCAGCTCCCGTGCAATAGTACGAAGGATGTTGTCCCCCAGCACTTTCACCGCACTGTCATTAGTCTCCAGTGCATCATAGAAGGCAAGCTCCTCCTCGGACAAATTTAGCGCTTCGCTCCGTGTGTCCGCCTGCCGCATCTCTTTTGCAAGTGCAATTAATTCCTCTATCACCTGTGCGGCCTCGATCGCCCGGTTTTGGTAACGCCGGATCGCCTGCTCCAGCATCTCGGCGAATGATCGAGCCTGGACTACGTTCTTACGCCCGCGAGACCGGATCTCTCCGGAAAGGAGCTTTCTGAGGAGCTCGACGGCCAAGTTTCGCTGGGGCATTGAGCGGACCTCAACAAGGAACTCATCCGAGAGAATCGAAATGTCAGGTCTTTTGAGACCTGCAGCCGAGAAGATGTCTACAACCCCTTCAGGCGCAACGGCACGGGATACGATCTGCCGGATCGCGTGATCGAGGTCCTCCTCAGGTTTCATTTCACCTGGTGCTCGTTTTGCCAGTACGGCACGAACAGCCTGGAAGAAGGCTACGTCGTCACGGATGTGTAGAGCTTCTTCATGTGGAACCGCTAAGGCGAACGCCTGGGATAATTCCTGCACCGCCCGTTGGAAGCGTTCCTTTCCTTCTACCTGTGCAAGGATGTGCTCCTGTGCCGGTGGAAGGACTGACACGCGTTCCTCTGGAGAACCGGAAACCCACTTGGACCAGTTAAAGCCGTGGAACAGGCCGCGACAGATTTCATACTTCTCAAGCATGAGCGCGACTGCTTCCTCCTGGTCGATTGCAGTCTTCCCGGTTCCTCCGCTCTCGGTGTAAGTGGCGAGAGCCTGCTTGAGTTCGTGTGCCAGGCCGAGATAGTCCACGACAAGCCCTCCAGGCTTATCGTGGAACACACGATTGACACGGGCAATTGCCTGCATCAGGCCATGCCCGCGCATTGGTTTGTCGACATACATCGTGTGCAGTGACGGAGCGTCAAAGCCCGTAAGCCACATGTCGCGCACCATCACCATCTTAAGCGGGTCTTTCGGATCACGAAACCGGTTGGCAAGCATCTCGCGGCGTTGCTTGTTGCGGGCGTGCTGGGCCACTCGCGGGCCTTCCGACGCATTCCCTGTCATGACAATCTTGATTGCTCCTTTGTCGTCCCCTACGTCAAACCATGACGGTTGCAGCTTCACGATCTCATCATGTAAATCCATACAGATACGCCGGCTCATACAGACGACTAAGGCTTTTCCTTCCATTGCCTCAAGCCGCTCTTCGAAGTGCGAGACAATGTCCTGAGCAACAACCTTCAGCCGCTTCTCGGCCCCGACAATTTTCTCAAGCTGTGCCCACTTCGTCTTAAGTTTTTCCTTCCGCTCGATCTCCTCACCCTCGGTGACTTCCTCAAAATCCGGGTCAATTTTTGGCCTCTGGGACTCATCCAGCTCAAGCTTGGCCAGCCTGCCCTCGTAATAGATGGGAACCGTCGCTCCATCGTCTACCGCACGCTGGATATCGTAAATGCTGATATAGTCTCCAAACACTGCCCGGGTATTCTTATCCGTAAACTCAATTGGTGTACCGGTGAATCCGATAAAGGAGGCATTCGGCAGCGCATCCCGCATGTGCCGTGCATAGCCGTCAATGAAATCGTACTGACTGCGGTGGGCCTCGTCGGCGATCACGACAATGTTTGGCCTTTCGGAAAGCGCGGGGAGGTGATCGCCTTTTTCCTCGGGGAGAAACTTCTGAATCGTTGTGAAGATGACACCTCCAGCTTTAACACGCAGCTTCGCGCGCAAGTCAGCGCGGTTCTCCGCCTGTGCCGGTGGTTGGCGCAATAGTTCCTGGCATCGCGAGAAGGTCCCAAAGAGTTGATCGTCAAGGTCGTTGCGATCTGTGAGAACAACGATGGTCGGGTTCGCCATCTCCGGCTGGCGGATGATGCGGCCAGCGTAGAAAGCCATGGTCAGGCTCTTCCCCGATCCCTGCGTATGCCAGACGACGCCAATCCTTCGATCTCCGGGTTTGCCACCGTGTTCAAGCCTTGTTTCATAACCGCCCGGTGGTTCCGCAACCCGACGTGCCTCCTCGCGTAATCGCGCAGCACGCAGAGTTTCCTCCGCCGCTATTTTTACGGCATGGAACTGATGGTAACCGGCCATTTTCTTAACGAGCGCACCGCCAGAATCTTCAAATACAATGAAATCGCGAAGAAGATCCAGAAACCGCCGCTTCTCTAAAATCCCTTCCAACACGACCTGCAGCTCGGACAAGTGGGGATCGGCCAGCGACTCACCTGAGATCGTCCTCCAGGGTTTGAACCACTCCCGACCTGCCGTAAGCGTACCTATGCGTGCTTCCATACCATCGGAGACGACAAGCATCTCGTTGAAGCTGAAGAGACTTGACAACTCACTCATGTAAGTCTGAAGCTGTTGAAAGGCTGTCCAGATGGTGGCGTTCTCGTCGGCAGAGTTCTTGAGTTCGATGAGCACAAGCGGAAGGCCGTTAATGAATAGCACCACGTCGGGCCGCCGGGTATGTTTGTTTTCGCTAACAGTGAATTGGTTGACGGCAAGCCAGTGGTTGTTGTCAGGCTCCTCGAAATCGACAATACGAGCTTGTGCACCAGCGATGGTTCCATCCGGACGCTTGTATTCGACAGTCACCCCGTCAATCAGCAAACGATGGAAAGCCCGGTTACGCGCCTCCAGTGTCGGCCCTTCAGGCCGGATGATCTTGCGGAATGCATCTTCGAGGGCCTCAGCCGGAAGCTGCGGGTTGAGGCGTGCGAGCCCCTGATGCAGGCGGTCTCCCAGGAGAACCTGGGAGTAATCACTCCGCTCCGCCCAAAGCTCCCCGGGCGCGATGTCAGGCCCATGTTTCACGACCCAGCCAAGGCTCTCCAGCCAAGCCAAGGCGGCCTGCTCGATAACCGACTCGGTAACGCCCCGATCATTCATGGCTCCTCCTCCGTAGATTTGGTCTCATCTGTCGCCACCACATCGCCACGTGGTTCAAGCTCATACTCGGCGAGATAGACACGATACGCCTCCGGGTCCATACGGAAGAGTACTTCACTCGGCTTGAACTCGACCTCTAAAATTCGTAAGGTGCCATGGGCCTCGTCGACATAATCGTTGAATCCGGGATTATCGTCATACTCAAGCTGCTGACTTGGGGCCGGCATGCGGTCCTGCCGGTGAACGCGGTACAAGAATCCAAGAATTGCATCCGCAGTTTCCGCCGCGAGCAGGGCCTGGACCGCCTCCATCGCCGGCCGCGGACCTTCCACACCATGGGAGGCAAAGCCGCAGGCATTGCGCAATTCGCAGACCCCCTGAACAGCCGTATGAAGTCCGTTGATGGTTTGCGACAGACTCCTGCGAACCTTGGTCTCCCTGCTGGCCGATGCAGGAAGGAATGGCAGGTGGCTCGTCACTATCCTGAATAGCCTGGGAAGGTCCTCGTCGGGGTTGAAGGTGATACTACGTTCGGTAAGGATCGTTCGACAAGCGCTTTCGATTAGGGTTTTTGCGAGGTCAAAAGCAAGCCCCGGGTTCTCCTCCACCGCGCGCTCGATCCCCTTTACCTGTTCTTCGATATGCAGCAGGCCACTGGCGATCGCTCCACGCGCGCCATGCATCACGAACGGAGGGATTTTGGGCCCGTCCACCATTAGGCATGCCTCCCGATAAAGCGCTCAGGATCCTTCACCCGCAACTCGCTGGAGATGAGCCTGGGCAACAGAGTGTCCCGTAAAGCGGTGAGGGTACGGGATTCAAGATCGTTCGAATATATCTTATCAAATAGCGGTTTTACTTGTCTGTCGAATGCATCCAGCACGGTGGATTGGGGCGTAGTTTGCAAGTTCATATATGCGAGATTTCGGTTCAACCCAGGTACCGCGGAGTCTGCTCCGAGTGAAGCCAAGTCATGCCCAAGAAGCGCGTAATAAAGAAAGTGGAGGCTTCCGCATTCGGTTTTCGGCACGACGTAGAACGTTGTGTCTATGGCGAAAAAGTCCGTCGGTGCCCAGGTTACAACGCCTGGGTTACCCTTCCGCCCCACAATGATCCCGGGGCCATCAATAAGTTTCTGATCATGCCAACCGACCTGACCGTTTGAACCGAAAACCGGGATCGACCCGGCGAGGCGATTTTCCTCCTTGAGCGCCTTGCCATATGCAAGCTCGATAAGGTCGCCAAGTCGTTGGACCTCCCACCCCGCCGGAATATCTCCCAACTCCGAATCCTCGAAGCTATCGGGGAAGAGATCCCACAGGTGGGCGGGGAAGCCGGGCAGGCTTTCTCCTTTTTTCCAGCGGCCATCTATTTTGGCGCGGACGGGATCGAAGTTTACGAACCACGATTTGAAGAGCACCCCGGCCATCTCCTCAAAAGTCTCGTTCATCCGTCGGTTCAGCTCAATCTTGTCATCCAGCGCGCCGAGGATGTGAGCAATAGCGCGTTGTTCGGGGAGGGGCGGCAGTGGAATCTCAATCGTACGCAGATACGTCACCGGCTGAGCGATTGATGGAACGCCGACCTGAGACGTATTAGCAAGGAGCTTGTGCCTGCCCTCAGGTGTATTGAAATAGTAAACGACAAACTCAGGTATTACACGTTGGCGGTTACAGCGCATATAGAACTGGCGCTGAGAAATGACATAACGTTCGTATTTCGAGCTCTCTGGAATGTACGAAACCTGTCCAATGTTACCAGCGTGCGTGAAAATAATATCGCCTTTTTGCACATTAGCGTTCTTAAGGCGATCTGCGTGTCCTGGGCTAAGAAAGTTGAATCCGGATGTCTCATCAAGCCTGAACCCGTGAAGGTGTTGACCACTAATGATAGGCACGCCCTGCGCTACAAAAGTCTCGACTTTAATCGAAGAACCAAACGGCCCCATCGCGACCCTTTCGGCGACTTCATCGATCGTTGCGGTGTCCCACTCACCCGCCATAGCCCAACTCCTCTTTACCACTCGGCTTCTTCATCGGAACGTGACTCCCATCTGCCGCAACATCTCAAACGTGTCTATATATGGTACACCGAATGCCTGGCAGACATTCGGAATGGGTATTTTGCGGCGTATTCTCTTGTCATATTGCTCATGAGTCACCATAACGCATCCCTTCGCTTTGGCATAGGCGACGACCCAAGCGTCAGCGTTGTCCGTACGTGCGAAGTCGGCTTTGGCCTCGTCCTTGAACTGGCTTTGTTGATTCGCCCAAACCATGATCTCACGATAGGCAGTAACCACTGCTTCATCGGCGGTTAAATCAAAGTAATTGTTGAATTGTCCTTGCGCCCATTTTGCAAGTTCATCCTTACCGCGATCCAATTCATCTTTGACTCGATCAATACTGATAATGCGCCCAGAATTGGCCTGGCTCACCAGTTCCACCCAAAACGCCGGTGCGATGTCAAAAGCATAGTAGCGCCTCGCCGCTTCGACAAATACATTTGTATCGAGCACAAAGACAGGCGGTGTGCTCACCAGCGCCCTCCAAGGACCAACTCCGCATAACGCTCAAAGGTTCTCCCGTAAAGCCCGGTGAGGCGGTAGGCCTCGTCATAGAGTAGGCGACCTTCCCTTGTCGCAAGTATTACCGCTTGGCCAAAGCTCTGCCCAAGACGAAGATTTTGGGTTGCGTAGAAATTGCCACCTTCCTCAGCCTTACGTTTCTGACGTTCCCTCTGCTGGTATTCCTCATAGAAATAAAAAAATTCATCCCGCTCGATTAACCTCAAGTCCAGCGCACGTCGCGCTGCGACGATTTCGCTAACTTTATACTTACGAGCAACAGCTTGGAACCGGTAAGTCTGTTCACGAACCATGGACCAAAACTGGCGTAGAGAATCCCCTGGCACGAGAAACTCTGCGGAGATGCGGTTGCAGACTTGCTCTGTCTCATCTAGTGCAGGTTGCAGATCGCGCAAATCAAACGAAGCGCTTCTTCCCAGCCAGACATGCGCCAACTCGTGTGCCAGAGTAAACATCTGCGCGGCTTTACCGTCGGAGCCATTGATAAACACCAGAGGGGCATACTCATCTACAAGAACAAATCCGCGGAATTCCTCCACACTCAATTTACGCCGCGTGTTGTTGCCAACGATGCTGCTAGTGACAAGGAGAATCCCCGAATCTTCTGCCTTATCTTTAAGCGCACTCAGCGCTTCGGTCCAAGTCCGTTGACTGGCCGCCCAGTCATCGCCTATTTCCAGAACCTTACACATCTGCCGAGCTACAGCGCTTGGATCCTCGAGGACGCTCGCCGAGCCAACGATCGGCACCGGTTCGTGACCTTGCTCAATAAGGTATTCTCGCATCCATGCCTGGCGCCGCTGCATAATCTGGATCGTCTCCATCAAGTCGGCGCTGAGACGCTCTGGCATGTGCTGAGGCACTGTCCGAAAATGAGGAATAGGGGAACGTTCCTCAGGAGGTTCTGGAAGGAACAGGTAGCCAAAAGGCACAGAGGTAACCTTCGCAAACTCTTCTAGTTGCCGTAGAGTTGGCTGTGCGACCCCAGAAAGCCACTCCCCAAGGTGTGGGAACTTGCGTTGAAGGTTTACTCCAGTGCGCTCCGCTGCCCACGATAGAACTTTCGGGCTGACTTCAACTCTAATCCCAGCCATATCCTAACTCCTTCAAATAAGTCTGTTAGGTTTCGACGATGGAATTGGGAGTCATTGACTCCCAATTCTCCAAGATTTGGAAACGGCTCATAGGAAGAAAGTTCTTACTCCCTGCCTGATCTGTGCACAGTTCATCGACGTGCCGGATAGCGTAAACGAGCGACGCAAAGTCCATTTTCTTCTGCCTACCCGCCATATCCTAACTCCCTCAGATTACGTTCAATGGCTTCATCAAGTTTTCGTCCATTGCTAATTTGCTCCCAAAGCTGAGTAGTCAGCCGTCGCATCTTCTCCTCGAATGGCTCGCCGTCGTCCTCCTGCACTTCTGCGCCCACATATCGGCCGGGCGTGAGCACGTGGCCGTGCTTGCGGATAGCGTCGAGCATGGCGCTCTTGCAAAAACCCGGGATGTCTTCGTATTCACCCGCGTCCTTCTCCCCGCGCCAGGCGTGGTAGGTCTTAGCAATACGGGCGATCTCCTCGGGAGTGAATTCGAGGTGTGTGCGATCGACCATCACACCAAGCTTGCGGGCATCAACAAAGAGTACCTGGCCGCGACGGTCTCGGAAGCGGGTGTTTTTCTTGTCTCGCGCCAGGAACCAGAGGCAAGCAGGGATTTGTGTCGAGTAGAAAAGCTGACCAGGCAGCGCCACCATGCAGTCCACGAGATCAGCCTCAATGATACCCTTGCGGATCTCACCCTCGCCCGATTGGTTGGAGGACATAGAGCCGTTGGCGAGCACGAAGCCCGCCAAACCCGTAGGCGCAAGGTGGTAGATCATGTGCTGAACCCAGGCGAAGTTGGCGTTGCCTGCTGGTGGCACCCCGTACTTCCAGCGTTTGTCCTCGCGAAGCCGCTCGCCGCCCCAGTCGCTGACGTTGAAAGGCGGATTGGCGAGAATGTAATCGGCCTTGAGGTCAGGGAAGCGGTCGCTATGGAAAGTGT
>VGSG01000113.1 GCA_016875095.1 Deltaproteobacteria bacterium
AAAACGCGGAATTCACGTACGCCAAGGAAAAACTGGGCTTGCTCGACGCGCGCATCCGTGACCTTCAGGAGCGGCTGGCCACGTGTGAAGTGATTGATTTGCGGAATCGTCAAGCCACCGACAGGATTGTATTCGGCGCAACAGTCACGTTGGAAGACGTGGACTCCAGCGAGCAGAAAAGCTACCAGCTCCTGGGGCAAGACGAAGCTGACATAAGCCGAGGGACCATCTCCGTCACATCTCCGCTCGGGCGCGCGCTCATCGGAAAACAGGCGGAGGACGTGGTGGAGGTCAAGACGCCCAACGGGCTCCGAACCTACGAGATCATTGACGTGTCCTAATGAATGGCCCGGGCGGCTGAAGGCTCAGCGCTCGGTTGCATAAGTACGCGTCGTAAACAGGGTTCTGGTGGGACAGGCGTCTCGCCTGTCTATTACGGAACGACAGGCAGAGCCTGCCCCGGACTAGATCCGGGGATTCCAGCCGCACCAATCCCCCCCGACATACGGCGCCTAAATTAGGAAACGAAGCCCTTACGTCCATTTGTCCTTTAGGCGGTTTTTGCTCCTCCGGATCGCTATGAATCGAGAGAACTCCACCCAAGCCGAACCCCGGGCAGAACCCAAGGCGCTCATTCTTTGCGACTTTGACGGCACAGTGTCGATCAGAGACACGGTGAATCGTCTGGTTCGGGATCACGTTTATTCCGCGGAGTGGCGGCATCATGTGAAGCGGTACTTGCGCGGCGAGATAGGCTCGCGCGGGGTGTACGAAGCGGTCGCGCCGCTCATGCGCATGACCGAGCGCGATCTGGAGGAGTTTGTCCGAAGATTTGCGCTGCTGGATCCACATTTCCCCGCTTTCCTGGATTGGGCGCGTTCAAAGGGTATCGACGTAAAGATCGTCTCGGACGGATTCGACGGCACGATCAGGACGCTCTTCCGCGATCACGGCATTGACGGGCTCGATGTGTTTGCCAACGCGCTCATCCTGGAGCCGAACGGGCAGGTTCACATGGCGTCACCCCACGCGGATCCTGAGTGCGGCGTTTGCGGAACGTGCAAGCTGGGCGTGCTGAAACAATTCAGGCCGCAGTACGACAAGATTATCCTCATCGGCGACGGCGAATCCGACCGCCATGTGGCGAGCCACGCTGATCTGGTGATCGGACTGAAGGACCTCTTCGTATACTGCGCGCGCGAAAGCCTTCCCTCAATTCGCGCAGACGGTTTCCGGGATGTTCCTCTGCTCCTCACGCGGCGCATCGAGGCAGTCACCTTCGATATGGACGGCACTCTTGTGGATTCGATCGATACCATCGTCGATGCGTTCAACCATATGTTTGTCCGCATGGGCTATCCAACGATGAGCAAAGAGGAGGTCGTCAGGAAGACCTCCATATCGCTGGTGGACTTTGTTCACTCGTATCTCAAGCCGCACGAAACAGAAGAGGCGATCGGGATCTTCCGGGAGTATTACGACGCCATTTACATGGAAAAGACCGGGCTGCTCCCGGGCGTGCTGGAAACCCTGGAGAATCTCGACGGCGCGGTCATCGCAGGCGTGGTGACCAATAAGCGCGGGCCGTATGCTCGACGTCTGGCGCAACACTTGGGTTTCTCGCGCCACATGACTCGTATTATCGGCGCTCAAGACGGGTTCAAAGCCAAGCCTTCGGGCGAGATGTTCGAGGAATTCGTGAAGTCTGCAGGGACAAACAAAGAAACGACCATCTATGTGGGAGACGCGCCCCTGGACGTCCAAGCTGCGGCCAACGCGGGCATAGACTGCTACGCCATTGCTAATTCGATTTTTTCCGCAGAAGAGCTGGCCATCTCCGGCGCGCGCCGCGTTCTCAGCCACATCAGCGAGCTACCCAACGCTCTGGGCCCCGAGCTATGAATTTGGAGTGCCGTGCGCTTAAAAGCCTGTGCTATCACAAGGTAACGAGGAGACCGTTTTTTTCGGGGAACCCAGGGATGCCAGTGGTGTCCGAATAAGCAACCTACCTACATCTAGGAGAAACTTTGGAATAGGAAGGCCTTGGTGTCCCTACCAGTGCACGAGGGCCTTTCGTTTGTACGGGGCCGCGCTCGTCCACACCGCAATCCGCGCCTTGCGCCAATTCGCTTTCAAACGAATCACCCGTGAGCGGCTGAGGTTGGGGGTCTGGTTCACTACGAATGACGCTGAGCCGTCAGATCTTCGTTCACCTGACCCCCAACCCGCTGCCCATGCCGTATTGCCTCTTTGAACGCAACTTGGTTTTACGCGCCCGTTATTTCCGGAGCATCTCCGCTACGATTTTGGCGGCGATGGGGCCCTGCCCCGGAGGCTCGAGCATCCGTCTGATCCGACGAAACCCGCTTTTCATGGTCTGCGTCAGGTTTTGGTCCAAGCGGAACCTGGTCAGCCATTCCGCGAGGTTTTCGGGCGCTGCGCGGTCCTGCAGCGCTTCGGGAACGAAGAGCGCTCGTCCGCACTCCTGGCAGGTTATGGAGATCCCGTGGGCCTGCATCTCCGCAATGGGACCCGGTCCAAAGGTTTCCTCCTGGATGGAGAGCACATTTGCTATCGCGAGATGCACGTCCTTTTCCATGAGCAGCGGGTGAATCACCTTCAACCCGAACCACCAGGTAATTGGATCCACAACGTACACCACCGCGTGAGGCATCCCACAGAGCGCGGCCTGGAGCGTCGCCGTGCCTGATGTGACCAGGCCGCTATCCGCGGCGGCCATAATCCGGGGGGCTTCCACAGAGTGAACGCGGACCTCAATAGGATAGTCCGCGAGAATGCTCTGCACGAGTGGTTTGAGATGCTCCGCGGCCAGCGGCAGAACGAAGGACGCGTCGGGAAACTTGCGCGCAAAAAGCTCCGCGGCCCGGGACATTCTCGGCAGCATTCGACCGATCTCCGCGGGTCTGCTCCCAGGGACAAGAGCCACCACGTAAGAGTCTTCGTTGAGTTGCAACTCGCGGCGAAGAGAAGTTCGATCCCAGTTTTCCGGGATGTCTTTCACCATGGTGTGTCCCACGAAGACCGACTCAACCCCGGCTTCCCGGTATAGGCGCTCCTCAAACGGGAAGAGCGTCATCATTTTGTCCACCCGACGCGCGATCGTGCGTATCCTCCCTTTTCGCCAGGCCCACACCTGCGGACTCACGTAGTAACAGACCGGCGTACCCGCTTTGCGAGCTATCCGGCATAACCGCAGGTTGACATCCGGATAATCCACCGGAATGAAGAGCTGATGCTTGCCGCTCCTCAATTCGTTCTTCATGACCCGATAAGCTGAGAGGATGTTGCGGACTTGGCGGAGACCTTCGCCCAGCGCAATCGTGTTTATTTCACGGTAGTGGCGCAGGACCTCCATCCCTGCCTGCGCCAGCCTGTCTCCCCCTATTCCGGAAATGCGCACGTCCGGGACAAGTTCTTTAAGATCCCGCACGAGCGCGGCCGCGTGATAATCTCCCGAAGCCTCTCCGGCGAGAAGCAGTATTGACTTTGTGGTCATGAACTCCAAAACCCTCTCGTCGCGCCAAAGTGGTGGCAGTAAAGCCAATCCTGAATTCTTAGTCAAGCAGGCCGGCTTGTGTCGGGAGAAAATCCCCCCTTCCTCCCTTTTGGAAAGGGGGTGCTTACTGCTTTTCCCCCTTTTCTAAAGGGGGATACAGGAGGATTTTCGACGCGATAAAACCCAGCAGGGTTTTTTCTTGTGCCCCGCGTAAGTGAATGCTTACACCGCATGTGGGATAACGCATGAGCATTTGTCCTTTTTGTGCTATAATATTTGAAGAATGAGTGGTCATGCAGCGTGGTGATTCATGTCCAAACTGCAAATCGTAAAATCGGACGCCCATGCACAGGCCATCAAGGAACGGGACGAGTTCCTCGACAGCCATCCTGAGCTGAAAGCGCTTCAAGCGGAAATCGACAAGCGCCTGGACAATGCGCAAAGCCCTCACAATAGGCTCGTTCTCATCCACGATCTCATGATGAAGTCCTTTCAAGAGCTGCACACCAAGCTCGGATTGCTTTCACGGAGAGGACAATCGGCTGACCCCGAGAGTCGCGGGCAAGCGGACGGCTGAGACGGCCCCGTCCCGTACGGCGGTTAGGCGCAGAAGCATTCCTTCCTCAGGTATATACATACGCGTCCGCGCATGAGATCCTTGCTAAGGGGGCACGACGCTCCGCGCCCAAGAGGGAAGTATGAATTGCGCTCATGAGACGTCAATGGGCCACCCCACACTCGGCCCATGCGCGGAACACAAGCCTTGAATCCATCGGCTGACGTCAGAAGAGTGGTCCTGGCTCTGGCCTCGGGTCTCGTCCCTGAACCGGGGATCTGCAGCGAGTGGACCACGGACCATTTGAAAGTAGTGCGCGCGGAAAGTGTCAGTCCCTGGTTATACATATCCTTGAAAGATCACACGGACGTCGGCCTGGACCCAGCGATTCTCGCGGACTTGCGGCAGGATTATCGAGCCTCGGCCATTCGCGTCATACAGAGGGAAGCGGCTCTACGACAGCTTTTGGTTGCATTCGATTCTCACGGCATTCCGTTGCTACTCCTCAAGGGCGCGTACCTGGGCCGATTTGTTTACAACGATCCTGCCCTCCGGCCCATGCTCGACCTGGACTTGCTTGTTCGAGACGAACACTTTGAACAGGCCTGCGAAGAACTGGAACGCCTTGGTTACCGTCTCTCGGTTGAATTGGACCCTGAGGAAGAGCGCCTGCTGAAGTTGCCCAGAGTTTACGGGTATTCCGGATCTCCTCCAGAATTCATTGACCTTCACCGCTGTATCCGGTCAATGGGTTACTACGAGCTTCGTTCCGACATTCTTTGGGACAATGCGATCGAAGGCGAACTCTATGGTTGTCGGGTCTTCTATCTTTCACCCGAACTTAATTTTATTCACCTGGCGCTTCATAATTTGAATCACCGTGGGGACCTTAGAGATTGGGTGGACCTTGTGCTGCTGATGCGCGCCCTGAATCCGGATTGGGACCGACTCATTGCGTTGGCCCGCTCTTTAGGAGTAATGCGGCCTCTGTTCTGGATTTTTCATGAACTGAGCGAAGACTGGGAAACGCGTGCGCCGGCGGATCTGTGGGCGGCGCTTGCCTCATATACTCCTCGGCCGCTTGAGGACCGAGTCATTCGCGGCAGGTTCGCCTATTTCTGGCGGGTGATTGCCAGAATCGAGCGCCTGGACGGATGGAGCGCTCGGGCTCGGTATCTGCGTAAGAAGCTTGCGGCGCCTGTGGGCCAGCCTGACACGGGATCATTTGAACGTTTGACGGACTACCTCCGCTCAAAGGTGACTCTCTTCCGGCGCCTGTGGCGCCGCGGTTGATGCCTGAACGCCTGCTGCCGGATTTCCTGTCTAGCCACCAAACGGACATCATTCTTGGCAACGGGTGTACTTCTCAAGCCGAGCAAGCTGCGGTAAACTCAACCAATGTCGGAATATGTGGCTCGAAAGACCGTTAGTCACATGCCTCGTCTGCCGCTCGAAGGTAGCCTGGATCTGACCTATCGGTGCAACAACGATTGCCGCCACTGCTGGCTGCGGATACCTGCCAATGGGCCTGAGAAGCGCGAGGAGCTAAGCTTCGAGGAGATCCGCAGCATTGTGGATCAAGCGCGGAAGCTTGGAACTCGGGAATGGGCTATTTCAGGCGGCGAACCCATGCTGCGGCCGGATTTCGCCGATATTATGGGCTACATTATCAAGAAATCGAGCACGTATACACTCAACACCAACGGCACGCTGATTACACCCCGGATCGCCCGATTGCTCAAACGAGAAGGCGTCAAAATGGTGGCGCTTTATGGCGCTACTCGTGTGGTCCACGACCATATCACTCGTAATCCCGGTTCATTCGAGGCGACGTTGCGCGGCATGGCTTACCTACGGGAGGCGGGCGCACGTTTCATTGTGCAGCTTATCCCGATGAAAGATAATTATCACCAGTGGCAAGAGATGATCGACCTCGCCCGATCGCTCAGCCCCCAGTGGCGGTGCGGAGCCGCGTGGCTCTTTCTATCGGCTTCCGGCTCACCCGAGAAGAATGCGGAAATTGCGGCTCAGCGCCTTTCTCCCAGTGAAGTGGTAGCCCTGGATCCCCCTGATGTGTCCTATGAGGAACGACAAAAGGAAATCGATCGCCGAATTGGGACGCACTGCATGGGCCTCAGCAAAGAAGATGAACGCCTCTTCGCCGGTTGTATCGAATCACGATGCGAGTTTCACGTGGATCCGTACGGCGGGCTGAGCTTTTGTTGTTTCGTGAAAGACCCGGCCCTGCGGTACGATCTGCGCGGAGGGAGCCTCCGGGAAGCCTGGGAGGAATTCATCCCTGCTCTTGCGGATCGGGCTCGGGGTGGCGATGAGTGGCGTCGGAACTGCGGCAGTTGCGAAAAACGTACCGAGTGCCGCTGGTGTCCGGTGTACGCGTACTTGGAAACCGGACGTTTGTCGGCTCCCCTTCCCTATCTGTGCCGAGTGGCTGAGGAGACGCGACGCTACAAGGAGGAGTGGGTGTCCCGCCATCGGCGGTACTTTGAAATTGCAGGGATTACGATTCAGGTGGAAAGTCATTTGCCCCTGGATGAGATCCGTTTCGCGGCGCCCCTCCTGGCTTTCGAAGCGCAAAGACCCGGCGAAGATCTGGTGACATTGAGGCATGTCTTCGGGATGCCGCAGACGAGACCAAGGGACCTGGGTATCCCTCTGTACCGAAAAGCCCCGTGGGCCGTCTATCGCAGAGGCGAGAGTCTGATCTATGCCAATCCCTCCCCGGGATCGAGGAATACTCGATTTGAACGTCTGGCGGTTTTTGATTCGGACTACTCTCACGGAGTGATCTACAGCCCTGCCGATCAGGAGGCCACCATCCGTTCCCAAGGTTTCCTCAACCTGACCCTGCTTGTCACGGACCAGATCCTGATCGCTCAACTGCTTGCGCGGCGGCAGGGTTGTTACATGCATGCGGCGGGGGTCGTTCTGGACCGCGCGGGGCTGCTCTTTGTGGGTCATTCCAGCGCGGGGAAATCCACTGTGACCCGCATGTTACAAAGGCAGGCAGAAATCCTGTGTGACGATCGGATCATCGTGCGCGACTGGCCCGATGGTTTCAAAATTCACGGAACCTGGAGTCACGGCGAGGTCCAGGAGGTTTCCCCGGGTTCGGCGCCTCTCCGAGGCATTGTATTCCTGAACAAGTCCGCGGATAACCGCATCGAACCGATGCACGACCGTCATCTGATCACTCAACGTCTATTAGCCTGCCTGATCAAGCCTTTGTGTACCCGTGAATGGTGGGAACAGAGCCTCGGACTCGTGGAACGGATCGTCCAAAACGTGCCCTGCTACGACATGCGCTTCGACCGGAGCGGAGAGATCGTCCCGCACCTGAGAGAGCTGGTGACTGATGGGATACGTTGAGCGCATTTCATCGGATAAATTCGAACGATGGCCCGGCAAGGCGTCCATGCTGCGCCGGTTGGATTTCGAACTTACCGAGCGGTGCAATAACAATTGCATTCACTGTTCCATCAACCTGCCGGCAGACGATCCTTCCGCGCTCGAACGTGAGCTGAGCGCCGGCGAAGTCCGACGGATGCTGACAGAAGTCGCGGCCCTGGGAGGCATGGAGGCGCGTTTCACCGGCGGAGAGCCCCTGTTGCGCGAGGACTTCGAGGAACTTTACCTCTTCGCGCGGCGTTTAGGGCTCAAGGTGATGATCTTCACCAACGGCCGCCTGATTGATCGCCGCTTGGCCGATCTCTTTGCCAAGATCCCGCCGCTCATCCCCATCGAAATCACCGTGTACGGTATGCATTCGGATTCGTATGAGGACGTGACTCGGGTCAAGGGATCATTTGCTCAGTTCCGACGGGGGCTGGAGCTCCTTCGGCAGCGGAACGTTCCCTTTGCGATCAAGACGGCGCTGCTCCCACCAAACCGTGAGGAAATCGACGAGCTTGAATCATTTGCTGCAGACATTCCGTGGATGGACGCGCCCCCTCAGCGCGTAGTTTTTCTTGAGAAGCGATGCAGGCGAGACGACCCGGAAAAGGATCGCCGAATTGAGGCCATGCGGCTTTCTCCTGAGGAGGCGCTGGCCGTCATCACGCGGCGCGCTGACCGCTATCGCAAAGAGATGTATGAATTCTGCGGCAAGTTCCTAGGACCGCCCGGAGACCGATTGTTTCCTTGCGGCGCGGGTCATGGAGGCTCCGTGGACGCGTACGGTCGCTTGGAACCTTGCCTTGGGTTACGCGCGCCGGAACTGACCTACGATCTGCGGAACGGGTCACTCAAGGAAGCTGTGCTGGATTTCTTTCCCCGTGTCCGTGTGATGCGCGCCTCCAACGCCGAATACCTGAGACGGTGCGCCCGGTGCTTTTTGAAAAGCCTCTGCGACCAGTGCCCCGCGAGGTCCTGGAATGAGACCGGCGCGCTGGACAGACCCCTTGAATTCCAATGTTCCCTTACCCACCTGCAAGCGCAGTGGTTGGGCCTTCTGCGTCCGGGTGAACATGGCTGGGAAATCGAAGACTGGCCCTCGAGAATCGGACATATCCCGAGGGAAAATCCCTCCTGCCGCCTTTAGCATAAGGAAGGTATGTAGCGCCTTTCCCTCTTTTCTAAAGGGGAATATAGGGGGACTTTCAGAGCGACAATACCCGGATGAACTTCTCGCTCGTCCCGGGCAACTCATTGTTCACGATTTGCCGTTGCGTTCCGTGCAGTCTGTCTCGTATATTGAGTGCAATACCTCGACATTGACGCTAACGATTTCTTGAGCGTTTGTCTCAGGAAAGGAGCGTTCCTATGGCAGCCCTGCGAGAACCATGGCGGCAACCCAAGTTGATCGTGTTGGTTCGGAGCGATCAGCCCGAAAACGTGCTCTACCATTGCAAGACTGATGAGGCCGGATCCGTGGCAGGCCCCAACCTGGACATCAGGCAGTGCCGAACAACCGTTTCGCGTTGTAGGAACAGATGTCAGTCGGAGGCCAATAAGTGGAGCTGAGCGGAAAGCTTGCCGCTGAGACGGATAATTCCATCCGAACGGAGGTGGTCATACGATCATGGAAGATCATCGGAAACGCTGGGAAACACCTCAGTTGATCGTGCTGGTACGCAGTGAACGAGCCGAGGACGTCCTGCAATACTGCAAGGCCAGCGTATCCGGAGGCGTTCCGGGCGCAAATACTAATGTCACCCTGTGTCGATGGCTTATTTTCGGTTGTTTCATTCAATGCAGTCAGCGGACATCCAGGTGGAGCTGACCGGAAACCTTGAGTCGGAGACAACCGATTCAGTTGGATTGGAGGTCCGATTTTAGTTGTGTTTTCGCGTACCAGGCCCGGTGAGGGCTTCTTGACCATGAACTCGGCTCTTAAGGCAACTAACCGTATGAGCGTGCGCATCAGGCTTTCGAAGGGCCTCATTCGGCTGGCGAACGGGATGAAGTTCCTGGGCCTGGTGGTCATGAAGCCGGATGACTTGATCGAGTTCACCCAAAGCTCATACGCAAGATCTCATCAGGTGGCTTCTTGGAGCGACCCCCGACTCGTGGAAGGCGGGCTGTTCGAGAACGAAACGGCCCTGCTGGAGCGGATCCCGATCCGGAGCGGGCGCCTTTTACTCCTCGGTGTTGGAGGCGGCCGCGAAGCCGTTCCCCTGGCAAAGCAAGGGTTTGAGATTATTGGCGTTGATTTCGTGCCGGAGATGGTTGCCCAAGCTCAGGCAGCCGCCCGACGGCGCGACGTGGAAATCGGCGGTCTGGTCCAGGATATTTCCAGGCTTCAAGTTCCCGCGGCCTCCTTCGATGTGATCTGGTTCTCGGCAGCCCTCTATTCCTCGGTTCCGTCACGCGCTCGACGAGTCGAAATGTTGCGGCGGGTTCACCAGGCTCTTCGACCGGAAGGGTATGTGGTCTGCCAATTCAGTTGGAATCCTACGTTGGCTGTTTGTTCTCCCTTGGCAAGACGGGCGCGAGCCCTGGTAGACCGACTGGGCTTTGGTTTACGCCGGTTTGAATGCGGCGACCAACTCCTGCTCGATCGCGAATTTCACCATTCATTCGTGAATGAAGATGAAGTACGCTCAGAGATGGAATCCGGGGGTTTCTTAGTGAAACACCTGGATATCCGCGAAGAACTGTGCAAGGGCGCGGCAATATTAGTGAAAGGGTAATGGTGATACATGACTGGGCCTGTTTCTCTTGAAAAGATCTACGCGCCCTCTGATGACATTGTCGCGCGTGAAATCGAAGGTGAAATCATCATTGTTCCCCTGACAGCCGGTATCGGCAACATTGACGATGAGCTCTTCACGCTGAATGAAACCGGCCGCGCGGTCTGGAAGCTCCTGGACGGCAAGAAGTCCCTCAGACAAGTGACCGAGGAGCTTTCAGAGGCGTATGAGGGCGCCGAAATCGACCAGGACGTGCTGGGCTTCGTGTCAGAGCTGGCAAAACGGAGGATTCTGGTTGAAGTTTCGTGATGATGGCACTCTGTTGCTGTCCGCTGACGGGCTGGCGGAGCTGATGAAGGCCGTGCTGGACCGGGGCGGTCTGTTTCGTTTTTGCGCCCGCGGGGCCAGTATGACGCCCTTCATTAGGGACGGCGATACGCTCACTATCGAAGCTTTGGAGGGCAGGGCGCCACGCGTGGGAGAAGTTGTGGCCTTTTCCGTTACCTCCGGAGAAAGGCCAAGCCTGGGCGTTCATCGAGTGGTAGAATGTTTCGGATCGGAATTCGTTATCCGGGGTGACGCGTTCGGATCTGTTCCGGAGACGATACCCCGAGGAAACATCCTGGGTCGCGTGGTCAAGGTGGAGCGAGGAAGCAGCCGCCGGCGGCTTGGCCTGGGACCGGAACGCCGACTTATCGTTCGGCTCATCCGCAGCGGTTTGCTCTGGGGATTGGTATGGCCGGTCTGGAACGGGTTTCGAAGACTCATCCGGCGAGCGTAGCGCATGGATACGCCTGTTGTCGATTCATTGAATATATCGCAGTTTCATCTATGGAAAAAACTCACCCGGAAGCGGGCTCCGCTCGGCTTTACTCTTGAACTTACCGCACGCTGCAACAACGACTGCCGCCACTGTTATATCAACCTCCCTGCGGGTGATTCGCGGGCCGCGGCTGATGAGCTTACCCTGGAGGAGATCCTGCGCATCGCAGGGGAAGCGGCTGAAATGGGAGCATTGTGGTGCCTGATCACTGGTGGGGAGCCGCTCCTGCGACCCGACTTTTCGGATGTTTACCTGGGCCTAAAACGCCAAGGCTTGGTGGTCAGCGTTTTCACAAACGCAACCCTTATACGGGATGAGCACGTTGAGCTTTTTCGGCAATACCCCGCCAAAATTCTGGAAGTGACGGCCTACGGGGTCACAGAGGCCACCTATGAAGCAGTTACCCGCCGGCCAGGCTCATTTGCTGCTTTCCGGACCGGCTTGGACCGGCTGCTGGTGAACGGCATTCCGGTCCGTCTGAAAGCTATGGCTCTCCGCTCTAACGTCCATGAGCTATCGCTCATTGCGGAATTCTGTCGCAGCCGCACGATGGGCTATTACCGCTTCGACCCGTTGCTCAATCTTCGTTTCGATCGCGATCCGGTCCGCAACGCTCAAATTCGCGAGGAACGCCTCAGTCCTGACGAGATCGCTGCTCTCGAGCAGTCCGATCCGGAACGATTCCGCGAATTGCGCAACCATTGCGATGAGCTGATCCAATCGGACCTCTGCCATTCCGGCTGCGATCATCTCTTCCACTGTGGAACGGGAATGGGTGAATTCGTCGTCGGTTATGATGGACTGTTCCGGCTGTGCGGTTCCTTGTGGGCGCCGGGGACTACCTATGATTTGCGCGTGGGCCGTCTGAAGCAAGCCTGGTATGAATTCGCGCCTCAGGTGCGTGACCTGCGCTCCCGCAACACCGCATACCTGGAGACTTGTCACGCTTGCCCCATCATCGACCTGTGCCTTTCCTGCCCGGCCCACAACTATTTAGAGACGGGCGAGATGGACGGAGAAACGCCGTACTTTTGCGCGGTTGCCCACGCTCGCGCCGAGATGTTGAAGACGGCGACAGGTCGGAAATAGGGGCAATGACCTTTTGGTCGGGTTAGGAGAAACATAATCCTTCGGGTTGCCACTTGCCTCTGCCGCTTCGGAAATCCCCCTGTATCCCCCTTTAGAAAAGGGGGAAAGGCAGCTCTCGGTTCCCTTTATAGAAGGGGTAGAGGCAGCGCTCACCCCCCTTTTGAAAAGATGGAAGGGGGATTTTCCCCTTTGCGGCTGAAAGCCTGCCCCTACAGTGGCTCTTCGGATTGCACCAGTTCCGGAGGGAATTCCACGACGAATTCGGTTCCGCCGTTCCCATAACAGTCTTCAATTCTTTGGCAGCAGCGACATTTGGTGATGTCCCCGGGGCATAG
>VGSG01000114.1 GCA_016875095.1 Deltaproteobacteria bacterium
GCCCTGGGACGGCCTCCCCTCGGTCGAGGGGGAGGCTTGGGTATGAGAGGCTCAATCTTCTTCCACTGCTCATCAGTCAGATACACGACACGTTTGCTCACCGGACTTACCTCCGGCGAGTCAAATACACAACTTCTTCTAAAAGAACAAGCACTTAAATCGTGCGCGATTTCGCACGGTTAGTGCCCATAAGAGGTTTTGCAACCAGCTCTCGTGGTTTTCGACATAGCCGTTGCGCTCAATAAAATCCTGGAACCGCAGACGATCGTTGGGATCCACGTACAGATCGACCGCGTTTGTTGCCATAAACTCCTCTTCAGTGTAGCCCAATATGTCCAGAAGGGCCTTGTTGGCTGCCAGAAGCTTCCCGTCACGCGTGTTGGCATAGACCCCGTCTCTTGAGTCATCGAATAGTTTCCGGTACCTCGTTTCACTTTCCCGCAACTCGTTCTCAACTCTTTTCAGCTCTGAAACATCGTTGGCCGTAAGGAGGAGGAAAGGTTCTCCTCCTGATGTGAAACGGCTGAAAGAGCAGTCCACCCAGACCTCTTTTCCGAATGTGGACACGAATTGAGCCTCGACACGCCTCGAAACGCCGGTTTCCAGAACCTCTTCGGCCGCAGTCAGCAGGCCGGATCTTTGCCATGATCCGATCTCACGGAAATTCTGTGCGACAAGCTGCTCCGCTGTCGCGCCTGCAATGGAGGCTATCGCTTCGTTGGCCGAAACACATTGCCCATCGGACCTGTAGGTCGCTATGCCCAGAGGCGATGCAACCAGAATGCTCCGGTTGAACTCGTGAGCCTCGGCCAAACGCTGTTCAGCGAGCTTGCGTTCGGCGATGTCCTCGACCATCACTAAGAAGTAGAGAAGTCGCTCCTGGTCGTCCAGCAAAGTGGAGGCTGTCATACTAACCCAAGCGACTCCGCCATTCTTTCTCATGTACCGCTTTTCCATGGTATACGATGGTATTTCGCCGCGACTCAACTTCTCGGCATATCTGAGATTCGCCTCCATGTCGTCCGGGTGGGTGATGTCAACGAAGGTGAGCTTGGTCAACTCGTCCTCCGTATATCCTACCATTTCACACAGTGTAGGATTGATGGCAATCCACCGATAATCCGTACCGACTATGGCAATCCCAAGCGGACCTTGTTCGAACACGCTGCGAAATCGTGTCTCGCTTTCTCGAAGCGCCGCCTCAGCTTGCGAGCGTTCCGTTTCCCGCCGCTGGAGGGATTCGGCCATCCCGTTAAATGCGTGGGATAAACGACTGAATTCTTCTAAACCGCTAACGGAGCCGATGCGCGCGCTCAGATCCCCCTTGCCCAATTGCCCTGCGGCTTGTGCCAATTTGTGAACAGGTCGTGTAATAGTCGTGAAGCCCATTATCCATGTTAATCCTAAGGCCAGCGTCAAAGAGACACCCATAATCAGCAGATCCACCCTCAGGGCTTTGTCCGCGGCGGCATAAGCCACAGCGACTGGCGTGCCTGCCAGGGCGTAGCCCACAGGATTCTTCCCTAATGCTGTAAAAGCATACAGCCTCTTGACGCCGTCCGCCCCAACCTCTTCCAGGGTTCCCTTTCCTTCTTTCCGGACGACCTCAAGAAATCCGGGGGGCAGAGTCTTTCCGATTAGCTCTTCCGGGTGGGGATAGCAAGCCAGCAAGTTTCCCTTGTCATCAGTAATGGTCAGATCGGACCCGGAGGGGAGCCGGGCCTCCTCCATTAATTCTGGGAGCCAGCGCAGGTTGAGATTGGCAAAAAGCACCCCTTGCGCTTCCCCGGATCCGTCCAGCACCGGGTAGGTGCACACCAATGTGGGTTGCCGCAGGATCCGGCTCATTTGCAATTTGCTTGTAGCGAAGTCGCGGGATTGTATAGCCTGCCGGACATGCTGCCGGTCACCCAGATAGTACACGCCGGCAAATGGAACAGCGCTGACAAAGGCATATCCATCTTTCCCTATGAGGCCGATATTATCATAGAAACGCGAAAGGCCCTTAAGCCCGGCGAACAGATCTTGGCAAGCGGCCGCATCCGCTCGGCCCACTTCGGGCATCCGCGCCAGGGAATAAAGGAGCGCGTGGGTCGCCTGGATCTGATGCAAGTACTGTCGCGAAATCTCGTTCACTGAGCGCCGAAGAGCCTCAACTGACTCTTCACCCTCATGCGACTTGAATCTCAGCGCGTTGTGAACAATCACCCCAACCGTGGGGAGCAAGGCTACCAAGACTATGATGACCAAACGAACAATCAATCTATTGGAATAGTTTCCCCCCATATCAGTGTCCTCCTCGACCTTGAATCATGAGGCGCTCTTCCAATTCCCTTGTAAGAGCCTCCAAGAAAACAGGACCTCTCTTCCGGTTGCTCCAACGGTGGAGGTTACGCCTGATTCGGAACATTTCTCCTCCCAAGACGCCTCATAGATCCCCAGAATAAGCCGGGCTAACGCTCCAGGCGAGCAAGCAGCCTCCTAACATAACGATAATACCATAGAAAATGGGGGGGGGTAATTATTTCGCGTTGTTGCGAAAAGACGGAAAGAACGCTGTGAGACAGCCTGCCGTCAGCCCAAGAGCGCAACCTTGCCCCCTGTTCCAGCAATCTCCGGCTGGATTCATTTATGGGGGTCTCTTGGTTGGCTCTTTTCGGCGACCTGCCGAATGACTTCCAACAGTTTCTTGATGTTCAGCGGTTTCTCCATAACCACGTCCACACCGCTCTCGGCCATTTTCTCCTTTTCCGTCTTTTGTCCTCCCCAACCGGTAAGAAGAATGAAAGGAGTTTTTGGGGCTCCTCGCTCCCGACATATTGCCCCGATTCCTTTCCCTACCTCCCATCCAGTCATCCCCGGCATCCCAAGGTCACAAATCACAAGGTCAACCGGGTTTTCCTTGAAGATGTCCAACCCCTTCTCGCCGGAAAGGGCTGTGAAGACTACACAGTCATGTCTCGTCAGAGCATTCTTCATAAGATCCACAATCGGTTCATCGTCGTCTATCACGAGAACCGTGAGGCGCCGACCAACGGCAGGCGCTCTCACATCCTTCAGCGGCTTTGGTTCCCCTTTGGCGAGGGGGAGGACAACGGTAAACGTGGTCCCTTTGCCTTCGGAGGTTTCCACACGGATATTTCCTCCGCAGTCTTCAACAATCTGGCGGCTGGAGGCCAGCCCTAAACCCGATCCGGCATTCGCTTTCGTCGTGAAAAAAGGATTGAAAAGCCTTCCGAGATCGTGTTCGCTTATGCCCACGCCCGTGTCGCGAACTTCCAGGATCACCCGGTCCCCCTCAACACGGGTCTGTATATCTATGGCGCCGTCTTGAGTGAGCGCCTCCGTAGCATTCTTGATGAGGTTGATCGCCACCTGGAACAATTCGTTCTTTTCGCACCAAACGAGGCAGCCGTCTTGCAGTTGAACGTCCAGAGAGACTTTTCTTCCCTGTTTCTCAGGAAGGGTCTTCCACCACGTCTTACTCATATCCACGGCTTGTCTCACAATACCGGATAAATCAAAGGATCCCATCTCCCCGGATCCTCTACGTTCACGGAGACCGGCGAAACTCTGGAGTCGCCGGACCGTCTCAGCGCCGAACCTGGAACTTTCCAAGACCTTTTCCAGGGCATGCTTAATGTCGGTATAGTGACCCATCTCTAGGTCCAGGAGAGCCAGCTCCAGGTTACCGATGACGATCTGGAGCAGGTTGTTGAAGTTGTGCGCCACTCCACCCGCCAAATCCGCCACGGCCCTGAATCGCTGGGCTTGGAGCAGGAGTTCCTGGGCACGTCTTTGTTCCGAGACATCTATACTTATCCCAACCAGCCCCGCGACTTCACCGGCCGCATTGTAAAACGGGGCCTTGCTCGTAGAAACCCACAAGACCTGTCCCTGTTGATTTGTTACTTTTTCTTCATGATTCAATCTCGCGTCACCCGTCGCCATGATTTCCGAATCGTCTCTACAAATGCGATCCGCTTCTTCCTTGGTGAAAATGTCGTAATCGGTCTTTCCCGGCAACTCATCTTCCGTGACTCCAAACGATTCACACACTGCCCTGTTCCCTGCTAAATAGACGGAATCCTTGCCTTTCAAATACACGTACGCGGGGATGGTCGAAAGCAATGCTCGCTGGATTTCATTCCGCTCATACAGGGCCTGTTCCGCCCTTATCCTGGCGCTAATGTCCGTCGCGCTCACGAGAGCGGCTATGTCCCCTTGCCAGGGAATCATGCGTGACTGCGCCAATAGCCACATTACTTTTCCGTCAGGGGCAACGATTCTCAGGGTGTACTGATACGGCGTATCATCACCCGCCATTCGGTCTCTGTGGCGCTGAATCACCATTTCGCGGTCATCCGGATGAACGAATTCCAGAAAGGAACGGGAAGTCAATTCCTCAGCAGAACGCCCCGTGAACTCGACAGACCTGCGGTTGATAAATTGAATAACTCCGTCTTTCACCACGAAAATCCCCTCATTGAGGTTCTCTACGAGCGCACGGTATCGGTCTTCGCTGTCCCTGAGGGCCTTTTCCGCATCCTTTCGCTGCGTTATGTCTGAAATTATGCCGACTGTGGCGCCGAGTTTCCCAAGGGCATCTCGAACCGCCCTCACCGATGTGTCTACCCAGACCACCCTCCCATCCTTGCTGATGTAGCGTTTATCGATTCTGTAACTGTCGAGGTCTCCTCTTTCCAGAGCGGCGTGCATCTCTCCGGATATTTGCAGGTCATCGGGATGGGTGATGTCAAGGTAGGAAAGCTTGCGCAATTCTCCCGGCGTGTATCCCAGCATGTGGGCCAGAGCCTGATTGATTTCCGCGAAAGTCCCGTCCGGCGCCTTTACATTGATGCCGACGGCGGCATTGTCGAAGACGGAACGATACCGTTCTTCGCTGTCTCGCATCGCCTTCTCGACTCGCTTTTTGTCGCTGATCTCCTCGAAGATGTAGAATCGACCATAGTATCGGTCCGCCTCGTCGCGCAATTGAGTCGAAAATCGACGAATGGTTCGGTCGTGAACAAATTGGATTTCATCCTCCACGACGGACCGGTCTTCCTCACTCTGCAGGGGCTTGCATGATGCGGCGAATTGTTCCGCGTCTTTAACGAGCGGGATGCAGTAAGGGATAAGGTCGTTATTCTTGAGTTCGCCTTTTTTCATCCGCTCTTCGAGCTGTTCGACGCCCCATATCTCACAGAACCGATGATTGAAGTAGAAGATCTCATCGGTCCGATTGTCCACAACCAAGTAGGCCAACGGTGAAGAGGCGGCCATCTGGCGCAGGAGGGTTTCGTTCCACTGGAGTTTTTCTTCCGCCACCTTTCGGTCCGTGATGTCGCGTGCGAACCCGGTGGTTCCGATCACATTGGCCAGCTCATCGAGGATCGGGGTTTTGAACGTCTCGAACCACTTGGTGACACCCCGGTCAAAGACGGGCTCTTCGACGTGCTTCTGCCGCTTTTGGCTCATGACTTCCCGGTCGTCGGCGCGGTAACCCTGCGCCAAGTCGAGCGGCCACACGTCAAGATCGGTCTTGCCGATTACCGCCTCGGGCGTTTCTTGCCCGCACGATTGCGCGAAAACATCATTGACCGCCAGAAATCTTCCCTCAGGATCTTTGAGCCACATCAGGAAAGGCGCGTTGTTCAATATCGCCCGCAAATACGCCTCTCTCTCTCGAAACACCTGCTCTACCTGTTTGCGTTTCTCGATTTCCCTTTGTTCCCGGGTAAGATCATCCGCAAGCACGAGGATAAATCTCTCGTTCATGATCCTGATCGGTCGAAAAGCCATCTGAGACCATATGGTGGCGTTGTTGATCCTCAGCGCGGCCTGAGCAACCCGCGATTTTCTGGTGGAAAAGATCGATTTGACCAACTCCCGAGCCTTTTCGGCCGAGGAGGGACTGACAAACAGCTCGCTGAACGGGTGTCCCTGAAGGCTCTGGTAGTCGGGGCTAATCTGGGCCCAAGCTTGGTTTAGTGAGACTATGCAATGAGAAGTGTCAATCATCAGGGCAGGCATGGGAAGGGCTTGCAATAGCTTGCCGAAAGTTGTCTTCCAAATATCCCCTCTGATGTCAAAACTTCCGCTGGCGGTAACGGATTGGGTGAGAAATGAGGTGAAATCAATCGTTTCGGTTATATCATCATCCGGTGTTTCATTGGTACCCGTTTTCTTCAGCCAAGAATCGGGCCTTTTCCCTACCTGCCGAAACTCGGGCGGTTTCTTTTCCAGGTCAGTAATTCTTTGCCTCATCTCCGCCAATTCGTTGATGAGTTCGGGTTTAGTCTTGTCCTCGTCTCTCATGGCCTCCCCCCTCCCAAGATCGCAGCGCGGGGCGAAAAGTTGTTTCTAACCCATTATACCGCTTGCCGGTGTTTTTGTCCTCTTTACCTCGGCCGTCGCATTATGCTCCGGCCGCTTGTCGGAGGGCTTCAAGCGCTTCGGGAGGAACAGAGGTAAAACGCATGAGACATTCGTAGCGCCCCTGCGCATGTTTCACCGAGATAACCTTGGCGTAGCATTCTCCAGCTACGGGCGCGAGATTGTCATCCAGCATTTGAATCTTCACTTCTTCCCATTTTTCTATGCCGCGAGAAGAAAAGATGGGTCTTCGCGTAAGTGCGTACCTGCCTTGAAAAATAAAAAAGGACATGCTTTCTGCCCTCTTGGCTTTGTAACGAATCTGAGAAGGCGAGGAAGTCATATCCACCAGCCTACTGCGTCAGTGTTTTGGGATCACGGGACGGGAAATTCACCGTGTTCGGTCTCGATTCGAAGAGGGGCGGACGATCTTGCGGTTGTGTTCGTCGGTCAAGGCAAGGGAGCTGATGCGCTGCATCTCTTTTGGAGACGGCTGAAAGCCTCCAAGGCACGAATCGGGGCCGTTGCCATGGACATGTCCCAAGCATGCATTTCTGCGGTGACTGCAAATCTGTCCGACTCGACCATCGTCTTTGGCCGCTTCCATGTGATCAAGCTGTTCAACGAAAAACTGACCCAGTTCAGACAAGACCTGTGGCGCGAAGCCACCGACTTGTTGCAAAAGGAAGTCTTGAAAGGAGGTCCTTCGGCTCTTGTGGTCTCAGTCTGACAAAGCCGCCGCACAGGCCCATCTCGGCGACTAGCTCGCACGGGCCGAGTCCTCCGGCATTCGGACACTCATGGACTTCGCAAAGACCCTCTTTCAAATTAGGGATGCTGTCTTTCGAGTTGCTAAAGCGGGCTGATAAAACTGAGAGTAAAGTTGCCGCCAAAGGAAAGGGTGTTCCGGTGAAAGCTGAACAGATTCTCTTCACTGAATCCAATGCGCGGGATTTCCACCGGAATGAGGCCTCGGCCCTCCAGTAAGTTCCACCTGACAAAGGCGCCCACTTGCGAATCACCGAAGGCTCTTGTGGCGTATTCGGCGGCCAGTTCGACAAAATAGCTCCCGGTGAAACGGCCGCGCTTTGACTCCGTCCTATAACCGAGACCCGCTTCACCCGTTTCGACGTGTTCCAGGTCCGCGGGCACATACGGAAATCCGATGGCCCGGACGGAAAGCATAGTGGTGGGACTGTCGTATTTGTGCTGGATGCCTATGTACGGTTTGTAGCTAATGATCGTAATGTCGGCCGTATCCTGGGAACTCAGAACAAACCCCCGCACGTCGGACGGATTCTTGAAGCGGGTGGAGAAGTGCTCGTATCGAAAGCCTGCCAGAACGCCGAACAGTCCGGAGCCCTTCCAGGCGATCTCCCCATCGACATACCACCAATCGGTATAAATATCCCAGAACTTGGTAATTGGTTGAACATTCCGAACCAACACATCCTCTTCCTGGCTAGGATTAAATATCAAGAAACTTCGCACGATGACGTCGGCTTCCTCGGCCCGACCATTCACCGGGATCAAGAACCACGCGTGCGCATTGAATCCCCACCGTTCCCGGATGTCCAAGGATTTTGCCAAGCCGAGCCAAACACCGGCAGGGCGCCATTTGTGTTCGCCGACCGTAAGAGCTTCAGTCTGTTGGGGTTCAAAGCGCCAACATGCCCCGGGTGTCGCCTCCAGCCAACCGACGTAGAACCTCAAGGGGCTGCTCGA
Source organism: Deltaproteobacteria bacterium (assembly GCA_016875095.1). GTDB lineage: Bacteria > Desulfobacterota > Desulfomonilia > Desulfomonilales > Desulfomonilaceae > VGSG01. The sequence continues at coordinate 8,104 of VGSG01000114.1, forward strand.
TGCGGCAAGCGCGTCGCCCGCTCCTAAGAATAAGCCGCGAATAAATGGCGCGCCGGTTCGGGGCAGCTCACCGAAGACCTGAGCGTCGGCGGTGGTCGGCGGGATGAATAGGCTCCCAATGGCGATAAGAAAAATCGCCGCCTTTCTCACAACCCAACCCTCCAAATCCAATCATCCCAGAGTCTGGGCGGCTCCTGAGATGAGAAAAAGGAACAGGCAAAAACAATAATCTTTAACCGAATGAATCGCTTTTATCAGGAAATCAAATAGTTGTCAACCCAATTCCGATGGGACCGGCAATGGGTCAAGATTTTGAACCTCAGGAGCTTTTGCCTTCAGTTTCCCATGCGTTCGCGTTCGCACTGCTTGCCTGACGATTAGATCGTTACGGATTATTGTTCTTGCTGTTCCAGCCCCTCAGTCGGGCTCGTGGCGCCATGCGTCGGGGAGGCATGTCCGTTTTCCGTTGTTGCGTTCCCAACGGGGCTGAATTGACCCCCGCGAGGCGGGAGATAAAATCCTGGGCGCGGTTGCTCTGGATTATGGTAGCCGGTGTGCGATAATACGAACAACAGGAGTCGGCTCGGGAGAGGGTGAATTGCGTGGTTTGCCATCATGCGTCGGGTGCGGGTTCTGCTGCGCAGAGGTCATTTGTCGGATCGGCGCTATGCTTTACGGACACTACACAAACCCGTGTCCCGCCTTGATATGGAACGGAGCGCGATACCTCTGCTCGTTGTGCCGGGATGATCCGCTCCGATACGAACGAGTGTTGGAGATAGGGCTTGGTTGCCGCTTTCCCCTGAACCCGAGGAGAAAGGTGTTCCCGGACCGGATCTGACACGCGGGACGCGATATCGCTTCCAACCTTGCGATGCCGGCGGCGTGTTCGAGGTCCTTGCAATGACAAATAAGATACGCTTGGCTTTCGCACGTAAATAAATCCTTGCAGCGCGTAAGTAATGTATGGAAGACTCTTTCGGTTGACTGCCGGAGCAAGCTCACATATGGTGACCGGGTCGTGTGGAACGTCGCCGCCGAGCTTACTCCATCGTCGGCTATGGTCCCGGGGCCCGCGTCGAGCCCCCTCGGCCTCAGTTCAGGCCCCGGATGCGGCTTGGAGAGGCGTTGTGCGCTCTGAATCCGGCCGGACTCGTCGCGGAGCATTCTTCATCAGTGACTGAAAAGGAGGTGCAGATGCTAAGGGCGCTGTCGCTGGCTTTCTTGTGCATATGGGCCGCGGTCTCATGCGCGTGGGCCGCGGAGCCGATTGTTATCGGAGCGTATCTCTCCATGACCGGAAACGTGGCCGCGTACGGTCAGATGGGTTGGAGCGGCATCTCGATCGGAAAGAAGATGCGAGCTGAAGTCATGGGCCGGCCGGTTGACGTGAGGCTGGCAGATACCAAGTCGGACAAGATCGAATCCGCGAACGCGGTATCACGGCTCATAGAAAAGGATAAGGCGGTCGCTGTCATCGGTGAGATGATTTCCGGCAACACCATCGCGGGAGGGGCGGTTGCGGAGAAAAGCGGTATTCCTATGATTTCTCCCACTGCAACGAATCCGATCGTGACCCAGGAGAAGAAATGGATCTCTCGGGTCTGCTTCATAGACACGGACCAGGGACGAGTTCTGGCAAAGCTCGCGCTCGACCAACTCAAGTCCAAGAAAGCCGCGCTCATCTACGATGTGTCGCAGGACTATTCAGTGGGTCTGGCGGCGTTTTTCAAGCAGGAATTCACCAAAGGCGGCGGCAAGATCCTTTCGGAGGCCAAGTTCAAGACCGGAGACAGGGACTTCAACCCCCAGCTCAGCTCGATCAAGGCGTCAGGCGCCGAATTCATTTGTGCGCCGATCTACTACACGGAGTGCGCTCTCATGGCAAAACAGGCCAAAGCGATGGGCCTGAACGTTCCTATTCTTGCCGGCGACGGGGTGCAAGCGCCGGAACTCCTGGAGCTGGGCGGCGCCGCGGTGGAAAATATATACTTCACCACGCATTTTCACAAAGATATGATCACGAGCGATCGCGGTAAGAAATTCCTCACAATCTTTGAGCAAGATACGGGGAAAAAGGAGCCCGACGCATTTACTGCAATGGCTGCGGACGCTTATCTGCTCCTCCTCGACGCGATCGAAAGAGCTGGTTCCACGGATCCGGAAAAAGTCAGAGCCGCAGTGCTGGCCACCAAGGATTTTGACGGCGTCACCGGTAAGATCACGATGAAATCCGACGGGGACCCGATAAAGGCTATGGTCATCGACAAAGTGGAAAACGGCAAGTTCGTGTATGTGACGACCATTCAACCATAATAGATCTGAAGGGCAGGGGGGCGCTGTTCGCGCAGGTGGGTCATGAGCAAGCCTAAACAGATGGTTGAAGAGCTCCTCTCTTTGTGTGGAGTGAGCATAAACGGCGCGAATTCATGGGACATGCAAGTGAAGGACGAACGTCTCTTCGCGCGCGTGCTTCGTGACAAGAGCCTTGGGCTGGGCGAGTCCTACATGGACGGATGGTGGAGCTGCACGCGTGTGGACGAGTTCATATGCAGAATTCTCCGAGCGCAACTCGATAAAAAAGTAAAGGCGAACTGGAAGCTTCTCGCGCCTATGGCCCTGTCGCTCGCGTTCAATCGTCAATCTCGAATGCGATCGAAAGAAGTTGCGGAACGACACTACGATCTTGGAAACGACCTTTTCCTCTCCTTTCTCGATCCGTACAACCAATATAGTTGCGCATACTTCAACGGAACGGATGACCTTAACCAAGCTCAAATCAACAAGATGGAGCTGATTTGTCGCAAACTGGATCTCAAGCCTACCGATCATGTGTTGGACATCGGTTTTGGCTGGGGAGGGCTGGGCCGGTATATGGCCGAGCATTACCAATGTCGTGTGTCCGGAGTAAATATTTCCGAAGAGCAGATTCAGTTCGCACAGGAGTTCTGTAAAGGGCTGCCGGTGGAGATAATCCGCGCGGATTACCGAGACGTGAAAGGAACATTCGACAAAATCGTATCGGTTGGAATGTTTGAGCACGTTGGGCGCAAGAACTACCGCAGATTCATGGAAGTGGCGCATCGAGCGCTCAAAGACGACGGCATTTTCTTGTTGCATACAATAGGCAACAACAAATCGCAGCGCACGTCCGATCCTTGGATAAATAAATACATTTTCCCCAATGGCGAGCTGCCGAGCATTGCGCAGATCACAAAAGCTGTGGAGGGCCTGTTTGTTGTAGAGGACCTTCACAATCTTGGACCTCATTACGAAAAGACCCTCATGGCATGGCACGAACGATTTCAGAACGCATGGCCGAATCTACGAGACAAGTATGACGAGCGATTCAAACGTATGTGGGAATACTACCTGCTTTCATGCGCGGGAGCTTTTCGCGCGCGAGACATTCAAATCTGGCAATTTGTGCTCACGAAGACCGGCGCACAACAGCCGAATTGCCGATACTGACACCGCTTCGCTTTCAGAGAGGTAGGAATCGGGGAGGACCTTCTTGTAAGAAGGTCCTCCCCGACCCCCTCCCCAAGAACTTCCGCCATTTTTCGGAATGCTCATTTCTCCTGCGGGAAAATGAGCATTCCGAAAGCCGTGGGAATTTCTTGGCTGAGCCGTGGAGTGCCTCTCTCACAAAGAAGATTTCCCCAATCTTATCTCCATGAATGCGGACCAATATGACACCACTAGGCGGTCCAATAAGTAGCTTGTGCGGTGCGGCTGGCCGAGACTCTGCATCACATCGGACGACGCAAGGACGTCGAACCTTCGCACAGGAGGTTCCCGACGCGCCGCGGCGCTGATCCTGGATCATTTTGGGAGACGACCGTTTCATGACCATACATGTTGAAATCGGGTCCCAATTGCGAACTTATGCGCCGAACTACAATGCGGATGTGGGCCTGAAGGTAGAGTGTGAGCCGAGTACGACCGTGGGGCAGCTCATCGAAAAGCTGGGTATACCGCTGCGCGAAGCCGGCATCATTATGGTCAATCGGCGAACGGTCGAGACAGACGAGATACTCAAAGACGAGGACCAAGTTGGACTCTTCGTAGGGGCCTTCGGCGGCTGACTTCAATCCCACATAGGAATCGTAAGTCACGCGCGATAATCAGGCGGCCTTCCTTGCTCGTCCCAGCCCCTGGCTCGGTAATAATCCGAGAGCATTTGACGCATCTGATCTTCAGATATGATCTTACCGGTTTCCGGCAACGGATCGGTGAAGAACCGACGAGGCAGCATGTCATCCTGGGCAGTCAGGCCCTCTCTCAAGTTGAAGGTTCGCGTATCGTTTGCGATCTTGCCGGCAATCTTCCTCA
>VGSG01000115.1 GCA_016875095.1 Deltaproteobacteria bacterium
GTCAAGCAGGTCCACAATATGGGCCGCCCTGAGAACGATTTTCACAATCTCTTCGATATTGAGTGACTCGAGTGGCGCATTCATGGCGCTTTTTCCGCGGGTGACATCGATCTCTTCAGCGGGATGTGGCAAGTCCCGCGTTCTGCGCGGACGAACCGCATCGTTGGAGGATTTTTCTCCACGAGGCGGTTGCCTTTGGTCACCGCATCCTGCGCTCTGCGCGCTTCCGAATGAGATTCAACGAGCGCTTCTTTCGCAGCTTATCACGGAAGACACCGGGTCAGGAAGTGAAGAGAGGGGGGGCGAAGAGCGATTTGAAGCCGCGCGCCCGCGATCTGGTTGATGGAGGAAAAAATAAGCCCGGACGCGCCGGGCATAATTGGGTATGATTGTTCTGTCGTGTTGAATAATATGCCATTATTATGCCTTGTTGTCAAGATATATACAGAAAATAGTTTCATAAATAGTTATATCATAGTGTAATATCAGGTTGTTTCTTGACGTCCGGCGCGAGGCCCCGGCGACTCTTCTTAACGACGCGCCGCAACCTGAAGGGAAACCCGCGGCGCCATCGAGCGCGCTCCAACGAGGAAAAACTCGATCCGACCCGCTTCAGTCGCGCGAAGCGTGGACGGATTTCCTTGAAAAATATGTGGCCGATGCCTTCAGTGAAAGTGAAGGCATGGTTATATTTTGCACAGAAGGGAACCATGTCCTCAAGAGACGGTAGGCTGATAGTTGTCGTTTGCGGAAGCGTTTTGGATATTGGTTTCATTGGGGCAATTCGTGCAAAGGTCGCCGAGTTGACAACGAGTCGGATCGATCGTAGGGCTGTAATTCATCAAGCCATCCTGTGGGGCGCATGAACTGCGCTCAGGCGCCTTTCAGTGGAGCTGTTGAGCGAAAGAGCGCCGGGAATAGGCCATCTTAAGTGTTAGGTTTTATACCGAGTGTGACATCCTTCCCGCGAGGGAGCGCTCCGAGAAAGGGTAGGCGGGCATGAAAAGAAATCGGGTAATGTTCGCGATGGCGCTGGGCGTTATTTTTGGGGCCTGCGCGTCTGCTTGCGCAGCCGTTTCAACAGAACTCATGGAAGCAGCGGTGAGTGGGGACACGACAAAGCTGCAAGCGATCATTTCCGCGGGAGCTCAAGTGAATGACTCGGATAAGGGAGGCCTCACGCCGCTCATGGTGGCAGCGTTCTACGGCCGCTCCGAGGCGGTAAAGCTGCTGCTTGCCAACGGCGCGAACGCGCAGGCCGTGGACGACGATGGAGAGACTGCGCTGATCAAAGCTGCGGCTGCGGGGCATTCCGATCTGGTGGCGCTTCTGGTTGATCGTGGGGCGGACGTGAATGGCGCGGAGAAGCGAGGGATAACCGCGTTGATGATAGCCGCGTTCAATGGGCAATCTGCCACGGTCAGAGTCCTCCTCGATAAAGGGGCCGGTGTGAACTCAGTGGACGCGGACGGAGAGAAGGCGGCTCTAAAGGCGGCCGCCGCCGGCCACGAGGAAATCCTCCGCATATTAGCGGAACGAGGAGCGGATCTGGCTGGGGGGCAAAAGGCCGGGATAACTTCGCTCATGGCGGCCGCTTTTCATGGACACGAAGGAGTGGTGAAACTCTTGCTGGATCGCAAAGTAGGCGTGAACGCCGGCGACGGGGGTGGCGAGACAGCCCTTATGAAGGCCGCGGCCCGAGGGCATCACGGCGTCGCGCGCATCCTTCTGGACGCGGGCGCCGATGCCAACGCTCCTGAGAAGAGGGGTGTTCGGCCGTTGATGATAGCAGCTTTCAATGGCCACACCGAGACTGCGCGGTTGCTCCTCAAGGGAGGCGCTACTGTGAACGCGGAGGATGCCAGTGGCGAGACAGCTCTCCTGAAAGCCGCGTCTCAGGGTCGTCTGGAAACGGTTGAGCTGCTAGTGCGCCGGGGGGCCGTGGTGGATGCGGCTGAAAAGCAGGGCATCACACCCTTGATGGTCGCGGCGGCGGGAGGTCACCTGGAGGTAATCGGATTTCTCTTGGATCACGGGGCGTCTGTCAACGCCAGGTCAAAGCAAAGGGTGACCGCGCTGGATGTCGCCTCCCGGAAAGGACAGGAGAAGGTGGTGGAATTCCTAAGGAGCCGCGGAGCGCAGTGACTATTGTCCGTAATATGTCATCATCAATTGAGATGAGACACGGCAGGACAACGCTCCAAGGGTTGCGCGGTCCGCGTTAATAGTGGATACTAAGGCGGCTTGGTGAAGGTCTTGTTGGGGAAACGAGCGCCTACCCCGAAAAAGGGTAGCCAATGAGCAAATAAATGTCACAGAAACATAGACCGAAATCGGACCTCCTCCAAGAGAAGGAGACGCCACGGGAAGTGGAGCCCGCGTTGGATTCCGTTCTGGCGGAGGAGACGACCGACAAGCTCATATGCAGTCTCGCCCGCGCTGATAGCAGCGCAGCCTGCGCCAGGGAGCTTGGGAAATTGTTTCGGGCTATTCCTGTCCCCGTGTTGCTCGTCGACGAGCGCCTCAAAGTCGTTTTCTTGAATGATGCCGGGAAAGGGCTGGGAAAGCAGTACAAGTCCGTTCAGGGTCGGCCTTTTTCCGACCTTGTTCCGAATGCCTCCGCGGCCCGGCAGGTGGCGGCGTTGATGATGGACGTTTTCGAAAGCGCGAGACCTCGCGTGATCAAAGCCGTAATGGCCGCGGGGAGACGAGCGATCTGGGCGAGGATGCATGTTCAAGGCTTCGCGTTAGGCGCGGCGAAGTTCCTCATCGTTTTGCTGGATGATGTGACCTCTGAAAAGCGCAAGCTCCTGTTCACCCAAAGGCGTCAGGAGGAGCTGGAGCAGGAGGTTGATACCCGCAGAAGGGCCGAAGAAGCGATCCGCAGCAGCGAAGAGAAATACCGCTCACTGCTTGCAAACGCTCCCGTGGGTATCATGGCTGTCGATCGGGAAGGAAATATTATTGACGTGAATCCGAAATTGCTGGAGGTGCTTGGGTCGCCGTCTGAGGAAAGCACAAAATCAATCAATATGTTGACCTTTCCTCTCCTCGTCGAAGCGGGAATTTCTCAGATATTCAGACGCACTATGGAAGAGGGCTCAACACTCACCCTGGAGGCCCCCTATACGAGCAAATGGGGAAAGTCGTGCTACCTCCACGTGCTGGTTACCCCCATGAGACTCCCCACAGGAGAAGTAGCCGGATGCCAGGCGGTCGTGGAGGACATAACGGACCGCAAGAAGGCTGAAGAAGCGCTCCGCGAGTCGGAAGAAAAGTACCGCCTTGTGGTGCAAAACGCGAACGAGGCTATTCTGATTGCGCAGGACGGGATGATTAAATTCATCAATGACAAGGGCCTGGAGATTACGGGGTATACACAGGAGGAGATGGTGACCAGGCCTTTCCTGGAGTTCATCCATGCGGACGACAGGGAATTGGTCACCGAACGCCACAAGAAAAGGATGCTCGGAGAGCCGGTTCCGCATGTCTATCCCTTCCGGATAGTTGACAAGTGGGGATACGTGAAATGGATGGAAATAAACGCGGTTCTCGTCACCTGGGAAGGCCGGCCGGCTACACTGAATTTCCTCCAGGATGTAACCGCGAGGCGGCGGCTGGAAGAAGAGTTGGCGCGAGTGGAGAAACTCGAATCACTAGGCATTCTGGCGGGAGGGATCGCGCACGACTTTAACAACATCCTGACCGCCATTATGGGAAACATCACCCTGGCGCGGATGGTCTCCACCAATCCTGGGAAGATGACCGCGCGGCTCATGGACGCGGAGAACGCCTGTGCGCGTGCCCAGAGCCTGACTCAGCAGCTTCTCACGTTTTCTCGAGGCGGCGCCCCAATCAAAAAGATCATGAGTCTTGGCAACCTGATAAAGGATTCGTGCGCTTTTGCGCTCAGGGGCTCCAACGTCTCCTGCGAAGTTTCCTGGGACGACGATCTGTGCCTCGTCGAAGCGGACGAGGGACAACTCAGCCAGGTCATCAACAACCTCCTTATCAATGCGACTCAGGCGATGCCGGAAGGCGGAGTGGTCCACGTTCGCTCCCAAAACGTGGTCATCAGCTCCGATCCGGCCGTTCCGCTCAAGGCCGGCAACTATGTCGAACTAATCATCAAGGATCACGGTGTTGGTATCCCCGCGCACATTCTTCCCCGGGTATTCGATCCCTATTTCACCACGAAGAGAGAAGGAAGCGGTCTTGGCCTGGCCACAGCGTTCTCAATCGTCAAGAATCACGAAGGACTGATCACGGTGGAATCGGAGGTCGGCGTGGGGACCTCCTTTCACGTATACCTACCCGCTACGGAGCATGACGTCCCTGCTGAAAATGGCCGACGGGCAGAGGCCATCGAAGGTTCCGGCAGGGTATTGATTATGGATGACGAGGAATCGATCCGTGACTTGGCGCGGAGCGCCCTCTCCGAGCTGGGATACGAGGTTGAGGTGGCTCGGGACGGCGAAGAGGCCGTAGATCTCTATCGGAAGGCCAGGGAGTCTCCTCGGCCTTTTGACGCCACCATTCTCGACTTGACGATTCCGGGAGGCATGGGGGGCAAAGAAACCGTTCAAAAAATCCGAGACGTAGATCCGCAGGCGATAGTGATTGTTTCAAGCGGCTATTCCATGGACCCGGTCATGGGCAACTACCGAAAATACGGTTTTGACGGAGTGGTGGCCAAGCCATATACCCTTTCCGAGCTTTCTTTCACCCTCGATCGATTGATAAGCCAGAGACGCGGATCGCACGGATAAAGCGATTGCATGAACTCCCATCCGGTTCGCAGGGTCAGGCTTTTCGCGACAACGGCGGAAAAGGCCCATGTCATGGCCTGTTCGCACTCACCATTTCGTGGTTAATGGGACTGTGGCCTTGGCATTCATCACAATCTTAGACGCCGTTCGGCTTGAGAATTCCATGGCTGAGGGTGAACAGCTTGTCGGTGGTCTTTTCCAGAAACGATCGGTCGTGGGAAATGACCAGTTGAGCAATCCTTGAATTCCTGAGCACCTCGACCAGCCTTTCCACTGTTTCCTCATCGAGCCCAGCGGTAGGTTCGTCCAGAATCAAGACTTCAGGGTCCATAGCCAGCACTGTGGCGAGTGCGACAAGGCGTTTCTCGCCGCCGGAAAGCTGGTGGGTGAACCGTTCCTCGAAGCCCAATAAACCCAGATCGCCAAGCGTGGAAGAGACAATTTGCCGCACTTCTCGCAGGCTCTTCCCCTGATTGAGCGGTCCGAAGGCCACGTCCTCAAGCACCGTGGGGCAAAAAAGCTGGTCGTCCGCATCCTGAAACAAGAAGCCTATTCGCCCTCGAATGTCGACGAAATCGGATTCCGTTGCTCTTACCTTCCCAAATATCTCGATCCGGCCCGACTGTGAGGCCAGCAGCCCCATCACAATTCTACACAAGGTGGTCTTGCCCGATCCGTTCGGCCCTGCCAGGCCGATGCGATCCCCCGGTCGGACGCTCAGATTGACCTGGGCCAGCACAGGGTGGGAATTATAGGAAAAAGAGACGTTTCGTAAGTCTATCATGAGAGCGCCAGGAGACTGGAGGACAGCAGCAGGCTTGCCGCAGTTACCAGATAGTCGGTCTGTCGCATGTTGTAATGGTGAAGGATGTAGAATTTGCCCTTGAACCCACGGCACCTCATGGCTTCCATGATTCGCAGGGACCGATCAAAGCTCCTCACCAAGAGCATACCGACCAGGTAGGCATAGGCTCGGTACGTGTGCAGATCGGTTCGAGGCCGAAACGCCCTGATCTTCATAGCGTCAATTAGCCGGTGATACTCCTCATGAATCACGTGGACGTAACGAAAACAAAAAAAGAAAATATGGACGAGTTTCTCCGGCGCGCCCATGTGACTGAGCGCATGCGCCAAATGAAAAACAGGAGAAGTGCCAAGAAGCGCCATGAGAGTCAGCACAATCACGTTGGACTTCAAACCGATCAGCGCGGCGTGCCGAAGGCCCTGTTCGTGAATATGCAGCGGACCGATGGTCCAAAGGACCTGACCGGAATAAGTAAACGGAAGAGACACCCCGAGGAGCAATACAAACCCATTTACGATGAGCAATCGTCGGAACACCGCCCTCAAGTTCATGCGCGCCAACAGGGCCAGCGTGACGGGGATCGTGATCGCGGCGGCAGTGACTGCGAGGGACGTGTTCAAGGCCACCGCGGTGGAGAAAGCAGCCGCCGCTATTATCTTGGCTCTCGGATCAAGCTGATGAATGATCGAATCACCGAGCGCAAATTCTTCCACATGAGACATCCGGAGTTCCTCGCTACCCGCTTCGCCGGCGGCTCATGAAATACGCGGCCACTCCCACGAGCCCGAAAATCCAGCCGATACCGCCGATGACTTCCCTCAGCCCGGGCCCACCCCGGTTCTGCTCCATGAGCAAACTCTGCTGTTGCCGGAGCATTTGGAGGACCGGGGCCATCTTCTCGTCCAGGGCTTGATTCACAAGCATGGCCACCTGTTGGGGGGACACCGGCGACGTTCTTTCTGAGACATCAAGGGAAGTCTGCTCTGAAGTGGCCTGAGCCGCAGTAGTCCCTGAGGTCTCCTGCCTTGGGCCGCCGGTTGAGGCGGCACGATCCATGGCCTTAAGGGTGTATTCGCCTTTATGCCCCTGGCCCGCGTCGAGAATCACCTTCAGGTCACCCCGGGCAAAAGCCGCCTCGGTGAGTTTGAGCACGTAGACCCCTTTGTCGTCGGTCTTGCCTTCGCCGATCTTGTTCCCGTGGGCGTCATGGACCGCGACGGCGCAGTTAGCGGCTCTCACTTTGCGACCGAAGTAGCCTTCCACCACGATCCGATCGCCGTCAATGTAGGCGAAAACATTGACCGTGTGCGCCCACGATTGACGCGGACCCCAACACAAGACCATTGCAGCCGTCAGGCCGACCAAGAGGAAAACTTTCCTGAAAAGGCAAAACCCTTGACCGGTCGCCCTGTCTGGTCGCCGCGACGCGAGCCGGGCAAGGCGACCGCCAGGTGGGCGTTCGCGTTTCCGGAGAGCATCAGCACACATCTGCTGGAATAGGTGGCACGTCATAGCCCCATATTATAAAAAAATGGCACGAAAAACAAGGCCGCTTGTCGCACCGCGTTTTGATTGACAAGCTCTCTGCAGAGTGAAAAACTCGCATCGAGCATCAAGCCGGTCTGGCAGACAAGGAGCCATGAGATGTCGGTGGTGAAAATTATCGAGCTGGTCGGCGAATCGGCCAACGGGTGGGAAGACGCCATGAAACAAGTGATCACTGAAGCGCAGAAGACGCTGCGCGGCATTACTCGAATCGGCGTCGTGGAACAGGATGTGAGACTGATCAATGACAAGATCGATGTTTGGAGGGTACGGGCTCAGGTCTCTTTCAGAGTGGAGCGGTAATCGTTCTCCGATCCCAGGGTTGGGCCGGTGTGCGCAACCGTCGGTGACCCCGGAGGCGGGCCGTCATCTCAGGGGAACTCATCGAGGAAGGCATCGGCTGCGCCGACGAGGTATTTTTCCCGCCCGATGTGAAAATGGTCGTCACCTTCGATGGTGATCCCTTTCTTAGGTTCGGGGATCTCGTCCACAAGGGCCGTGAATTGGGTGACAGGGCAGATGAAATCTCGGTCACCGGCCACGAGGAGTTTCGGGCGAGTCTCTTTGCGAAGAAACGTGAAATCGTAAGCGTCCAGCGGTGGAGAAATCCCGATAAGATGGGTAGGTCTGGGGTCTTCCGAGGCTGCCCTGAACCCGACCCAGCATCCAAACGAATATCCGGCCAGCACAATTCGCGGCGAGTCTGGGTCCACGACTTGAAGCAAGAAATCCATGCCCGCTTTCACGTCTTGGATCTCTTCCAACCCGTCGCCGTGCCTCCCTTGGCTTTTCCCCACACCCCTGAAATTGAACCTGAGGACGACCAGGCCACGCTCCACCAACGAGTCCGAAAGCGCCCGGGTCACGTTGTTGTGCATGTTCCCGCCATAAAGAGGGTGGGGATGACATATCAATGCGCGGCCCAATATAGCCTTGCCGTGTTCCGGCGTCTGCAGCACGCCTTCAAGCATCAATGCGCCGCAGGGAATGAGAACATCTTTGCTTGCCATGAACTGTTCCCGCGTAGTGAATGATTCACTCGGATGCGCAGGCCCGCAAGAGTGGCCGAGCGCCAAGAAGTAGGCTATTTTGGGATCTCGCGAATAGGGTGGGCAAGGAAACGCTTCTGTCCCTCAATCCCTGAACGCCTCGATACGTCAAAAGTTCGGTTTGTGGCCGTACGGACAAGAGGACGGCTTCCCACGTGAGAAAAACCCGATCAGTAGCGCCCCAGAAGGTGCTCGATGAAGGTGTTGGTCATCTCAAGAATAATGACCCGGTACCCTCCCGGCCATGTGTGCCGGATCGGAGCAGGGGGAACGTACCCGTAAAAGAGTTCGGGCTGCTGCTTTGCGTGCTGGGCGGCAGGGGGCGCCTGAGGTTGCAGCGGGGCGGCGGGAAAGTTGTCGGCCAAGGCCATGCCCGCCAGAAGGCTATACGCAGCAAATATTGCCAGCCATATGATGGTAACGCGCTTCATCATACACCTCGGAGGTTGTATTTTAGGCCCGAGCCGACAAAAAATCAATCCGAAATTTGACGGCAAACCGTTGCAAAGCCGGCGAGCGCCTGAGAAAGCGACCCGGGCCCCCCGAACTAAAGGAGTTCCTCGGTCCCTCCCCGAAAAGTCAGCTATTTCCATCGGCTTTGAGCGTTTGGGCGGCAATGGGGAGAGTAGAGGCAATATGGCTCGTTCGCGTATTAGCTTTGCGCGGCGCAAGAAGATCTGATTTTGCAGCCGCTTCTCGCCTTCTTTCCCGCAAGGAGGGACATTGTCGCCATTTTCATGTGACCGCGTCTTCACCGTACGGGAGTATGGGCGTGCTCCCAAGAGGCCGCAAGTCCGGAACAACGCGAAGGGCGCGCGGCGCCACCAACCCGAAACCGAGGCCTGGCCAAACGATGGCCCGTCACACCACGTCGGCAGTCACGATCGCGCCCTCCGTGTATGCGTGAGCTAAGTTCACATCCTGAAGAATGCAGTGCAACAACTGCGCGTTCGCCAGATTCGCGCCGGCCAAGTCCGCCCCACGCAGATTGGCCTCGAACAGATTGGCTTCGTGAAGGAACGCCCAGACGGCATATGCCATGGTCATGTTCGCTTCGGACAAGTCTGCTTTCGCAAGATTCGTCTTATGAAGGACCGCTCCGCAAAGGTCTGCGGCCGTTAGCTTTGCTTCTCGTAAGTTCGCTCCGGTTAGATCTGTTCCCACCAGTTGAGCCTGTGATAAGTTGGCCCTAAGAAGCCGCGCGCCCGTCAAGTCCAATCGTGACAAGTTAGCTCCCTGGAGGTCCGCGTGCGACAAGTCAACCTTTTTGGCTACCGCGGTTTGCACCAGCGATCCGAGAGAAGATGCGGAACCCGTGATGATTGTGGCTCCTGTGAATCTATTCTTTATGTGGAACTCGGTTTCCGTGTGCGGCGAGCGGGAGTTCCTCCGAGCTGCGTCCGTTGCATGCTCCTTTGATAGCTTGTTATGAAGTGAGCGCAACACATCCGCGCTGACCTGGTATCTCTCCAGAAGCGCTTTGTAGTCTGTGCCCTTTCTTATCTCCCGGGCCAATTCCTCTTCATCAATGTCCTGTCTTTGCATGTTCATCATGTAATTTTGAGGTATGGTTGTGTAGACGAGAGGCACGACGCCGGTTTCACGAGTCCGTTCCCGATAGTCCGCTTCAGTGATGATTCGTTCCGCCAGGAGTTTGTCAAAGAGGCTGCGCAATCCTCGGACCGAGATATTATACCGTCTCATAAGGCCGACGTCGTCCATGCCAGCTCGGATGCACTCCAATGCGTCCTTGGCTGGTATGACTGGCCTCAATGTGGAAGGGCCGTCCGGTCTTCGCTCACTGATGTCCAGGATAACCCACCACTGAGAACTGGATAAACGTTCACGCAATTCAGAAGCCTTCAAAACTCCTGCGCGTAGCAATTCTCCAAAGATCAACCGCAGACCCTGGGCCGATACACCGAACCTCTCCATGAGCTCAGGGTCTGTCGATCCGCTCCGCACACTATTGACGAAATCCGCTGCCTCGATTCGCACACTCTTGGGCATCAAGCATTCTCCACATCTTGTCTTCGCGGCTACGGCGAACTCACGCACTGCTCGATTGGAAGCGATCCTCAGAACCCTGTCTTCTTGCGCCGGACGATGAGTTGTCAGGACGGCCCGCGCACACGCATCAGCCTGAAATGGTCGGCTGAACGGCCTTCCTCAACCAGTTTGAAGCTCTCAGATTCAAGACGTCTTCTCATGTCTTGGCCAGACAGAACCTTATTTTGCGGCAAAGACCGTCGAGTGTGAACGGTTTGGAGAGAAAGTTTATGTCTGGGTCGAGAACGCCGCGATGAACTATGAAATCGTCCGTATAGCCTGACATATACAAAACCTTCATTTCCGGTCGCGTTCCCACGAGAGCGCCAAAAAGGCTCTTTCCATCCATCTTGGGTAGGATCACGTCAGTCAGGAGCAAGTTAATGGGCTCGCGGTAATTGCCGGCGATCGTGATGGCCTCTTCCGCCGAGGCCGCCTCCAATACATTATAACCCTGCGCCTGGAGCGCCTCAAGGGCTACATTTCGTACGGAGTCTTCGTCTTCCACAAGCAAGATTGTTTCACCACTCCCCTTTTCTTGGGAAGGCGTTGTGGGAGTGGTCTCCTTCACTAATTCCCCGGCGGCTCGTGGGAGATATATCCGAAAGGTCGTTCCCTTTCCTTCCTCGCTGTACACGGTGATATGCCCGTCATGTTGTTTCACTACGCCATAAACAGTGGAAAGACCCAAGCCCGTTCCAGAACTCTTTTGCTTGGTGGTAAAGAACGGCTCGAAACATCGCGAGACGGTTTCGGGGTCCATCCCTTCACCGTTATCGCTCACGGACAGCAACACGTAATCGCCGGGCCTCACGTCGGATACTGTCCGAGCATATGCGTCATCCAGGGTGATATTGGAAGTCTCTACGGTAAGGCTTCCTCCTGTTGGCATGGCATCCCGAGCGTTAACCGTCAAATTTAACACGAGCTGACTTATCTGTGCAGGGTCGGCCCTGACATTGCCCAGAGACGGGTCAAGAACGGTTCTTACCTCGATGTGTTCTCCGATCAGCCGTTTCAACATTCCTTCCAGGTCTTGCAGTAGGGCATTAAGGCTAATAATCGTCATATCGAGGACTTGCCGCCGGCTGAATGCCAAGAGTTGTCGCGTCAGCTCGGCTGCCCGTTCCGTTACATTCTGGATCTGACGAACCTTTTGCAACCTGGGATCATGTCCTTCGATCCTATTAGCGAGTAAGGCAGCATAGCCCATGATCGCGGTAAGGAGGTTATTGAAGTCATGAGCCATGCCTCCCGCAAGACGCCCCACGGCCTCCATTTTCACAGCTTGCCGAAGCTGTTCTTCCAAAGCCATTCTGTCGGTAACGTCTCTCTTATATTCTATTACCCCCTTTAGTTGGCCGGTACAGGAGTCAACCATGGGAAAGGTGTAAAGATCCAGCCATCCTATGATTTCCCCATTCGATCCTAGCTTTGGCGCCACTTGAAACTCAGGTCGCCCCGTCTGAACAGTTTCTTGCGCCGGACATGTTTCGCAGGGACGATCCCCACCGCGGTATGCCTGGTAGCATTTCTTGCCGACAAGAGGCATCACATAGGAGTACCAGCGCTCCATCGTGGGGTTCACCCGAACAATGGTGAAGTCGGAGTCAAGTATGCTCACTCCATCTTGAATGCTCGCGAAGACGTCAGAAAGAAACCTTTCTCTCTCAAGAGCCCTCGCATTCGCCTCCGACAACTCGCTGGTGCGCTCCTTCACCCGCTCTTCCAGTTCCCGACTCAGTTTATTGCTCTGATTGAGAAGTTTCTTCTCTCGAGTGAGGTCTTCCAGAAGCAGAAGTATGAACCTCTCGGTCATTAACCGAAGCGATCTGAGCGTCATGCGAGCCCAGATCTTCCTTCCCTCCCACTGGAGAATTCCCTCTATGACCCGGGTTTTTCTTCTACTAAAGACGTCTTGGAAAACCTCCAACACCGTTTCCCGGGCTTTTGCGTCCAAAAAGAAATCGGCAAAAGCAATGCCCTGAATTTGGTCGTAATTTTCGGATATTTTCTTGCAGGCCTCGTTTGCTGCTCGACGTCAACTACATTTGTGCAGTGACGACAATTACACTTGTGCATGGTGATGGTTGATATCCAGGTCAGGTATTGTTGACCTGGGGCGGTTACCTAAACCTCCTTGGAGACTTTTTTCTCTT
>VGSG01000116.1 GCA_016875095.1 Deltaproteobacteria bacterium
TCATTGAATCCCGCCACGCGGAAAGACGGGCCGAGGGTTATGACCCCACGAGAGGCTGGAGCCTGGTGGGCTTGTCGGTAGCAACCAGCCTCGATGCGCTCGCAGTTGGCGTAAGCCTGAGTCTGATCGGTGAGACCATCTGGCGGCCGGCTCTTTTGATTGGCCTGGCCGCGCTTGTTATGACGTACATCGGGATGCGGCTTGGCAGCCAAGGAGGAACCTATCTGGGCAAATGGGCGGAATTGGCCGGAGGCATAATACTCGTGCTCATCGGCGTGCGAATTCTCGTTGAGCATCTGGGAAGATAGGTCGTATGCGGAAAACCGCGGCGAACCCGAACCCGGGTTTGGGGCTGAGAGACAAGAGCCATTGATTGGCGGCTGGACGCGCATTTTCGGGAAGATAAGAGGCGTTCCGATGGCAAAACTTCTTGTGATAGCAGCTTGTCTTGCGCTCATGGCGCCGGGCGCCTCGCACGCCCAGGAATCCCCGCGGACTGATTTCATGGCTCGTAAGCCGCTGCTCGTTTGTTCCACGACGCAAATAGCGGATTTCACTCGACAGATCGTCGGAGATCGGTGTGATGTCCGATGCATTCTTGCCCCTGGAGCCGACCCACACACCTACATGCCTACCCCGGGAGATGCGCAACTCACTCTCAAGGCCGATTTGTGCCTTCAGAACGGCCTCCATCTGGAAGGCAAGAACTGGATGGCCGCTCTCGCTCGTGACGCAGGCAAGCCGCTCGTCACCTGCACAGACGGAATCAAGCCGATCACGCTGGAACAGGGGGGCGAGAAGGTCAACGACCCCCATAGCTGGTTCACTCCGCGTAATGCGGCTGTGTACGTCAATAACATCGTACGAGCAGTCTCGGAGCTGGACCCTGCGGGCAAATGGGAATATGAAGCTCGGGCCCGGCTCTATTTACAGCAGCTTCGAGCGCTGGACTCGTGGATTCGAGAGCAATTCAACGTGATTCCACCTCACAAGCGTATTCTGGTAACGAGTCACGACGCGTTCAATTACTTTGCTGAAGAGTATGGGTTCAAGAACCGGGCGCCTGTCGGATGGTCCACAGGAGTGGAAATCGGGGCGGGCATGACCCCTGAAAGGCGCATACAAGTAATCGACTCAATACGGGAATTCGGAGTGAAAGCCGTCTTTGTGGAGACGAGCGTGAATCCCAAGCTCGTGCGCGAGATCGCGACCGATGCGGGAGTCAAGGTTGGTGGCAAGCTCTATTCCGATTCGATGGGAGAATCGGGATCCGCGGGCGAGACCTACATTGGAATGATGCGGGAAAACGTGCTCACAATCATAGGAGCGCTGAGGTAGAGTTCTCCGAGGAGTGGTGTCACACTGATGCGCATTCAGAGAGGCAAGATCGGGGAAATCTTCTTTGTGAGAGAGGGTCCTCCACGTCTCAGCCAAGGAATTTCCACGGTGTTCGGAATGCTCATTTCCCTGCAGGAGAAATGAGCATTCCGAAAAGTGGTGGAAGTTCTTGGAGAGGGGGTCGGGGAGGACCTTCTTACAAGAAGGTCCTCCCTGATTCTTACCTCTCTGAAAGCGAAGCGGTATCAGGCGATGCGACCTGTCCTTGCCGTATGCGTGTGTTTCGTCCTGTTGGGAGGCTTGGCGTTGTTCATGAGCTCCAAGCACGAAGGTTCGGGATTCCGGACAGTTGAAAGCAAGCCCGCGGTCGGGGGCTTCTCTCTTGAAATCACCCCGAGCTTCACTGTGGAACCCGACCCCTTCGCGCTGCGGACAAGTTCCGGAGAACAGCCTGCCGCGCTCATTGTGAAAGTAAACGGACGAGAGGTCTTGCGCCGCGAAGACAGGGTCGAAGGAGGGGCGCCTCTCGTAGCCCAGAACATCACCGAGATGATCGAAGGGGAGAACGAACTTTACGTGGAAGCTAACCCGCCCCTGGATCAGGCCAATAATGCTCACGCCATCAGAGCGAAAGTTGTGCGGGACGGGGAGCAGATCGCTGACCGGACCCTCTGGTCCGAACCGGGAGTGAAGCTCGCGGCCACGTTCCGCATACAGGTGCGACCGCAGGAAGAGAAGAGGAAGGATCGGCATGGCCGCTGAACGCGTCAATCACCCGGCCATAGACGTGGAAAATCTGACCGTCAGCTTTGGATCCAAGCCGGCGCTGCTCGATGTCTCGATAACGATAGAGGCAGGTCTTGCGGTTGGTGTCATCGGCCCCAACGGCGCGGGCAAATCGACTCTGATTAAGGCGATCCTGGGTTTTGTAAAGCCGGATTTCGGAAAGGTGCGCATCCTGGGAATTCCCGCGGATCAAGCGAGAGGCCTGGTTGCATACGTTCCTCAGCGAGGCGCCGTGGATTGGGACTACCCGATTACCGTCGAAGAAGTGGCCATGATGGGTCGGTACGGCCACATACCCTGGTGGAAAGATCCGGGCCTTGAGGACAAGGAACAAGTTCAGAACGCGCTGAAGATGGTCCGGATGTCCGAGTTCCGTCATCGTCAGATCGGGCGACTCTCCGGCGGACAACAGCAGCGGGTCTTCATGGCGCGGGCCCTTGCGCAGGGAGCTGACGTGCTGCTCCTGGACGAACCCTTTGCCGGTGTGGACGCGGCCACGGAGAGAGCGATACTCGACGTGCTCGACCGCGCAAAGCGCGCTGGCCGCACTCTCGTGGTGGTGCACCACGATCTGGCTACCGCCGCGGAGTACTTCGATTTCCTGATCCTGATCAAACAGCGCCTCTTTGCGTACGGTCGACCGGAACTCGTGCTCAATCCTGAGCTCCTCAGCGAGGTTTACGAGGGGAGGCTCCGAGTTTTTGCCGATCTTTCGGGCGCAAGGGCGAGCAGATGATCGAACTCGTGGCCAATGCTTTCATAGAGCCACTTCGGCAGACTTTCTTTCAGAAAGCCCTCATCGGCGGTTCGATTGCCGCGGTGGTGTGCAGCGTGGTGGGTTGTCTGGTGATCCTCCGGCGCATGGCTTTTCTGGGGGATGCGTTGTCCCATGCCATGATTGCGGGAGTGGCGGGCGGATACCTTTTTATGAAGGTCCTATTCGACATCGAAGCCCATGCGCCTGCCATGCTTGTGGGCTCCCTTATCGCGACCGTGATCACGGTTACATCAATCGGGTTTGTGAGCAGGGTTTCGCGTCTGAAGGACGACACTGCCATCGGTATCATGTACACGGGAGTGTTCGCCGCGGGTGTGGTCTTGGTTTCCATTTTTCGTAATTATATTCACATCGATCTGATGCACTTCATCATGGGGGACGTCCTCGGTGTTGCGGATCACGATCTATGGGCCGCGGGGTTGGCCGCATCTGTCGTGCTTTCCACAATCATCCTCTTTTTCAGGCAGTTCCAGTTGACCAGTTTCGATCCGGTCATGGCCGCGGCAATCGGGATGCCCGTGGTTGCTATCGAATACGCGCTCACAACCTGTGTTTCGCTGGTAGTGGTGAGCGCGGTGAGCATGGTAGGAGTGATCCTGGTCGTAGGGCTGCTGATCACTCCGGCCGCCACTGCCTATCTGTTGAGCGATCGACTCGACCGCATGATGGCGCTCTCGGCGGTTTTTGGGGTTTCCAGTGTGGTGGGAGGGCTTTATCTCTGCATGTGGCTCGACTCGTCAGGCGGCGGGGCCATTATGCTCTTTTGCACGTTTCAGTTTCTCGTGGTTCTGGTGATAGCTCCAAGGTACGGTCTCTTGGCGAGATGGTTGCGATTGCGCCGCATGGTCCCTCAACAACTAATAGAAGACATTCTGGGAGCAGTGGTTCGCGGGGAAGGGGCGCCGTTGCCCTTGGATAAGGTGGCTGCTTTTGTCCAAGGCGAAGCGCGCGGGCTCGGACGCGTCGTCGGAGCGATGGAGAGAGACGGCCTGCTCCACAGCACACCCGAAGGCTTGACCCTCACGCCCGCAGGTGTTCGAGAGGCCGGCCGCGTGCTTCGAGCGCACCGGCTCTGGGAGACATACCTCCAACACGTGGGGATGCCTCCGAATGAGCTGCACAAGAAGGCCCACGCATTAGAGCACGTTCACGATGAGGAATCGGTGGAGTACCTGGACGATCTTCTGGGGCGCCCGAGGCTCGACCCCCACGACGCGCTCATACCCGATGACTACGCAGCGTTCGCGCCGGACAGCGTGCGCAGTATCAGTATGTTGAGAAAGGGAGCCCGTGCGGTAATTGAGTCGATGGATCCTCAAGCGACGTCCGTCGGTCTTGCCGTCGGCGACGAGATTACGATCGGACCTGCCTCCGATGATGATACCGGCTGGAACGTGACCAGGAGCGACGGCGCCGAGTTCTCTCTGGATCATCGCGCCGCGGATGCGATAAGGGTCCGCTTCAAATCTTACAAAGATGACGCTTGAACGCGAAAATGCCAAGCGGCAATTGACTTTCTCCACGAATTGTTCGACAATTCCCTTCGCGTTCGCGCTTGTCCTGCCAGGTTTTCCCAAGCCTCTTAGCAAATTCCAAGCCTTGATGGAGAGGTCAAAGTGATCCTTGAATATCAGACGAACAGCCTTGCGACGGTCCAGCCCCTCGCACAGGGCCTCTGGCGTGTCACCGCACGAACCGAGGACACGCTCTTTTCTGCGGAAGTGATCCTGGACATCATGGCGCCTGCCCTTGATATCCGGAACGCAAGGATCGAAGTGAAGCGGGATGCGCTGGGTCTCACGCCGGATTTGTCCGGGGTTTCCGACAAGCTTATCGGTGTCCGCGTGGGACCTGGAATGACCAAGATCGTTCGCGGCCTGATCGTCGGCGAAACAGGATCCGCTCGAATAGCTGAACTGATGCTGGAAGCGATGGAGATGCTTGTCAACGCGCTCACCGTTCCCGAGCTAAGAAAGGTAACGCAGTCCATGGGAAAGGACGTGGTATTTCCGCACGACGGCCCAAAGGTGTTCCTCAATGATCGAGTGATCGGAGCGGAACAAGCCGCGATGATGGCGTCCAATCCTCGACTCAAGGATAGCTGCGTGGTCTTTCGTGACCCTACGTGAGGACTCGGCCTTCGACACAAGACGCGCCCAACCGGCGCGCCTGAACTAGAAAAGAGGATTGCTGATAGATGCTTATCTATTCGAGAATCAAGTCGGTTGGAGCGCAGAAACAGGGGGAGAACCGTAGGGTGGTCAGCGGAGTCCTGGAGGACGAGCTTTACGCGATGCAGTGCGAAATTGCCGTAGACTGGCCCACGCTCACCATTGAATCGGTGCAGACCCGTATGAAGCGCTTCACGACTGAACGGTGCCCGTTGGCGTCCGAGGTGTTCACGCGCGCGGAAGGTTGGAGACTTGACTCGGAACTGGATGGGAAAATCAAGAAGGAACTAGGCCGCATGGGATGCCGCCACATGGCTATTCTCATGGTGGACTGTTGTCGGGCGGTGGCCCGGGCCGAGCTGACTCGGGAACTGGCCGCCGCGCTGGAAGTCGATCCCGGTCTGGACAAGAAGGAGTTCGTCCAAGACTTCTTTCGCCGGTATCCCGAACTCAAGGATTACCTGCAACTTGTATAGGACAGGGGCGGCTTGGTGATGAAGATCGACCTCCACGTGCACACCACCGCTTTTTCGCCTTGTAGTGTCATGTCCCCTGATGACGCGGCAAGAGCGGCCATTCAAGCCGGCTTGGACGGTATCTGCATTACGGAACACAATCGACTCTGGAATAAGGAAGACGCCCGCGCCTTGTGGGAAAAGCACGGCCTTCAGGTCTTTAGCGGCATGGAAGTAACCACCAGCGGCGGGGACATTCTTGTTTTCGGCCTTGAAGAGGAGCCTCACGAAATCTGGACTCCTGCGCAATTGAAAGAGAAGGTCGATAGGGTAGGGGGAGTGGCCGTTGCAGCCCACCCTTTCCGCGGGTTTTTGCTCTTTGGATTCGGCGCGCTGCAAATGGACCTGACTCAGGCCGTCGGGAACCCCACATTCAGCCAAGTGCACGGTTTGGAAGTCTGCAATTCATTGGTGACCGACGAGGAAAATGAAATGGCCCGCCGCGTGGCCGACGAGATGGGTCTTCTCAAAGTCGGAGGAAGCGACGCCCACAATATAAGAGCGGTCGGTACGTGCATCACCGAATTCCAAGACGTGATCAGCGATGAGAAGGACCTGATCGGAGCGATTCTCAGCGGCCGACACACCACTCGGAGGATGAAGTAAAGGATACCGCTAGGCCCCCGCGACGATCAGACCGCTACTGAAGGAGAAGGCATGAAACCTGAAGACGTGAAATGGTCCCAATGGACCCGTCAAATGGAGCACTACTTAAGACTCAGGTCCTTCCCGGTAGGATTGAAGATGCTTGAAGATCCCGCGGAGCTTGAACACAACCCGTGGGTGCGGAGAACACCGGAGAAACTTACCTTCTGTCAGATGATCACCATTGTGCGCACTTTCGACTGGACCTTGGGAGGGACTTCTGATGACCTGGTGCCGCCGATTTGTGCAACCATGCTGGGGCTGGCAGAGGTTCCCGAGTGGGTAGCCGACGGAACCATGCGGAATGTTGTTTGGCTCGAAAAGAAGCAAGACGCAGCCTCATGCGAAGCGGGAATACAACGCATTCCTTATGGAAAATACAGAGCGTTCCTCCTGGCCCCCACAGCGTACGATCCTTTCATCCCGGACATTGTGATGCTCTATGGAAATCCCGCGCAGATGTCCGTGCTCGTCAATGCCATCCAGTTCGACCAATGGGAGCGCACGGTCTTCTATTCCGTAGGCGAAAGCTCCTGCTCGGATGTAATCGGTCGCTGCTTTGTGGATCGGGTTCCGGCTCTCTCCATCCCGTGTTACGGCGAGCGCCGATTCGGCCATGCGCAGGATGACGAGCTGGCGATGGGACTACCTTCGGAGGATTGCGCGCGGATTCTCAAGAATCTGGAGACGCTCTACAAACGTGGAATCCGATACCCCATCTCGCAATATGGGGCTCAGGTGAGCCCGTTCAAGGCTCTGGCCGCGGTGTACGGGTTTTCTGAATCAGGCTCGAAGGCAAAGCCATGACCGTTATGTGACGGGGATCTTCTTCGCTTTGGATTTCTCGTCGTCCTTCTCTGATTCACATGCCTGCTTGTCTCTAAGGTTCAGGGTCTCTTTCACCAGCTCCTTTTCGTACGCAAAATCGCAGACCCGTTGGATCATGATCTTCTGAGCCATCACAGGACCTGCGCCGTGCCAGGTTCCGACTCCGTGTTGGCCGGCAGTCCAGTTCTGCAGCAATTTGTGGACCTTGAGGATGTTTTCGGTCGGTTCGTCAGACCCGAAACTGTAGAACTCTTCGACGTATGCGCGTGTTTCAGGGTTCTTGAGTTCCTTGAGCGACGGCATGGTTACTACGAGTCCGCCGCCGATATCACCCGCGAGGGCCATAGTGCGCCAAAAGGCGTTGCAGATGTTGAGCTTGGCTACGTTGCCCATGAGTTCATCCGGCAGGAACACTCCGCTTCCGGGTGGCTCTTCTTTGCCCATCTGCGCCGCGGCCAAACCACATGCCCGACCCGTTTCACGCAGCACCACCATCTCAGTGAGCTGTTCATTGATATGCTGGACTTTCTGGAGCCCCTTGTATTCCTGCACGAGCTTGCATGCGCCGACAATCTGATTCATGAAGCCGACCTTACAGGTCCCGCCGCACGTCATCCGGTGAGTTCTGGCAAAACGGGTCACCAGTAAGCCCGAATACTTGTGTTCGCCGCAGTGGAACACGCGTTCCCAAGGCACGAACACATTGTCGAACACGACCATAGAGGTCTCTCTCTGCCCGAAGAGAGGGTTGCCAAGCTCGTAGATGTTCTCCGCCTGGTCCCGCTCGGCAGAGTAAGGTGAATACTGACATATGTACGTGATGCCTTCCGTATCGGAAGGAACAGCAAAGGCCACCGAGTAATCGGATTCTTCCTGGGAGTGCGAGGACTGGGGTAGTACCACCAACTCGTGGCTTGCAAACGCGCCGCTAATGTTGATCTTTGCGCCCCGCACCACAATCCCGTCCTTGGAGCGATCCACAATCTTAAGGGAGAGGTAAGGGTCCGGCCAATCTAGGGCCTTTTTTTGCCTGCTGCCACGGGGCTCGGTAAGCGCGCCCGCAACCGAGAGGTCTTTGCGCTGCACCATCTTGAGGTATTCGTTGAATCGGGCGTGGTATTCCGTGCCAAGCTCTTGATCCATTTGCCATGTGGTTCCCGCGAGGGAATGAAACGCATCATATCCAACACAGCGGTAGATGCAGGTCCCGAGATGTTCCGCCGTAAAAGTCCCTGCCTGGGCCTTGGCTACCAGATCTTCGATGCTCCGGCTCACGTGCGTGTAGCGATTGACCCTCTCATCGATGAGGGGTGAATGGCAGGTCATTATCCGCTCATAACGAGGATCCATCGCCCAGGCGTAGCTGGCCTTGTTCGACTCGACCACGGTCCGCGTGTTCCTGTTATCGAGCACGCTTTCGACCTTCTTGCCGTTCATGAACACCCTGGGTTTCACCCTTTTCAAGCTGACTTCGAATTCTTCGGGCGTCATTAGAGCCATGATTCCTCTCCTGTGGTTGGGTAGATTCGGAGCTACGGTTGTCTCGCGAAGCGAGTATCGGGGGCGTCGTCGGCTGTCGCTTCGTCCGCGCTGTTCGCGAGCGATTGAGCGGATGACGTGACCCTGAAAGCAAGGACCAGGGCGTCTACGGAGGCGGCTTTGGCTCGCTGAAGCGTTCGGGCCGCTTCCGCAATGGTCGCGCCGGTTGTTGCCACGTCGTCAACCAGTAACACTCGCCGGCCCTGGATCCGCCGCGGTCTCGACACGCCAAAAGAATTCCGTATATTCGCGACCCTTTCGGATCTGGGGAGGCCCACTTGTGGGAGAGTTTCCTTCACTTTGCGCAGGCGAGTCAAGTCCGCGGATATGCCTGTATGGGCTGAAAGCAATCGGGCCAGTATCGCCGATTGGTTGAAGCCTCGGATCAACAGGCGCCGTTTGGAGATCGGAATCGGAATAATCAGGTCGAATTGACCCGGTGTGAAGTGGCGGTGGAATGCCTCGATGAGAATCCCGCCCAGGACTCCGGATAATGAAAGCATTCGATAATACTTGAATCTTACCAAAGCCCTGCGCAATTCTCCATCGTACCTCACGCCGAAGCGGGCTCTTTCGTACGGAGGCGGGTCGGCCAGGCAGTGTCCGCATATTTCGGCGGCTCGGTCATTCAGCCCGGGGAAAGAAAGGCCGCACCGCTGACATATGGGCGGCTCAATCGGCAGGATTGATTCCGAGCATGTCTCGCAGATTCCTCGGAGGAAAGTTCCATCCATCGTGGCTCGGCCGCAGAAAGCGCACGAGGGAGGAAAAAAGAGGTCGCAGAATGCGTCCTTCAGGGCTGATAAATCTCCCTGGAACATGGCGCGCTCTCTGGGTCCATCGTAGGCCTGTCTCGTCCCGGTGGACGAACATCGCTTCAACAACGATGCGTGAACCGGCCTGGCCGGGCCGCTGGCCGTGCCGGCGATAAATGGTTGTCAACAGAAGTATTCCCAAACGAGAATACGTAGCATATAACTCCTGTCCAGGAGGTTCAACACCAATTGACTTCGATGATAACTCTCACCACGGATTTCGGCGCCAGAGACGGCTATGTGGCCCAGATGAAAGGAGTGATCTACACGATCAACCCAGGGGTCACAGTGATTGACGTGACCCATGATATCCAGCCGTTCGACATAGTGGAGGGCGCTCTGGTCCTCAAAGGCCTCGCTCGGTACTATCCTGAAGGGACCATACACGTCGCGGTGGTCGATCCGGGGGTTGGCGGCACGCGCAGGGGCCTGGCGCTCAGATGCGGCGAACGGATATACCTGGGCCCGGACAACGGGCTGTTTTCACTTGTTTTGCGAGCAGCCGGATTATGGCATGCCCGCGAGATCCGCAACCGGGACTACATGCGTCCGGATCCTCATCCCACGTTTCACGGTAGAGACGTGTTCGCGCCGGTTGCAGCGCATCTATCAGCAGGCGCTCCCTTTGAAGTCCTTGGGCCTGAGGTCGCCGATCCGGTGTTGCTTCACTTCCCGGAACCGATCCGGACCGATCGGGGTGTCAATGGCGAAATCGTCCACGTGGATCGCTTTGGCAATCTTGCCACCAACATAGACGCGTCGATGCTGGACAAGCCTTTCGCTCATCTTCGCGCGGGGACCGTGTACATCCGAAGGCTCAGCAGATATTTCGGCGAAGTGGATGAAGGACGGCCCCTGGCGCTGATCAACAGTTTCGGCTACCTGGAGATTTCCGTGAACCGTCGCAACGCATCGGAGGTTCTGGGGATCGGCCGAGGAGACAAGGTTCGGCTCCGATGGAGCGCTTAGCGCTAGTAGTGGCGTTGAGTCTTGTCTCTACGAGCCTAGTTGCAGGAGACCAATGATCCAGGGAACCATGCCAAAGCTCGTCGTCCTCACCACTTCATACCCGTCCAACGAAGCCGACCCGCTCAGCGCATTCATCGCCAGGCTACTCGTTGCTCTAGGGAAGAAAGGCTACCAGGCAACGGTAGTCGCGCCCTCTGACGGAACGTTCTTCGGAAGGCGCGCGATCTTCGGCATCGATACAATACGCTTCGGGTACTTCTGGCCGAGGTCTTTGCTCCGCCTCACCCGCGGCGCAGGAGGCATCCCGGAAACTCTGAACCAGAGCCGGCTGGCAAGGCTTCAGCTTGTGCCCATGATGGCGGTCTTCCTGCTGGTTTCTTTACGATACGCTGGGGGGTGTGACGTCATCTATGCCAACTGGCTCGGCGCCGGGTTGATCGGCGCTCTTGTAAGCCTAATTACCGGAAAGCCGCTCGTGGTCAGCTTTCGTGGCGATGACGGGTACCTCGCGCGGGATAGGAGGCTCTGGCGAGTCCTCACCAGATCGGTTTCCGCGCGAGCATCGGCAATAGCTCCGGTCAGTGAAGAAATCGGAGCCATACTCGTGGATCTGGGAATCCCGCCCGATAAGGTCTATCTGCCTCGCTTCGGTGTAGATACGGAGATGTTCCATCCCGCGGACCACAATGGCCAAAGAACCTGTTCACGATTGCTCTTTGTGGGGAGTCTCATCCCCAAGAAGGGTGTCCAGGATCTGCTGGCAGCGCTTGCGCATTCTTCTTTGAGTCAGGTATCGCTCGATGTGGTGGGAGACGGTTTCCACAGGTCCGAGCTGGAATCCATTTCCAAACGGCTCGGGCTTGTGAATCGTGTTCAATGGCTCGGAATGCGGCCACCGGATGAAGTGGCCGCGCTCATGCGTCAAGCGGACATCCTCTGCTTGCCAAGCTACACCGAGGGAAAGCCCAACGTCGTGCGTGAAGCTATGGCTTCGGGTTTGCCAGTCGTCGCTAGTCGCGTCGGCGGGATCCCTGAGATGGTCAAGGAACGCTCAACCGCGCTGCTCTACGAGCCCGGCAATGTGGAAGACCTCCGGAAATGCGTGTCAGAACTGGTCAATAACGACGAATTGCGAAGAAGTATGGGCGCTGCGGCGCGACAATTGATTGTCGACTCCGGCGTCACGTGGGAATCCACCGCCGAAGATTTCGACCGGATCTTCAGGGGCATCCTTAAGCTCGGGTAGGATGCGGCGCCTCAATGACACAAACGCAGGTCTGTAGAAGGAAAGATCGGCGGCGCCCGTCATCCGGGAAACAAGAAATGCGGGAAAGCCGGCGTCCCAGATCCTTGCAAGAGTTCATTTCGGCGCAGCAAATGAGGCGGCCCTCCGGCGCCTTTCTACCCGATGGAAGCAATTGCTTGCCCGCGCGAAGTCAAAGGGTAAAGATTCACCTGGACGCACGTGTAGTGATGGATGAGCGAGTCCGGTGAACCACTATTCCGTTGGTATGCGCGCGCCGAGGATTTCCGTTACGGCTTTGGGTTTTCCAAGAGATTTCCGAGGCGAGAAATCGCGTTGCCTTTATCGCCCCTAATCCATTGTAACCCGACCGGAAACCCTGGGTGATGTGCCTGAACGTCGTGCCCTCACGATTAATAATGCATCTTCAAACACCTTCCACATAGCACGCAGTGAAAACACCCGCGAAAAAAAATCGATATGAGCACAAGCGTAAACGCTGCCGCATATACGGCGAAGAGGACATGGGCTCTTGGCTTTCGATCAATGAACAGGGGAGCGATGATGAAGAGGAGATATAGAAGGCTGCGTTGAGATCTGCGCCTTTGGCTAAGGCTAGAATCCCCCTCTCCCTTCCCTCTCCCGCCAGGGGAGAGGGTTTTATGACCCCTCCCTTGATGGGAGGGGGAAGGGGGAGGGTGAC
>VGSG01000117.1 GCA_016875095.1 Deltaproteobacteria bacterium
ATGTATGAACTACCGTCAATGAGGTAGAGTGTTTCCTTCTTCTTTGCCATGAGTTCCTCTTGCGGCCGGGGCTCGATTTCAGGAATTCGGCTCAATGCGGACTCGTTCCAAACCTTCCAGAAGCGAAGCGAAGAGCGGGTGTTCTTCGAGCGTCGCGGCGTTACCCAGAAGGATCAGCTTGGACCGGGCCCTGCTCAGGGATACATTCAACCGCTTGCGGTCCGCCAGGAAGGACGTCACTCCGTCCGAGCGGGCCAGTGACAGAATTATGACTTCTTTCTCGCCGCCTTGAAAACGATCTACCGTGTCCACGGAAGTCGAATCGCCCGGCCGGCCATGATTCAATCCCGAGCGGATCATTGCCTGTTGAGCCCGATACGGTGTGATAACGCCGATCTCTGACGCGGGCACACCCAGTCTCACAAGACGTTCCACGATCTTGCACGCGATGAGGGCTTCTTCGGGCCTTGCCTTCGCACTGTCCCGTCCGGGTATGTCGACAAAGACCACAGGTTGATCGGGGTCAATGATCCGGCCGATTTCAGGATCGTCAGAGAGGCGGGAATCGATGTTCAATCGACGAGTGGCCGCGTCAGGTGAAGCAACAAGCGCGCCTTCATAGAAAACGCGGGAAGGTATCTCCTGGATTTCCGTGTTCATTCGATATTGAGTTCGAAGTCGCGAAACCCTGGCTGTTGGACACGAACGAAAGAGCCGTTCGAAGAGCGATTGTTCCAGCCCGGTGGCTTGATCCGCTGTATCCGCCCTAGAAAGGACTATGGGCGGCAATTGAAGATGATCCCCTCCCAGCGCAAATCGACCGGCCAAAGCCAGAGGACCCAGAGTGGAAGGCTCGTCAAGTTGGCCGGCCTCATCGACGATTACGCGGTCAAAACGTTGCGAAGAGAAGAGAGGATGCGCCGAGCATTGGTACGCGGTGGCGCCCACGAGAGGCGACCGGTTCACGCGCTTGCGGAACGCGTTGGTCCCCATCCCGGAGGAAGCGAGGTTTCTCAGCAGCGTATGAGGTTTGCTCAGTCTCTCAACTGCGCTCGAGAACTCCTCTGAAATCGACTGGATGCTCCCGATTCGAAGCAAGTCGCTCACTCCCAGCTTCATCAGGTAGATGAGCAACCGATCAAGCGCGACATTTGTAGGGCAGACCACCAGCACCCGTTCTCCACGGTCAAGGCAGACCTGCGCAAGCCGAGCCAATGTTCTAGTCTTGCCTGTTCCGGGAGGCCCGTGAATCAAATGAAAGGTGTCGCTCTCCAGCGCGGCTTTCACAGCCTGTTCCTGTTCTTGGTTCAGCTCGCCGGCCAGACCTTCCGCGTAACAAAGCCCTCCCAACCTGAGATCGTCATCCGGGTCGGGCTCTGAGCGCGATTCAGTTCGCACGGTCGCATGAGGCTCATTCTCATCCTGAACTGCCTCGATCGAAGAAGCGGGCCCTCCTGTGACCACTTGCGCCACAGGTCGGTCCGCTTTCGTAAGAAAGGTCCAGAGCGCCTGCCGGGCCGCGTCCACTCCTCTGGCGAACGGGATGCGATCCAGGAACCATTGGGCCTCCGCAGCTTTTGTCCCTGAGAACCGCTCCTCGAAATGCGACGAGCCGTTGATGCGCATCGGAGCCCGCGTCCGAAGGGTTACTCGGTCCGCTGTCGAACTGTGCGCCGCGCACCTCATCGCATGAGCGCCGGCAGCGTCACCCATATGGAGGATCACGTTTTCTCCGGAGCTGAGATCAACGTCTGCTCCCTCCGTGGTCAACTCTATGAAAACGCGCCGGCTGCCAATAGAGTCCGCGTCGTCGCCGGTTGATGCTTTCTCAATGTAATCGAGCCGGTCGGCGTCGGTCTCCGGGCTTGGAATATCCAATCGGGAATCCCGGCCGGCGATGGGATCGATCATCCTCACGCTGAGGGTGTCGCCGGCCGCAAGCCGCTCCGCGAGGGTTCCGGGATCGAGAATTCGAGCGAACTGCGTTTCCACATGCCGGGCTTCCAACGATAGGAGCCGAAACCAACGGTCGTAGTAAGACTGCTCATGCTCATCCAGAGCAGGTGGCGCTTTCACCGCGTCATTGCCGAAGAGACGAGCGCACGATCCGCGCGAAAAGCACCGGCCTCTTCGCGAGCATGAGTCGCGGATCGTCGGATCCGCGCCGATGGCTCCATTTTCCGCATGAGCGTGTCTGAGCCAGATTACGCGATTGCGGCCGTTGATAATCCTGTGGCGATTTCCGGAGTTCACCCTGACCGACGAACCCGTCGAGGAGTACAGCAGGTATCCATCTAATGGGAGGCGCCCATCCAGGTCCTCAAAGAGCATCTGGTAGGCAAAGAGTTGAACCTTGTGGTCTTCTGCAGGGACGCGACCTGTTTTCAGCTCCAGGATCGTCCGTTTGCCCGGGGCCTCGATCAACGCGTCAACCCGGCCTTTCATCCCCAGTCGGGTGGAGATACTATCTGCTTCCACGCTCACCCGATCCAGGAGATGCCGGGCGCCGCGGAGCCAAGTGAACAGATTGTCGAAATGTTGCCGAGCTTCTTTCTTGAGTTCTCCATCTCGAACCTGAACGCCGGAACCCGCGAGATACTCCAAGAGAGCAGGCCGGGCCTTCGAGTAGGTCTCCGGGAAGTTCGGCTCAATCCCAGCGACAGCGCAGGAAATGGCATGGCTGAAAAGGCTGTGGATCAGGGTTCCTTTGGCCATATGGAGAAACTCCTCAGGCGCGGCGCGGTATCGCACGTCTACCAATCGAATACACGCCGCGGCTTCCACCGCCTCGGTAACGCTCACCAGCCGATAAGGCTCCAGGATAAGCTCGGAATCCGGAGTGACCGTATAGATGGCTGCGCCATCTTCCAACCTGTTGTTCAGTTGAAGTCCGTATGCGGCGAGTTCCGCTCTTTCCCAGCAGAGCTGGGGAAATTCACACAGATCCTCCCGGTTGAACTCACACATGGTCTCGGGAATGATGAGGAAACTTCGACCGTTCTCAGTCGCAGACGAAAGCTCGATCCCACGAAAGAGATAGGCGCCCCTTTTGGCTTTCTGGGGTTGGGCAGCGACCCGGGTTATTCGGCCCCGGAGCGTCAAGGATTCATCAGTGGCAGCCATGCCGGGGAATCTAGCACAGCCGACGTAGTGGGGAAAGGAGGACGCGGCAGGTATGAGGCGCAAGTGATCGAGCTTTGTTTCGCCGAGGACGATGAGGGAGTTACGCCTCAGCCGCGGCCGATACGGTCTCGACAATTGATCGGACTCTTGCC
Organism: Deltaproteobacteria bacterium; assembly: GCA_016875095.1. Classification (GTDB taxonomy): domain Bacteria; phylum Desulfobacterota; class Desulfomonilia; order Desulfomonilales; family Desulfomonilaceae; genus VGSG01. The sequence continues at coordinate 3,276 of VGSG01000117.1, forward strand.
CTCGATTCCACCAACACCTCCGGTTCAAGCTCAAGGGTAATGGTTCCGTCGAATTCCGCGCGAACCAGCGCAGCCAGGATGGGTGGGAAGTCGATCACGCCTTCGCCTATGGGCAAGTGGATATCGTCTTTTGCGCTATTGCCTCCATGATTGTCGTGAACGTGCACGTGTCGTATCCACGCTCTAAGCCGGTCGATAATCTCGAACGATCGATTGGTCTTTGTGAGCAATTGCGCGTGACCAATGTCGAGGGTGAGAACCAGGTCCGGAATCTGATCGAGGACCGCGGCGAGATCTTCGGCTGATTCCGAAAGGTTCTCCAGCGCCACCTGGATACCTCGCTCATGAGCGTAAGCGGTGAGTTCGCGCAGGGCAACGATCTTCTCAGCTCTTACCTCCGGTTTGACGAAGCGGCTGTCCATCCAAAGGTGTACTGTGAGGAGGCTCAGCTCCATCTCGTGAGCCACATCCACGGACTGCTTCAGAGAGGGAAGGTAGGTCTGGCACAGGTGGGGGACGTCGTTTGGCGGGCCTTCAAAGGGGCCGTGCCCCAAGAGGAAGAACCCGGGGCCGAAGCGGTTCTTTACGCCCGACTGGCTCCACAAGAGCAGGTCCTCCGTCTTCCGAAAGACCACTTCACCGAAATCGAAACCCATCTCCTGGAGCATCTCCAGGTGAGCAAGCTTCTTGACGTGACCCCCATACAACATGATCGGTAGGTGCTCCGGCGCCTGGAAGCGCTTGCAGATGCCTAGGACCCCTCCGGCAACTCTTCAAGTCTCTCTTAGGTCTTGCAACCGATTCTACAGGCCGATCTCTTCGTCTGTTAGATAGCAGGCGGGGTCCGGCGCCCACACGTCGTCATGCACCGCCTCAGCGCGTACTCTGAAGTTGCCCGCGCATATGTCCAGCCATCGGCATTGAGCGCAGCGACCCTTCACATGATTCTTTTTCTCCTTAAGCATCATCAGGAAGCGATCGGACGGGTCCGTCCATACCCGGCTGAAAGGACGTTCTCGCACGTTGCCGAAGCTGAGATGACGCCAGAATTGGTCCGCATGGACCGAGCCGTCCCACGAGACACAACCGATGCCCCTGCCCGAGTTGTTTCCTTCATTCATTTGGAGCAGCTCCAGGACAGCCTCAGCTCGAGGCGGATCTTCCCGCCGCAGTCTAAGGTATAAGTAAGGGCCGTCCGCGTGGTTATCCACCGTGAGGACCTCAACAGGCAGACCGTTGTCATGGAGCCGTTTCGTGCGATCCATGATCAGATCCACGACCTCACGTGTCTGCTCATGGGAGAGATCCTCGCTCACCAGGTCGGCGCCCCGACCTGAGTACACCAGGTGATAAAAGCAGATCCTGGGTATTTTTCGCTCTTCCACAAGGTCAAAAACACCGGGGATATCCTGATAATTGCGCTTGTTTACCGTGAAGCGGAGGCCCACTTTCAGACCCACGTCCTGGCAGCGCTTGATGGACCGCAACACCCGCTCGAAGGTTCCGCGAACACCCCGGAATGCGTCATGAACCGATTCCAGGCCGTCGAGACTGATGCCCACGTACGACAACCCGATCTCGTGGAGGTTCTCTGCGAGCGGCCTTGAGATCAAGGTCCCGTTTGTGGAGACGACCGCTCGCAAGCCCTTCTCCACCGCATACTCGATCAGCTCAAGGATGTCCGGCCTGATAAGCGGTTCACCGCCTGAAAAGAGGATTACCGGCGAACCGAACTGAGCCAGGTCATCGATGAGCGCCTTGCCTTCGTCGGTCGAGAGTTCGCCCTGGTAGTCAAGGTCTTCCGATTGGGAATAACAGTGGACGCACTTGAGGTTGCAACGCCGCGTCACATTCCAAACAACTACCGGCTTCTTATCCTGTGAGAACTGGAGCAGATGAGAAGGCAGATCCTTCGATCTTCGACCGTATCGCAAGGGATCAGATGCCTCAATTGCTCCGCAGTACAATTTGGATATCCCTATCATTGGAGGCCTTCGCTCAGAAGCAATTATTGCAAAGGATAGCGTCTCTACCGAGGAGTTGCAAGTCAGGGCGCCGAGATGCCTTGCAAGGAAAATCTGAAACACCGACCCATCGCCGGGGGCCCGCGCGGCGGATCATCGAGCGCCGGTCGCCTTGAGAGACGCGAAATAGTCGGCAAGGATTTCCGCGTGGTCAAATGCCATGGGGGAGGGAAGGGTATCCTCAGAGAAAACGCGGAGTTCCGCCGCGTCGTCTGCGGCTCGGGGCGCCCCGAGCCCTCGGGCGGTAAAGACCACGGTAATCGTATGGTGCCGCGGGTCTCTACCCGGGGCGGAATAAACATGAAACTGCTTCAGGTCCGTTATTTCCAGCGAAGTCTCTTCTCTGGCCTCCCTGACGGCCGCGTCTTCCGCGCTCTCATCGTAATCGATAAAACCCCCCGGTAATGCCCACCCGTACGGGGGATTCTTCCGGTTGATCAGGACGATGCCGTGGTTGATGCGTATGATGATGTCAGCGGTGGGCTTGGGATTGCGATAAAGGGTCACGGGCCGTCCGCAGTGGGGACAGGTGACGATGCGCTCCATGATTCTTTCCTGTTCCGATTGTTGAGGTTTATGAGAGAGCATAACCGGAAAAAAACCGAGAAAACAAAAAAAATTATTTTGAGGGGGGTTGACAAGATAGGTGGCTGTTGGCACTCACTTATACAGAGTGCTAGTAACTGTCTGAGCACACTGTCACCACGTACGTCAGGAGGTAAGAAGATGAAGTTTCGTCCTCTACATGACCGCATCCTGGTAGAGAGGGTGGAATCTGAGGAACAGAGCGCCGGAGGAATTATTCTTCCGGACACGGCAAAAGAGAAACCCCAGCAAGGCAAAGTCATTGCCGTGGGGCCCGGCAAGCGCACCGAGGATGGGAAGCTCATTCCCATGGACGTGAAGGCGGGAGACACAATCCTGTTCGGCAAGTACTCAGGATCCGAAGTCAAGATCGAAGGGGTCGAGTACCTGATCATGCGCGAAGAGGATGTCTTGGGACTGGTGGAATCCTGATACCGTCCGGTTTGGACCTGCCGGCGCGTCCGAGTTTGATTCCAAGAGACGAACGATACCTGAACTAAGGAGGAGAGAATAGATGGCCCCGAAAATCATTATGTTCGAGCAACAGGCGCGGGATAAGATCCTTAGAGGCGTCAACATCATGGCCGACGCGGTCAAGTCCACCCTTGGCCCAAAAGGCCGCAATGCGATTTTGGAGAAGTCCTGGGGCTCTCCGAATGTGACCAAAGACGGCGTCACCGTGGCCAAGGAAATTGAGCTGGAAGACAAATTCGAAAACCTGGGCGCTCAAATGCTCAAAGAAGTGGCCTCCAAGACCTCGGACGTCGCGGGGGACGGCACCACCACCGCCACGGTGCTGGCTCAGGCCATTTATCGCGAAGGCATCAAGATGGTAGCGGCCGGGGCTTCCCCCATGGAGCTCAAGAGAGGCATCGAGAAAACCGTTGAGACCGTCGTGGCGAAGCTGAAAGAGCTGTCAGTGCCCACCAAGGACAAGAAGGAGATTGCTCAGGTCGGAACCATCTCCGCGAATAACGATTCCACCATCGGAAACATCATCGCGGAAGCCATGGAAAAGGTCGGCAAAGAGGGCGTGATCACCGTGGAAGAGGCCAAGGCCATGGAGACATCGCTTGAGGTGGTCGAGGGCATGCAGTTTGATCGAGGATACCTCTCACCCTATTTTGTTACCGATCCCGAGCGGATGGAAGTGGTGCTCGATGAGCCGTACATCCTGATCAATGAGAAGAAGATCTCCAACATGCGTGACATGCTGCCGCTCTTGGAGCAGGTGGCAAAGATGGGCAGGCCGCTCCTGATCGTGGCCGAAGACGTGGAAGGCGAGGCGTTGGCTACCCTGGTTGTCAACAAGCTGCGCGGCACGCTCCAATGCGCCGGCGTCAAAGCCCCCGGTTTCGGCGATCGTAGGAAAGCCATGCTCGAGGACATCGCAATCCTCACCGGCGGCCAGGCGATCTCAGAGGATCTGGGGTTGAAGCTGGAGAATGTCACCCTCAACGATCTGGGCCGCTGCAAACGGGTCACCATCGACAAGGACAACACCACCATAGTGGACGGCGCGGGCGCCAAGGAGAAGATCGAAGGCCGCGTGAAGCAGATCCGCACGCAGATCGAAGACACCACGTCCGACTATGACCGTGAGAAGCTCCAGGAGAGGCTTGCGAAACTGGTTGGCGGTGTTGCGGTGATCAATGTGGGCGCTGCAACCGAAACCGAAATGAAAGAAAAGAAAGCTCGCGTGGAAGATGCGCTCAACGCCACGCGGGCCGCGGTTGAGGAAGGCATTGTGCCGGGCGGCGGCGTGGCATACGTACGGTGCCTCGAGGCAGTGAAGAAGCTTGACCTGGAAGGTGACGAGAAAGTGGGAGTGCGGATCGTGACGCGCGCCCTGGAAGAACCGCTCCGGCAGATCGCGATCAACGCGGGTCATGACGGCTCCATCGTGGCGGACAAGGTTATGGCAAAGAAAGGCGCGTTCGGCTTTAACGCCGCATCCGAGACGTACGAAGACCTGATGGAAGCCGGCGTGATCGACCCGGTCAAGGTCTGCAGGCTGGCGCTCCAGAATGCGGCATCCGTGGCGGGCCTCATGCTGACCACCGAGGTGATGGTCGCGGAAAAACCCAAAGAGAAAGAGCCGCCTATGCCCGGCGGCGGGATGCCCCCCGGAGGCATGTATTAGAAGCGGCTGAAGAAGCGTCAGCCTGTGAAAGAGTAAGCCTTAAAGGCCCCCAAATCCCCTCTTGCTCCCTTTCTTAAGGGGCAAGGGGGGATCTTCGAGTTCTCTCAACCCGGAAGTCCCCCGATAATCGAATGGCTTGACGGGTAAGCTCGGAAAGAGAGCCGATCGTTATAAGGATCTTCTCTCCTTGTACCTGATGAGAGGCCCGAAGAACTCGGTCTCGCAGTAGTAACATTTGAGTGTAACCGGTTCTCCATCGATCACTATGAATTTCCCCGGGACTTCTTCGTGGTTGGTGATGCAGAACCGATCCGGACAGATGACGATATCTCCCACCTCTTGGGGGATCGTGACCTTATTCTTTTCCTTTACTTCGCCGTCTTCAATTCGTGAAACGGTAGCATGAGGCGCTATGAGCGCGACCACATTGAGCATCTCCAGTGTGAGGCTGAGATTCTCCACCTTGATGATGTCTTTGCGTCCAATGGAAGCTGAATCGAAGTTCACGCCCACCGCAATGATGTCGCCGGTCTCACGAGCGAGCGCGTTGAGTCCCAGGACTTGAAAGATAGCAAGAGCCTCACCCGCGGGAATGTGATCGATAACGATCCCGTTCCGGATCTTCGCAATAGTGATCGGTCTCTCTTTCATTGGACAGCCCCCAGAATCAGCGCAAGGAGGGTTTCTCTGACAAAGAGCCCGTTGCGGGCCTGCTCGAAATAGTACGCGTGGGGTGTCGCATCCACGTCCGGCGCTATTTCAGTCACGCGGGGGAGCGGGTGCATGACCTTCATGGTCGGCCTGGCGTTCCTGAGCATCCCTGCTTCCAGACGGTAAATGCTTCGGAGTTTCTCCACAACCGCCATCCGCTCTTCCAGACGTTCCACCTGAATCCTGGTCATATAAAGGACGTCCACTTCCGAGATGTAATCCTCGATGCGGCTCCCTTCTTCTACCGTAATGTTTCGTTGGGCGCCCACCTTTCGGCACTTGTCGATGAGAAATCTAGGCATGGCCAGGTCACGGGGTGAGATAAATATCATCCGGCAATCCGTGTACTTGAGGAGCGCTTCGGTCATGGAATGAACCGTGCGACCGTTGGCCAAATCGCCGACCATTGCGATGGTGAGCCCGTCGATTCTTCCTTGAGTCTCCTGAAGCGAGTACAGATCCAGCAGAGTTTGCGTGGGGTGCTGGTTCGGTCCATCACCCGCGTTGATCACCGGTATTTCTGCGGCCTCCGCGGCGAGTCGAGCGGCGCCTTTGAGGGGGTGGCGAATCACGATCACGTTAAAACCGTAACCGTCGTGCATCTTGACCGTGTCCCAGAGCGATTCGTCTTTCTCCGCGGACGTGATCTTGCGGTCGTAGAAACCGCCCACTTCGCCTCCAAGATTGCGCATCGCCACCTCGAACGAGGTGCGGGTGCGCGTGGAAGGCTCGAAGAACATCATTGCGCACACCTTGCCCGCGCAGAGGCGACCTTTTTCCGGAAGGTTCCGAACCTGGTCGACCTTGGCCAGAATATGATCGATCTCTTCCCGGGTTAGATCGTTCATGGAGATGATGTCTTTTCCCTGGAAATTCATCTCACACCGCCTTGAGGAGCCCTTCCGGGAACATGGTTGGGGTTGGTCTCACGCACAGTCGCCAGAGCTTATATCACTTTGGAGGGCGAAAAGTAACTAGGAGATTGTTTCTGGATGAATGGCGGGCGCATGTCCGTTTCGTTGACAAGAGCGGGACTTTGCGAGGTCGATGACCGTACGACGCTCCGGTCAGCCTCTGCGACTACTTCTTTGGCCGAACTCATATTCTTCGCCCAAGACCCACGTATTCGTCACGGCAGCGGGCAAAGAAACGCCTGAAAAAGGCGACCAGCCGCACTGGGTTTTCAAGGGGCCGCGGCCTTCGATCCGGTCTCCGCGCACAAGGGTTTCTTGGGAGAGGTCAAGCTCGGTGAAAGATGCCACGGACCCTTCTTCGATCCGTCCGTGAGGCCGGTCGAGATCCTGGGAGAAGATCGTCGCAGGACCCGAAGAGAGCACTTCCGCGATGCGCTGCGGCGTAAAACCCGCGGCCTTGATCAACCATCCGGCAAAGGGTCCCAGTGTGTCCAGGTGGGGCATTCCCGGCGCTCCTGCCGCCTTGTCATGTCGGGTGTGTGGCGCGTGATCGGACGCCAAGACATCAATAAGGCCTTCTCGGAGAGCGTCTAACAGGAAGCGACGGTCGTTCTCCGATCTCAGGGGCGGGTTGCACTCAAGGAACGCGGCTTCTTCAGGTTCTGCGCCAATCGCAGCCGAAATCTTCCCTTCGTCCACGCTGAAGAAAAGGTGGTGCGGGGTAACCTCGCAGGTAACCCGAACCGAGGCGCTTCGGTTGTACTCTTGTATGAGCCGTACCGCGCTCGCTGTGGAGACATGGCAAATGTGAGACCTAAGTCCAAATTTGGCAGTGAGATTCAGGATCTTCTCGACTGCGCTCCGTTCCGCGCGTGAAGGCCTGGTGAGCCATCGTGGGCCCTTGGCGCCCGGAGCGGTAAGTTCCTGAGGATCTTCAGCGTGGAAGAAAACTCGGCGCCCGCGGTACCTATCCAGGGCCTCTTCCAGAGCACGCCAGTCGTCAAAGGAAGCAGCGGAAGGGGCGTTATCAAGATAGACCTTGTAGGGGAGGTCAGCCCACGGCTCAGACGATCGAGTGATAGCCGCGAACAAGATAACAGGGCACTCAGAAGTCTGTGCGGTCTCGAGTTTTCGCCGATACGTGGATTCATCGCAGGGCGGGTCCGGGTCGTTGGGCATCGCGCAGAATAGAGTGACCCCGCCGTTAAGAGCCGCCTGTCCTGCGCTGGAGAAGGTCTCCTTGTTGCAAGCCTTCTCCCATCTTTCGAGTGCGGCGGCATCTCTTGGATCGGGCCGCGGATACTCCCTTGCATGGACGTGTATATCCGTAAATCCGGGAAAGAGTAATCGACTCTCCTCAACCGCAGGGGTCTCGGTTCGCCGGACCGCCAGGATCATGCCCGATAGCGGGTCAAACTGAATGACCGCTGGATGCACGCCGTCAGGAAACACGGTCCTGGCTTTGATCTCTTTATGGGTCACGATTCGGCCATGACAGCTATCAGTGTCCTACAGAAGGCGGGAAGATCGTCCGGCTTGCGTGACGTGATCAGCTTGCCGTCACGCACCACCTCAGAATCCTCCCAGAGGCAACCCGCGTTGATCATGTCGTCCTTAATGGCCACGTAGGACGTCGCTCGCCGCCCTTTCAGAATGCCCGCGCTTACCAGCATCCATCCAGCGTGGCAGATTGCCGCGACCACCTTCCCCTGATTGTAAATATCCCGCACAAGCGTGACCATCTCCGGGTGAATGCGCATCTTATCCGGCGCGTACCCGCCGGGAATGACAACCGCGTCAAAGTCTTCCGCGCGTGCGTCCGCGGCGTTCCTGTCCACTTGGATCGGCACGCCGAATTTGCCGTGATAGGTAGTGGCGGTTCCGGAGCCGACTACCGTCACGTCCACACCCTCCTCCTTCAATCGGTAGTACGGAATCCATACTTCAAACTCGTTGTAGATCTCCTCTACGAGGAGCGCTGCTCGTTTTCCCTTCAATTTCACGAGGTTCCTCCTTTGTCAACTGAGAGAAGACGTTTGCCGTGTGTCACGGATCCCGGCTGGGGGTGTCATGGTCTTCGATCTCCAGAGCGGAGATCCGCATTTCATCACGGCCTTCGACTATCTCGACGGATGGCGAAGCGCACACCGGACAATAGGGTGAGTAATCATGGATCACGGTCTCCGTAGAGCACTGCCGGCAACGCACCTTGATAGGTATGATGGTGATGTCCAGGTTCGCGTTATCCGCGATACCTCCCTTGGAGAGCACATCAAACGCGAATCGGATCGCGTCGGGTTGCACTGCTGTAAGGAAACCGAATTCCAAACTGATCCGGACCACTCGTCGCGCGCCATGAATCCTGGCCTGTTGTTCCACGATCTCCATGATGCTCTGTACAATTCCCATCTCGTGCATAGAGGGCTCCAACTGTCACCGAAGGTGGGGACGAATTAGCGCGGGCGCCTCGGTATGAACCATTTTGTCCCAGTATACTATGAACTAGAGTTTCGCGCATTTTGTGTACTCCTGTTGGCGCGTGGAGCGCGCGGGATGGTTTTTGTGTAACTCGTTGTTATGGCCAGCTTCCCTCAAAAAGGTTCGAGAGAAATGGCTCCTCCGCGCTGCG
>VGSG01000118.1 GCA_016875095.1 Deltaproteobacteria bacterium
CTTAACCCGCGTTTCGGTAGCGAGCTTGAGACGCGCGCGGGCCTTTTCGCATTTCAGCTCCGCTTCCCCGGCCTCCTTGGTCCTCTTCGACACGGAGAGCGCGGCCTCCACGAGCGCGGCTGCCTTGCGCGCCCGGGCCAGTCGCGATCGTTGATCATTGAAGCGCTTTGCCTCCTTTTCGAGAGCCTCTACAGCAGCTCGCGCTTGGGTAAGCTCCTTGAGCTTCTCGGCAATCTTCCTGGCGTTTTCGAGCCGCTCTCGCGCCTCCTCGTCCACACGCCGAGCCAGTTCCTCCTTCGCACGGAGCTCTTTGATTTTCACCTCTTTGGCCCGAGCCTTTTCAAGAAGCTGATCGCCCGATTCCACCTCCCACTGCTCGAGGATCGCCTGTTGCCGCCGTCGGCGCTCCTGCGCTTCATCAGCCAATGATTTGGCCGCGGCCTTCAACTCTCCCTCCACGCGACGATAGAACGCGGTCTGAAAGAGGACTTCCAGTATGGCCTGTCGCGCGCCCGACCCCGCGGTGAGAAGTTCTCTGAAGCGCCCCTGCGGTATCATCATCACCTGTCGAAACTGGTCTTTGCTGAACCCGACAAGACCTTCCACGAAATCCGTCACGCGAGACCATCCGGATTGGACCAGATCGAACTGCCGGCCGTCTCCGGATTCCCGCGCCTTCCAGATATGAGCCTCGGGTTTCACACGGACCAACCCCGCGCCTCTTTTCTTGGACACCTCCTGTTCCGGTCTGCGCTGGATGCGATATTCCTGACCGGCAAGACGGAAATCGAAGATCACCTCAGTAGCCTCGGAAGGCGAGGCATGATCCGACCTCAGATGCCTCACCGCGCGATCTCCGCCGGACGACTCGCCGTAGAGCGCGAAACATATTGCATCCAGTATGGTGGACTTGCCCGCTCCCGTGGGCCCATGAATGAGAAAGAGGCTCCGGCCGTTAATTTCGGAAAAATCGAGCGCTTGGCCGCTCGCGTAGGGACCGAAAGCCTTCATTTCCAGCCGTAAAGGCCGCATTATAAGACCTCCCGCTCCCTACGACGCAGCTCGTCCACTACAACCTGGTACGCGGCCTGTTGATCCGCGGTCAGCGAATCGCCGGTCACTTCCTTGAAGAACCCGGCAAAGAGATCCAGATCATTCATTCGGCGATGATCCCGCCTATTCACGGACTTGTCGCCGTGCGCGGTCAGATGCGGGCGCTCCACGTGCAGGACGTTGGGGAACACCTGCCTCAGCTTGCCCATGAGATCCAATATCGGGTGGGTGTCGAGCAGGGTGATCATGAGGTAATCTTCTCGATTTCCTTGGAGTTCGGGATTGTTCTGGAGCTGATCCAAATGGCCTTCGATGCGTCGCACATCCCGTCTTGGCGTCAGGGGCACACTTTCGACCCTGCACTTCCCCGATTCGTCGATCTCCACTACGCTCACGGTCCTGGATTGATCCCCATCAGCAAAGGAATACTTTAGAAGCGATCCCGCATAACGAACAATTTCACGACCCGCGGCCTGGGGCCGATGCAGGTGCCCCAAAGCAACGTAGTTGAAACCTTCGAAGAGCTCTGTGCTGACACGATCCGCTCCTCCAACGGATAGAGGCCGCTCTGACTCGCTCTCCTCACCGCCTGCGACGAACGCGTGCGCAATCAGCACAGACCGCTCGCCCGGAGGATGCGCGCCCCGCGCCTGGTTCAGGTACGCGGTCATCACTGCCTGATGATCGCGACCCTGCTCCAGAGCCAACGCGTTCTCCACGGCCGCGGGCTCCGCATAAGGGATCGCGTAGAAACGCACCGGCCCTGCCTCGTCGTGAAGCGTCACGCGCTCCGCGTTGGGGCCCGGGGCGCCGAAAATGTGCAGATCCTCGGCTGCCATGACCTTGGAGCCGAAACCGAGCCGGTCCGGGCTATCGTGGTTGCCCGCGATCATGATCACAGGAATCCGTAAATCCAGAATGAACCGTGACAGGACGTAGTCCAAGAGGCGCACCGCATCCGGCGGCGGAACCGCGCGGTCATAGACATCGCCTGAGACGATTACCGCGTCAGGCCGCACGGAACGGGCAAGGTCGATCAACTGGTCGAGGACGTGCGCCTGATCCTCGGTGAGGCGCAGTCCGTAGAAGAGCCGCCCAAGGTGCCAGTCCGCAGTATGGATGAACCTCATGGGCACTCCGGAGAAAAGTCAGGATCGGCGAATCCGGCAGACGCCGCGCGCTTTCCTCGTACGCCTCTTTCAACCCCATGTCTATATCAGTTCAACGGGCTTGGGGCAAACCGAGCCAGGCGTGAGCATTCAGTTACGCAGGGCGAAAGAAGAGCGCCGCCGGGATTTGTCGCTTCGAAAATCCCCCTGTATCCCCCTTTAGAAAAAGGGGAAAGAGCAAATCCTCCTTTTCTAAAGGGGGCAGTGGGCTTTTCCCTTGTATAATTGAAGGGATACGCTGGGGCGCGTTTTCTCGTTGACAGGGGTGTGGAAGGTATTCTACAAAGTTTCCTATTAGGAAACCCCCCTCCTCTCGCGAGCGGCTCAGGATTCCTCGGGGGACGCGGCCGGAGCGCTGCGGCCGCACTGCGCTCACGGCCTATATAAGCCACGAGAGGCGGCTGTGACCGTCTCGCTTCTTCCTTCGCAGATAAGGCTCTTGTGAGTTTCCATTAAGGAAACGGCCTTCTCGTTACATTCCGTATGGAAACGCGCGAAGGTTGTCATGCTGGCCGAATCGGAAATCGGGAAAAACATTCGTCGCCTTCGTCGGGCAAGAGGACTCACCCTTGAGCAACTGGCTCGGCAATGCGGGTTCACAAAAGGCTACCTTTCCAAAGTGGAGAATAGCGAGAATTCTCCGCCTGTCTCTACACTTTTGAATATCGCCCAGGCTCTCGGTGTCGGTATCTCGGAGATATTCGGCGAACGCACGGAGGTTACCTCCTTTTCTCTGGTTAAGAAAGCCGAACGGCAAATCATGGCTCGTAACGGGACCCTCTTCGGGTACTCATACGAGACCTTGGCGCATAAGTTTCCTCACAAGCACATGGAGCCCTATCTTCTCACCGTGCCGGCGCACGCGGAGCATTACCCGCTGTATCAGCACCGAGGGGAGGAGATGATCCTGGTGCTCAAAGGCAACATGCTGTTTTGGCACGGAGATCGTGAGTACCTGGTCGAGGAAGGAGATTGTATCTACTTTGACTCGGCCGTCCCGCACCACGGTAGGCCCGCGGGGGACGAAAACGTGCTCTGCCTGATCGTGATCTACACACCCCCTGGAGCGGCCTAGGGACACGCAAGCGGATGAGGTTGCGCGATATGGGAAATCTTGAGCGGATAGGAATACTGGGCGCCGGTCTTATGGGCCATGCAATCGCACAACTCTTTGCCCGGCACAGGCATCTCGTGACCATTCACGACACTGACCAGGCCATGCTCCAGTCAGTCCCACGGCGCATCCGAACTAATCTGGACGTGTATGTGAGGCTCGGTTTGGTGGAATCGTCTCAGGTGGAAGAAATCCTGGGGCGAGTGACTCTCTGCGGAAACCTCGCCGAGATGTGCGCGGACCGTGATCTCATTATCGAGGCCGTAAGCGAGAACCTGGAGCTTAAGCGGAGGGTCTTCGCGGACCTGGAGCGTCTGTCGAGTCCGGCGACCGTGCTTTCCAGCAACACGTCGGCGATCAGCATCGGCCTTATCGCCGAGCGCCTGGAGCGCCCCGAGCGTGTGCTCGGAACCCATTTCTGGAACCCGCCCCACGTGGTCCCCTGCGTGGAGGTGATCGGCGGCCCTCGGACTGGGCCGGAGGTTATGGAGTGGGTATGGCGCCTGCTCAAATCGGTAGGTAAGGAGCCGGTATGGGTTCGCAAGGACGTGCCGGGGTTCTTGGGCAATCGGATGCAGCATGCGCTTTGGCGGGAGGCAATGAGCCTCGTTGAGCTGGGCATAGCGTCGGCCGAAGACGTGGATCGGGTGGTCAAGTTCGGTTTCGGCTTGCGCCTTGCCTTCTTGGGCCCGCTGGAGACTGCCGATCTGGCCGGGCTGGACCTCACGCTGGACGTGCAGAAAGACCTGCTTCCCAATCTCAACAACAGGGGGGAACCGTCTCGGCTGATAAAGGAAATGGTGGCCCGCGGAGAGGTTGGGGTGAAGAGCGGGCAAGGTTTCCACTCCTGGAGCTCTGAACGGGCCCAGAGTGTCAAAGCCGCGAGGGATGAGGCGCTGCTTAAGATCATCAGAGATGTGGGCGGCGGCCGAATTCGGCGTGAAGGCGAGGCCGGAGAGGCAAACGTACCTCCATTTGGGAGGGGTCGGTAGAAGGGAGTCGGCGTCGGATGCAAGAAGTTGCGGTTTACTTCCTGCACGGCTTAGCTTATGCGGGGTTGCTCTTTCTGGTCTCTTCCGGGCTGACTCTCGTTTTCGGCATGATGAACGTGCTTAATTTCGCCCATGCGTCGTTCTATATGCTGGGCGCTTATTTCGCATACTCACTCTTGGTGTACACCGGGAATTTCTGGCTGGCCCTCGTGGTAAGCCCGATGGCCCTCTTCGTTCTAGGGGCGCTTGTGGAACGCTTTCTTCTGCGTAAGGTGCACGAGTTGGGGCATTTACACGAGCTTCTGCTCACGTTCGGCTTGGCCTACATAATTCAGGAAGGAGTGAAGTGGTTGTGGGGCACGAACCCTCAGGCAATGGCCATACCCTCCTTTCTTGCTGAGGGAGTCAATATCTTCGGCGTTACTTACCCGGTGTATCGACTCTTTGTTTTCGGACTCGCTGTGGCGCTGGGGCTGCTGATGGCGCTGGCGCTCTACACGACTCGCGTCGGGATCATCGTGCGAGCCGCGGTGGACGACCATGACATGGTCTCGGCTTTAGGAATTCGGGTGCCGCTGGTCTTTATGGGAGTCTTTGCTTTCGGCGCGGCGCTTTCGGGTTTTGCGGGGGTGATAGCGGGGCCGTTGCTCACCGTATTTCCGGGCATGGCGCATACCATATTGGTGGACGCGTTTGTGGTCATCGTGGTGGGCGGGATGGGCAGCTTGGGCGGGGCAGTGCTCGCCTCCTTCATAATCGGTGAATTGCAATCTTTCGGAGTCATTCTCTTCCCCAAATTTTCGCTCGCGCTGATTTATATGCTGATGGCGCTGGTGCTTGTGGTCAGGCCCGAAGGTCTGTTCGGTGAGAGGCAGTGATGAAAGGGAAGGGATCGCTTCTTCGTTGGTTCTGGCCCCTTGTGGCCGTGGCGGTTCTGGTGGCTTTGCCCGCGATCCTGCCGCGCTACCAATTGCGCCTGGTCAACGAAGCCCTCATTTTCTCGCTGTTCGCGGTGAGCTACAACCTGCTTCTCGGCTACGCGGGACTGCTTTCATTCGGCCATGCGATGTTTTTCGGGGTCGGGGCTTACACCACCGGACTTCTCGCCGGCAAAGGAGCGGCCATGCCTTTTTTCGGGGCGCTGGCGCTGGCCACTCTGGTTACCACATTGGTCGGCTTTGCAGTCGGCGTGCTTCTCTTGCGGGTGCGGGGCACGCCCTTTGCCTTGCTCACCCTGGCCTTTAACGCGCTCTTCTACGCGATAGCCATAAAGTGGTCCGACCTTACCGGCGGAGACGATGGGCTTAAGTTGTTCCGGCCGGCCATCGACGTCGGGATCACGCAGCTCAATACCAACGCGCATTCGGTTTTTTACTACATCACGCTGCTGGTGGTGGGAGTTACCCTGTTGTACTGCTGGTACTTCACGCGAACCTCTATGGGCCGGACTGTTCTCTTGATGAGAGAGAACGAGGAACGGTTACGTTTCGTCGGTTATAACACGAGCGTCTCGCGTCTCATTCTCTTCACCTTCACCGGGAGTCTGGCAGGCATGGCCGGCTCGTTTTACGCGCTGTTCTTCTCTTTTGTTTCCTTGGAAGCGATCAGCATCGATATGACCACGCGAGTGCTCCTCATGACCTTTATCGGGGGCACGGGCCACTTTTTGGGGCCTGTTTTGGGCGCCGGCGTCTACATCTACTTGCAAGATTTCTTGAGCGACCTCACTGATCGTTGGCCGCTCATCATGGGTGTGCTCTTCATCCTTATCGTGCTCTTTGCGCCCGGGGGCTTGAGCGGCATCATCAGGAGCGCGACAGGGTTTTTCGTTCGGCAGGATAACGCGAAAGGCTGACGGTGAGGGGCGCCCTATGGCCATTCTGGAGATACGAGACATTTTCAAGGATTTCGACGGCCTTCGAGTGCTGACCGGGATAAGCCTCTCAGTCGAGGAGCGGGAACGCTTCGCCGTCATAGGACCCAACGGCGCGGGCAAGACCACGCTGTTCAACATTGTGAGCGGCAAGTTTCGGCCGAGTTCCGGCACGGTCATGTATGATGGTGACGAGATCACACGTGCGCCGATGCACCAACGGAATCGCCGGGGTTTGTCACGCTCCTTCCAGATAACCAATGTTTTCCAGAATCTCAGCGTCTTCGACAATGTCCTGGCCGGCGTGTGTTCTCACGCGGGATTGCGTTATAACCTCCTGCGGCGACCTCACCGCAACCAATCACTGTGCCGGCGCACGGAAGAGATCCTGGAAGAGGTGGGCCTGTGGGAATTCCGCCAAACCCTCGCGAGAGAGCTTGCGTACGGCCAGCAACGTGCGCTGGAACTAGCCATTACGCTCTCCACCGAGCCGCGACTAGTGCTTTTGGACGAGCCCACCGCGGGTATGAGTCGCCAGGAGACCGAAGAAGCCATACGTATGGTGAGACGAGTAACGGAGCGCATGGCCTGCATGATCATCGAGCACGACATGAACGTGGTCTTCTCGCTGGCGGAGCGTATTGCAGTTCTGCACTACGGAATGATTCTGGCCTGCGGGCGCCCTGAAGACATAAGGCAAGACCAGCGCGTCAAGGACGCCTACCTGGGAGAACAGGGGTCATGATCCTCGAAGTAAAGGATCTGCACAGCTACTACGGGAAGAGCCACGTCTTGCAGGGCGTGGAATTCTCCATGAAAGCGGGACAAGTGGTCTGCCTCCTGGGTCGCAACGGTGTGGGGAAGTCCACCACGCTCAAGAGCATTATGGGCCTGGTGCAGCCTCGCCGGGGGAAGGTGCTGTTCCAGGGCCGGGAACTCTCCGGAAAGGCCCCTTTTGAGATTGCTCGCCTAGGTGTGGGGTATGTGCCGGAAGAGCGTCGCATCTTCAAGAGCCTCACCGTGATGGAGAATCTGCTAATCGGCGTGAAAGCCCCACGGCAAACTAAAGGGATCGGGGCCTGGACCGTCGAGCAGGTCTTTGATTCCTTTCCGATCTTGGCCGAACGCCGTCATCATAAAGGTGGGCGCCTTTCCGGCGGTGAGCAGCAGATGCTCACTATCGCGCGCACGCTGATGGGCAATCCTGACCTCCTTTTGGTAGACGAACCCACCGAAGGGCTCGCGCCCATGGTCGCCGCGGGAGTGCTGAGAATGTTGGCCACTATCAAGGCTGCGGGAGTGACCACCCTCATGGTGGAACAGAACTATCGCGCGGCCTTTGAGCTTGGGAACTCTTTCCACATCATGTCCAAGGGGCGCATCGTCTTCCGTGGCAATGCCGAAGAACTCTTGGCCGCGGAGGACGTGCGGATGAAATACCTTGAGGTTTAAGGAGGGATTACTTCCCTCGGATAGGTAATAGCACGGAAAAAAAGGAGGAGAAAGATGCCAAAGAAAACGCTGGCCTGCCTCGCGCTGGCCTTGCTGATTCTGGCGCCTGTCAGCGCTCAGGCGCAGGGCGTTATCAAGCTGGCGGTCATGGAACCGCTTTCAGGCACATTCAAGGACATCGGCGACCGTTATCTTGAAGGTGTCCAATACGCTGCCGAGGTGCTCAACGCCAAGGGCGGCATAAACGGAAAAAAGGTGGAAGTGATCCCCGTGGACACCGAAGTAAAACCGGACGTGGCTACCCGCAAAGCCACAAAACTCCTTCTCCAAGACGAGGTGCGACACTTCTGCGGCGGGACCGGGAGTTCGGTGGGCGGGGCCATGTCTCAGTTGGTGGAGCAGCACAATGCCCTGTTCTTCTCTTACGGCATGGATGCGGCCAGCCTCACCGGAGACAAATGCAGCCGGAACTTCTTCCGACCGAGCTGCAACACCGACACCCACTCCTACGCTCTTGCGCAGTGGGTGGCTGACAAGGGTATGCAGAAGGTGATCTGTATCGCTCAGGACTATTCTTTCGGTAAAGAAGCCACCGCCGCCTTTGTGAAGAAACTCAAGCAACTCAATCCGAAGGCGGAGATTCTTGGCGAGATTTACCATCCGCTGGGAAATAAGGACTTCGCGCCCTATGTGAGCCAGATCATTTCGTCCGGGGCCGAGATCGTCTTCACACCTAACTGGGGCAACGATTTGACGCTCCTGCTGAAGCAGGCCAAACCCATGGGTCTTAAGGCCAAGTTTGCTTGTTACTACCTCAACGACGAGAACTGCATCACCGCGGTGGCAAATGACGAGGCGGTGATCGGAAGCATCGCCAGTGAGACGTACATGCTTTCAATTCCGTTGGAAGCCAACAAAGAGTTCATTGAAGGCTTCAAGAAAGCGAAAGGCTATTATCCCGCATGGCTCCGCGGCAAGGCGTACATCGCGGTGATGTTCTGGGCGGAAGCGCTTAAGAAGGCGGGCAACGACAAGGTGGACGATGTGATAAAGGCCTGGGAAGGTCTGACCTATGACGGCCCCGCCGGGAAATGGGTCATGCGAGCCTGTGACCATCAGGCGCAAGTCCCCATCTGGATGGCTGAAATGGTGGCGCAGAACCCCTACTTTAAGCATGCTTTCGTAGGGCCCGCGACCGCGATTCCCGCCGACAAGATCGGCGTTCCCTGTGAGGAGACCGGCTGCAAAATGAAGAAGTAAGCGCTGTGCCTTTGGAGCGCCATTCTTGCCCAATAGTAGCCGCCGGCCTCCGTATCGGTGGACTGTGTTCAACGATTCTTGACGGTTCGGCCCGGCAGAGCCTGCCACGGATGTGATCCGGGGGACGCCGGGCATTACCGATTTCTTGACTGCGGCTATAGGACGAGACGAGAACTCTTGAGATTCGCAACAGGCAATTCCGATAAGGCTCGTGGAGGACCATGACGTATCTCATTACGGGCGGCGCAGGTTTCCTGGGAACCGCTTTGACTCGCCTGCTCGCCGGTGAAGGCCATCGGCCCGTTTTGTTTGACCTCGCGCCCCCTGAGACCATTCCTGAAGACGTGCGACAGGCGAGCGAATATGTTCAGGGATCGGTGGCAAACCTACCCGAGCTGTTGGCCGCGATGAAGGGCTGTTCGGTGGAAACCATCTTCCACCTGGGTGGGATGCTCTCCGTCCCGTGCGACGATCGACCTCAGGCCGCGTTTCAGGCCAACGTGGTGGGAACGTACCACGTGCTGGAGGCCGCTCGGCTGGAACGCGTGAAGCAGGTGATCTTCGGCAGCAGCATCGCGGTCTATAGTCGTGACCTGCCTTCCGAAAATGTGGACGATTTCACGCTGGAGCGGCCGAATACCATGTATGGCGCCACCAAGGTCTTCGGCGAACTCGTGGGGGTTTATTACGGCCGTCGCTATGACCTTGATTTCCGCGGGGCGCGTTTGCCGTCGGTGGTGGGGCCCGGATCGCGGACGGCTCACATGTCCATATACAACTCGTGGGCGATCGAGGAACCGCTCAAGGGCAATCCGTATGTGATCCAAGTCGATCCCGACACTCGTTGTCCCGCGATCTACTACAAGGATGCGGTTCGTGCGCTGCGGCTCTTGAGCCAAGCCCCCCGGGATCGTATTAAGACGGGAATTTACAACATTGCCGGCATCGTTCCGCCTTACTCAGCCGGAGAGCTTGCAGACGCGGTGCGGGAGCGAATTCCCGGCGCACAGCTTGATTTCCAGCCCGACGCGCGTATCAGCGCTTTCCTGTCCTCCCTCGGACGATTGCGCCTTGACGATTCCCGTGCTCGACACGAGTGGGGCTGGCGCGTAGAGTACGGACTGGCCGAAATGATTGAGGACTTCATGCGCGAGTTCGGCCGGGGCTGACTCGGCCTGCCCAGGAGAGGCAATAATGGACAAGACGATCGTTACAGCCGCGATTACCGGAGCGATCCATACCCCAAGCATGTCACCCTACTTGCCGCTTACCGGAAATCAGATCATCGAAGAGATCCTCGCGGTCCATGAGGCAGGCGGGGCCATTGCGCACGTGCATGTGCGAAACGAGGAGAGCGGCCTGCCCAACGCGGACCAGGACATCTTCCGGCGAATTGGAGAAGAGGTGAAGCGTCATTGCGACATAATTATCTGCTTCACCACCGGAGGCCGACTTGGTGAACCCGTAGAGAATCGGGTGCGTGTGGTCTCGACTCTGCATCCGGAGCTGGCTTCTCTCAATGCGGGTTCGCTCAACTTTGCCTTGTTTCACATTGCGGATCGGGTCAACGAGTGGAAGCAGTCTTGGGAAAAAGGCTACCTTGAGGCCACGGAGGATTTTATTTTCCCAAACACCTTTCGCACGATGCGTGAGTTCCTGACCATCTTTCGCGGCAATAACACAAAACCCGAATTTGAAATCTACGATGTGGGTATGGTCAACAACCTGGCTTATCTCATCAAGGCCGGCCACGCAGATGAGCCGGTCCATTTGCAGTTTGTCATGGGCATCCTGGGTGGCATACCCGCTACCTGTGACAACCTGATTTTTCTGCTCAACACTGCGCAAAAGGCCCTGGGACGCTTCACATGGTCGGTCTGCGCGGCCGGCCGCGCGCAGTTTCCCATGTGCACGCAGGCCCTGCTCCTTGGAGGCCACGTGCGCGTGGGATTGGAAGACAACCTTTATCTCGAGAAAGGCGTAATGGCCAAAAGTAACGCCGAGCAGGTAAGTAAAATCATCCGTATTATTCGAGAATTGGGCGGAGAGCCTGCCGCACCCGACGAAGCCCGCGCAATCCTGGGTCTCAAGGGGCTGGATAAAGTGAATTACTAACCCGTCGCACGTGGCGGCGGCAGCAGGGTAAAGCCTTCGGCGAAAGCCTTGAAGCCGGCAAGTTTCGTCTCCATCTCTTCCAGCAGCGCAGCCGACCGAGGGTCCGCATCCATATTTTGTCTCAGCTCCAGAAGCGAACCTCGCACCGCGTCCTCGGTGGCCAGGCCCAGCGCCACGATCTCTTGGATGTTGCTTGTCAAACCGTTGATGGTCTCGCCGATCAAACCGATCTCGTCCCTTGAACGAACCTCAATGGTCCGGGTGAGATCTCCGTCGGAAATCCTCCCCGCCTCGCGGTACATCCGTTGAAGCGGGCCGGTGATCCGTCTCATGAACATGACCAGAACGATCAGGGTGACCACCGCTTGCACCCCAAACATAAGAACGGCCTTATCCCGCAGGACCGCCATGTTCCGCCGCACCCCTTCCAAGGGATCTGACGGCGCGGATATTGCCGTCTGTTGGCGTGACTGAGGTTCAGGAGTGGCCACGCTTATCGCCCATATGAATTCAAGGGTTATCAACAGGGAGGCCGCAGCCATCAGCCCGAAATAGGAGAGCATCTTCCGCTCCAGGCTCGATTGCTTGCTCATGTTAAGACTCCTCGGAATCCCTACGGTCCTTGCTGAAGTTCGTCGGCAATAAAGATGAAGCGCTTCGCTTACGCGGAGGAATCGGATAACCCTCGCATAGGGCTGTTGCAGCTCCTTGTTCTTCACGAGGCGGCTGACAAAGCGGCAGGTGGTCTCAGCGCGAGACGGGCGTTCTACCCCGGCCCTTTCGCCTCGCGTAATCGCTTCATTTGGCTGATCACGTGATTGGCGATATCGCTCATACGAAGGACCCCGATCACCAGCGATGACTCAGTCATCAGGAGCGACGTATGATTGTACGTCAGCATCCTGTGTATGACTTCCCCCAACGAAGTCTCGACCGCCAGGTATTCGCTCTCAGCAGGCTTTTGCTCGACGTCAACTACATTTGTGCAGTGACGACAATTACACTTGTGCATGGTGATGGTTGATATCCAGGTCAGGTATTGTTGACCTGGGGCGGTTACCTAAACCTCCTTGGAGACTTTTTTCTCTT
>VGSG01000119.1 GCA_016875095.1 Deltaproteobacteria bacterium
CACTATGAGAATTTTCGCCATCGGTTCTCTTTGCATCGCGCCGACCCTCCTCCGCCTCCTATGGAAACCCTTGAGCCCCCGACTGCCCCGCCTACGGCATTGAGAGCTCACTTCATTGGCCGTGGACCACCGGCTCAGCGCCGTTACGGCCCGTCCTTGAGGACTAATCAGGTTGTGTGTTTGACACCGCTGTCTCCATTCCGCTCTTGGAGGCGCTAACGTGGAGTGAGCCTGAAATCACCGGGATACGACAGGAGTGCTCTTGGACTTGATTTTCATCCCTTCGCGCGATTCTTAATTCCAGCGCCAGCGCCTCGCCGTGGCGTCCCTGTTTTCGATAGACGCTTGAAAGATCGCGTAGCACGTTGGATACTCGCCTGCCGTCCCAGCCCGTACTTTGAGCCAACACGTCTAATGCCCTCTCGTAGTACGATCCTGCGGCCACATAATCGCCGTCACCTTTGGAAAGCTGGGCTGCGAGCAGCAGATTCGCCGCGTAACTGAAATGGTCTTGGCCTGGGCCACGTTCACGGGGGTTTTCATGAAAGGCGAAAACCACTCCAAGAGGCTCTCCCTGCCCATCCTCTAACGGAATGACGCTGCTCTCGATCGGGATCTCCGACCGGTCTCTGGCAACGAGGAGGTATTCAGTCAGACACAGCGCGTCGTTGCAGTAAGATGGGGCCGGGGCCATATCTTTGAACACCTCTCCTGTGGACCGATCCTTGAGCACGTATACTTCGCTGATGTGTCGTCCTACGGCCTGGTATTGGTTCCACCCGGTGAGGGTTTCCGCCAATGGATTCGCTTGCTGAATGACGCCGCTTTCGTCGGTGAGTATCATCGCGCCGCCGATGCCTTTCATGATCCGGGAGAAACGTATAGCGGCCTCTTTGGCCCTTTTGTCGCGGTGATGCCTGTGCAGCGCCACAGCAATGGTGGTGCGCAGTTCCGCTTCCGAAAAGGGTTTCACCAGATATCCAAAAGGCTCAGAGCTTTTGGCCCGTTGCAGGGTCGGCTCATCCGAGTAGGCGGTGAGAAAAACGATCGGAATGTGGCAGAGCCTGTAAATGCTTTGCGCCGCCTCCACACCGTCTACGGCTCCGGCGAGCTTGATGTCCATAAGCACGAGATCGGGCCTTAATGAGGCCGCCTTTTCGATTGCATCCTCGCCGTAAGCGCAAATACCGGCCACCACATAGCCCTGAGCGATCAGGCGGCTCCCCAATTCCAGAGCCACCACTACTTCGTCCTCAACGATCAGTATTCTTTCCGCAGTCATTCCTGGCCCCCTCATCCTTGACACCGATCTTTGAATTCGATCTTGAAACAAGTTCCGTTGCCCGTGCGGACATCAAGGCTGCCCCCTAACTGGATCTCGGCAAGGTTCGTCACGAGTTTCAGGCCCAATGAAGACGTGCGCCGCCAGTCCAGATCCTCGGGCAAACCGCGGCCGTTATCGGAGACGGCCATCCTGTAGACACCCTGCTTGTCCCGGTGAAACTCGATACGCACTTCCCCGCGCTCACCTGCGACAAAAGCATGCTTGAGACAGTTGGTGACGAGTTCGTTGACAATGAGACTGCACGGCAGAGCCGTGCCGACCGGCAGAAGAATTCTGTCAACGCAAGCGCGAATCGTTACCGTCGCCTGCCCCGTAAAGTGGGCGTTCAGGAGGGCTTGGCTCAGATTACCGACGTATTCTGAGAAATCGATTCGTGAAAGATCTCCTGACTTGTACAATTGCTCATGGATCAAGGCCATTGACTTTATGCGGCTCTGGCTGTCCATCAGCGCGAGACGAACCGGTCGGTCAATTACTCGTTCGCTCTGAAGAGCAAGGAGACTGGAAATAATCTGGAGATTGTTCTTCACCCGGTGGTGGATTTCGCTCAGAAGGGCTTCCTTTTCTCTCAGGGAAGCGCTGATGCGTTCTTCGTTCCGCTCTCTTTGAGCTATTTCAAGCTGCAAGCATTGGTTGGCGGTCCTCAGCTCCGCCGTTCGCTCGGCCACTCGCTGTTCCAGTTCCTCGCGGGCTTCTCTCAACGCCGCTTCTGCGCGCTGGCGGGTTTCAATCTCAGCTTTGAGGCGCTCATTCGCGCGCTGGAGAGCCTTGCGCCTCACCCGTTCCTCTTCGTATAGCCGAGCCATATCCTCCGCATATCTCAGGCTCTGTCGCATCAGTAGCGGAGTTTCTGATTCCGCCGCTCTATGGTTGCTGGCGATGCCCGATATCATCTCGGTCTCCTCTGAAGCGCCTGATTGCTTGCGCCGTTCGATGTTCTGCCTCCATTTCGTTGTCAAAGCTTTCGGCGCCCGAATCTTCCGAGCCCAAAACTCAGTCATGAGCCGGCGCATGCCCGCTTCGAGACCATGACCGCGAGAATCAGAGACGAAATCGGAAGGGCGCGGAATCCGAAGGTCTTCATGGGACGCCCCCTTTTGAGGCCGATGTGGTAACGAGCACAGGTGATAAAGTCATGTGGCGGCGCGTTGGCCGCCTGTTTATTTTCTGTCGTTTGATGACGGAGCAATTGGCGTGCCACTCGGGAAATCTTACGGCGTTGTGCAATTAACTGTGTATTTGCAGGGCATTATCCGTTGGGCCGACGGTTTGGGAGGTCAGAGGAGCTGGACGCACACAGATGGCTGAACAAAAAATGGACACAACAGAAAATGGTTATAGTGTCGCTATGTTGAATATCAATAAGAAGAAGACGTCTGTTTCGCGGGTTTGCGCGTGGTTGTTTTTTGGTCAGAAGGTTGGCGGTGAGGCAAAAGGTGTGTGGGAAATGGACATCTCCCGGTGTCTACTCCACAATCCCCAGGGCCCTAATATAATGATTGAGCGAATTCCTCGATATGTCCAAGAGCGCAGCGGCCGCCACCCTATTGCCGCCGGTGCGATGCAGCGCCTCGACCACCAAGGCCCGTTTGAGGTCCGCGGTCACGTCGTTGAGGGAGCGACCTTCCGGAAACGCTGCGGTGAATTTCCACGCCTGATCGGGTTCGCTCAACCCAAGTTCGGCCACGGTCATTTTGCCTCCTCCCGAGAGAATCAATGCGCGTTCGACCACGTTTCGCAGTTCTCTCACATTGCCCGGCCATTCGTACGCCATGAGCGCATCCATTGCGCTGGGCGCCATTTCCACAGGAGCGTTCAACCGTATCTCCTTCTGCAACTCCGAGACGAGGTATTCCACGAGGACGGGGATATCTTCCCGTCTCTCTCTCAGAGGCGGGATTGCTATGGTGAGCACATTAAGCCGATAAAACAGGTCGCGTCGGAACCTCCCCTCTGCCACTTCGCTCTCCAGGTCTTTGTTGGTCGCGGTTATGAGGCGCGCATTCACAGAGACGGTTTTCTCGCCGCCAACGCGGGTGAACGTGCGGGTGTCGAGGAATGTGAGGAGCTTGGCCTGAAGGCGTTCGGACAGTTCCCCGATTTCATTTAGGAAGAGTGTTCCACCCTCGGCGAGTTCCAGCAGGCCCCTTTTCCGACCCCGAGCCCCGGTGAACGCGCCCGGCTCATATCCGAAGAGTTCGGATTCCGCCAGCTCCCGCGACACAGAGGCTGCATTAATGGTAAAGAAAGGCCCTCGGGCGCGGTCTGAATGGTCGTGGATGAACCGCGCCAGATAATCCTTGCCGCATCCGCTTTCGCCCAACAGCAGCACGATGCTGCCGCGTGAAGCCGCAAGGAGCGCTTTTTCCAGCGTCTTCCGCATGGCGAGAGACGGATACCGGAGACTGGCGACCGGAGGAGTTTGCCCGATTCTCTTCCTGTCCGTTATGTCTCGCGCCACACCGCAAAGGCCGATGATTTCACCATCCGCGGTGTGCAGAGGAACTCGAGTTTCCAGAAAGGTTCGCGCCATTCCTTTGACGGATCGCGTGTATTCTTCCTCAATCGATTCTCCACTGAGCACGCGCAGATCAATTTCTCGTAGATGAAGTCCTGCTTCGCCGCCGTAGAGTTCCTCATCGGTCTTCTCGATGAGTTCCGAAGCCGGCATCTGAAAGAGGTTCTCCATCGCCGGATTAACAAGGATGTAGCTCAGGGCTCGGTTCTTAATGTACATGCAGTCCTGAGCCGCTTCGAAGACCGCCCTGAAGCGCTCTTCGCTCTCTCGCAGCGCGGCCTCTGTTTTCCTGCGCTCCGCTACCTCGACGCGGAGTTTATCGTTGACGATTTCCAGTTCTTGGCGTTTAGTTCGTTCATCCTCGTAGAGCCTTGCAATGTCTTCGGCGTACTTGAGGGATTGCTGTGCGAGGCTATCCGCATCGACGGCAGTATCGTTCTGCTTGGTGGTCCTCTTCGCTGCCATGCGCGCCTCCGCACAACCTTCAGGCCTCGAGAATCTGTTCCACCTTTCTCAACAACTCCAGAGGGCTGAACGGTTTCACAAGGTATTCGTCCGCCCCTGCTTCCTTGCCTTTCTGGATGTCCGCGGGTTGCCCTTTGGCCGTGAGGATAATTACGACGGCCTTAGACGTGCCCGGATCGTTCTTGAGGATACGCGTGGCTTCAAGCCCGTCGAGAGGACCGGGCATCGTGATGTCCATCATGATCAAGTCCGGCTTTTCCGCTCGGGCAA
The DNA here is from genome assembly GCA_016875095.1 of Deltaproteobacteria bacterium. Taxonomy (GTDB): domain Bacteria; phylum Desulfobacterota; class Desulfomonilia; order Desulfomonilales; family Desulfomonilaceae; genus VGSG01. The sequence continues at coordinate 4,599 of VGSG01000119.1, forward strand.
TGGCGATCGCTTTCTCGGCCGTGTCAGCGGTGAACGTTCGGCAACCTTTTCGCGCCAGGGTCTTTTCGACCAGCTCTCGGACCTCCGGCAGGTCATCGACGACAAGGATTTTCTTCATGACAGCGCTCCTTCGCCTAACGCACAAGCGTTTCGGAGATGGAGGGCCGATCTCACCCCCCATCGTTCATGGGTTCTCTCTCGATTCGAATCCTGACGGAGCTCTGAGCGAGGCTCCCACCCCGGAGTATTCTACCGCAATGATGGCGGAGCTGTGAAGCCTATTCTTGAGTTATTGGCAAGGCAAGCTCGGGATGACGATTCATCGAGTATCCAGGACTTCTCTGACCGTTTTGAGCAGCTCCTTTACGTCATAGGGCTTGCTGACAAAGCCCTTCGCTCCTGCTTGCAGCGCCGCTTCCGCGGGACCGCTTTCCGCGTGTCCGCTCGCCACCAGCACCTTCACCGAGGGATCCATTCTCAGCAATTCTTCAAGGCACTGCTTGCCGCCCATCTGGGGCATAATCAAGTCGAGAATCACCAACGAAATATTTCCCCGTTGGGAAGAATACACCTCAAGCGCCTTCTTACCGTCGCAAGCAGTAAGCACAGTGTATCCCGCCTTAAGAAGAACTCTTGTCCCCAGATCCCGTAAGAACTCTTCGTCGTCCACCAGGAGAATGGTCTCCGTTCCGCCCCTCGGAACAGGTCCGAGCCCCTGCTGTTCCCCTCCGGCCTCAGCGATCAACGCAGGAAAATAGAGTTTGAACGTGGTTCCTTTATCCGGTTCGCTGTAGCACATGATGTGCCCGCTGTGTTGCTTGACGATACCGTACACGGTGGCCAGACCCAGGCCGGTGCCTTCACCGACCCCTTTAGTGGTGAAGAAGGGCTCAAATATGTGGTCACGCGTTTCCTTGTCCATCCCCTTGCCCGTGTCCGAAACCGTCAGGAGCACGTAAGGCCCGGGCCGCGCGCCCAGATGTGTTCGCGCGTACGCCTCATCGAGCAGAGCGTCTGCCGTTTGAATGACAATCTTTCCGCCTTCAGGCATAGCGTCTCGAGCATTGACGACCAAGTTCATGAGCACTTGTTCCATCTGGGTTGGATCGGCATTGATGACCTTCAGATCCTTGGCAAGAATCGTTTCGATCCGAATCATTTTGGGGATGGTTCTGGACAGAAGCTTCTCAACCTGACTGATGCGATGATTAAGGTTCAGGGGTTTCGGCTTGGTCTCCGTCTTCCTGCTGAAAGTGAGCAGCCTCTGCACCAGATCCGCGCCGTTCTTGGCCGCCTTATTTATTCTCGTCAAGTCGTCCTTGTGCGCGGAGGGGAGCTGCTCATCGGTCAGGATGAGCTCCGTATAACCGAGCACCACCTGCAACAGGTTGTTGAAATCGTGCGCGACGCCCCCTGCGAGCGTCCCAACGGCCTCCATCTTCTGCGCTTGGAGCAGTTGTCGCGAAAGCTCTATGTGTTCCGTGATATCTCGCTTCACCGCGACGAAGTTCGTGATCTTACCCAACGCATCGCGCACAGGCGAAATGGTCGCCTCTTCGTGGTACAGGCGACCGTCCTTTGCCCTGTTTAGGAGCCTTCCCGACCAGATTGCACCACCGGTGATGGTGTTCCACATCTGCTCGTAGAAGGCCTGGTCATGCGCGCCGCTCTTGAATAGGCGCGGATTTTGTCCAACGATCTCGTCTCGGGTATAGCCCGTAATCCGTTCGAGCGCCGGATTCACGTACTGGATCGTCCCGTGCGGATCGGTGATCACCATGCCCTCCGCGGCCTGTTCAATCGCCGTGGAGAGACGCTTCTGCGCTTCTTCGGCTTTACGTCTGGCCGTTACATCTCGCAACGCGGCGATCCTCGCGGCGCCTCCGCCGTACGGTATGGCCTTGCCTTTCACTTCCACGGGAATCGCGCGGCCCGACTTGTGCGCTACGGCGGATCCATACAGCTCTTCGCTTCCCGATAGGATGTGCGTCAGAGCTATCTCCTGGAACTCGGGAGCAACGTAGTCCTTCACTTTCTTCCCAACCAGGTCGCGCAGCTCATATCCGGTCATTTCGCAATAGGTCCTGTTAGCATCCAGGATAATACCCTCTCTGCTGATCACGAGGCCTTCGAATGCGCCTTCCGCAAGGATACGGAAACGTTCTTCGCTCTCTTTGAGAGCCTCTTCCGACCGCTTGCGTTCAGTTTCATCGCTGTACACAGCGACCACTTCCCCGGAAGGAAGCTTGTGCACGACGTTGTGCCTCCACCCCACAATTCTCTCATCTCTGTAAATTTTGAGAGGGAACTCTTCCGTCAGGCCGGTGCGCCACACCCGTTGAAACACCTCAAAGAGACCGAAATCCCTGACCCCCGGAAACACGTCCAACACGCTGCGACCGAGCACCTGATCCCTGGATATCTTTTCAATCTTCTCCCCAGCTTTATTGAATTCGACGAATACGAAATCGGCGCCGTCCTTCTCGGCCCGGTAAATGGCCACGGCATTGGCGATGTTCTCGAAGAGCAGCCTATATCGTTCCTCGCTTTGCCGCAGCGCCTCTTGAGCGCGCTTGCGTTCGGTGACATCCCTGAAAACCAACACCACTCCAAGAATGGTCCCGTCCGCGGCTCGAACAGGAGCTCCGCTGTCGGCAAGCGCTCGTTCGGTCCCGTCACGCGCGATAAGGACCGTATCGTTTGCGAGCCCCACCATATGGCCGCTCTTAATCACCTTTTGGACAGGGTTCTCGCACAATTCACGAGTCTGTTCATTCACAATGTGAAAAACTTCGTCCAGCCGTCTGCCCAAAGCCTCCTCTTCGGGCCAACCGGTGAGTTGTTCCGCCGTGTGGTTTATGGACAAAACTCTGCTTCGCGTATCCGTGCTGATAACACCATCACCGATGGAACGTAGGGTTGTCGCCAGGAGTTCTCGTTCGCGCGCCAACTCAACCGTGCGATCTTTCACCTGTTCTTCGAGTTCTTTTTGCCAGTTTTCAACTCGTCCGATCATCGAGTTAAACGCGGCGGCAAGCGCGCCCACTTCATTGCAGCGCATGACTTGGGCTCGCGCGCTGAGGTTGCCCGCTTCCACTTCCCCCACGGTCTCGCTCAATCGTTCAACAGGTCGTGAAAGTTTGCCGGCCAATAATGACGCAAGAACTAGGGCCACCAGGAGACCCGCGAGACCTGCGACAAAGGAGTAAGTGAGCCCCTCCCACAGCGGCGCAAAGACCTCTGCTTCGTCACGTTTCACTACCATGCCCCAGACGACGTCCGGAGTCACTTGGATCTGTCTCGGCGCGGCCAAAACCGAGACGCCACGATAGTCTCGCGAGAGGATCGCCCCCTCCCGGCCTTCAATAGCCATACGCGCAGGTTCCGCGTCGTTCCGATACTCCAACACTTCCGGGATGATCCCATCCGGCAGCGGGTATTTGAGCGAAATCAATATGCGCAGATCCTGATTCACAAGCACAATATCCCCGGTTTTGCCCAGCCCTTGGCCCCCATAAAGCAAGGGTCTTACAAACTCGTCCGTGTCCACGTAGAGTAAGAGCGCCGCCGGTGCGATATCTCCGTTGCCGGTCGTTGGAGACGAGATCGAGATTGCCGAGTAGATAATCAGGTAAGTCCTGGCGCCTGAATCAGGCTTCAGGACTTCAACAGCTATGCCCTGAGGCGAAGTCACGGCATCGACCAAGCCGCGGCGCTCAAGGAGCTGGGCACCCACTTCCTTGTCATCCGTGCAGGCCAAGATCGCGCCGGTTCGTGTGTCAACCACCTGTATCTTCTGGTACGAAGAATAGATCCCGTGAACCAATTGCAGATACTCGGTCAGAGTCTTGTAGGCTTCATGATCTATCAATTCGGCTCTCAGTTGGGCCGCGTTGGTCACGCGGCGTCGGCTTTCGTCAAGAGCGCCACGTAATTGCTTTACGGAATCCTTAACGAGCGCGATGTCAGCCATCACCCTGGCGTGATTCTTCCTTTCCGCCAACCAGAACGTAAGCCGCTCCTTCTTCAGATCCGCGACCAGCGCAATTGTCTCCAGCGTTCGATCGCGTTCACTCCCGTAGTGCCCGTTGTAATGCGAGAGCGGTATGCCGAACGTGGGGACAATGTAGGCCAAGCCGAGTGTCACGGTGAACAGGAGGCCAAAACCGAGCAGCATCTGGGACCGCAGGCGGTAGAAAAATCTTGGACGCGTGGTCAATTTGTGGACCGCGCTGCCGGGGGTGGTCATTGCGCTCTCCTCCTTCCGGGGGTTGCTGAGAATTATGCCGGGCCTCTTGTCGCGCCGAGCCGTGATTGCAAACCTTACCTTGCGCCGGACAACTTATTGACATCACGAAGCCGGCGTCCGCGAAAAGGGGTATTGGAAACCGCCTTCCAGAAAGCGCTTCACCATCTCCATATGAGCAGCGGTAGAGGACGAGTTTCCCAAGGGGCGCGGGAGTTGCCCCAAGTCCCAAACGAAAAATTGCATGCCGGCGCGCCGGAATGACACATAATCGTCAATTTTCTTGGTATTATCCGGCAGCGAATACCCATGTCGATGATTGCCGGCCGAGCGCACAAAGGGGGGTGAAGGCTAACAGCTCTGCCCACGCCAGCCCATTCCATAACCTCGAGTGAATAATAGCATTTTGCGTTGTCTGCGACAAGGTGTATCTCCTGGCCTCTGTGGTGCTCCTCAAGCTGCTTGAGCCCGGATCATTCGGCGGTTAAACAAAGAAAAGCATGTTCTTCCGGTCAACCATCTGATATGGTGAAGGAAAGAGACTGGTATCGAGGGCGATCGGATGGTCGGGAGTAGTGAAAAGGAAAGAGAGACAATTCGGCCCGAATTTGACCGTTCAATCATGATCGATTTTCAGGGAGCCAAGATTACCTCCGACACGGGTTTCCTGTTGCTGGGGTCCGTTGACCACAGTTTCGGGATCGTGGGTCCAATGGAGAGTGAGCTGGCGGATACCAGGTCCTGGGTTCACCTCAGCCACACGCAGCTCCAAATGGTCCGAAAGAGAGTGAATCAGATAGCAGCCGGGTATGATGACTGCAACGATGCTGACTTTCTACAAATTGACCCCGCCCTTCGGCCCGCCATTGGTAAGGGAGACGAGGCCGGGGCGGGTCAGTCCAGGCTATCTCGGCTTGAGAATGAGATTCTGGGAACCGAAGATGGATTGAAGGCGCTCGAAACCGCCCTGACAAGGTCCAACGACGCGCTCATGAGGCGCAGGAAAAAGCAACGGTTGATCGGCGACAATTATTGCTGGTCTAAGAGGGCTTCAACTCAGGCACTTTCGGCACGCTTGGAGGACCAATGCTCAGAGGTCTGACGTTGATCCTGCGGTGCGCAATGCAATAGGGGGGCGCTCGTCCGTTCGCCCGATTCAAGACAGGTATATCCGCATTTCCGACGAGGAACTTCTGCACGCCGCGGATTCAATGACCTTTAACCACGGATGTATGGAGTTGAATTTCGTGGAAGAGGTTCCACAGGAAGCTCTCACGGAAAAAGGTACGGAAGCAGTATGGAAAATCTCCGCGGAAAAGAAAAAGGCCAGGCATGCGCCTGACCTAACTTCTTGATTTCCCTGGTAGGCGGGAGAGGGATTGAACCTCCGACCCCTGCCGTGTGAAACCAAAATCGACCCCAATTAAGACAACGCCTTAGTCGAAAACCCCCTGTGATTTCAAGCCAGTTCGCCCCCGATTGTTCTCGTTCGATCCCGACTTTTCGAGAAAAAAGGTAACATAGTGGAAACAGAAGTAAAGCGAAAGTGACTGCATAATCGGTGCAGTGCTCACCCAACAGCAAGTCCAGGAGCCACGATTGCAAAATGACAGATGCAGTGCTCAAGCCTTCCAGTTCGCCCTCGAACACGCGGAACTTTCCCCCCTCGATTGTCTAAGTAGGCAAATCACGTCCTTCAAGGGGGGAGCACATGAAGATTCAAGCGTTGACGAGACGGGGGTATGAGCTTGCGTCTAGGGCCGTCTGCCTGATCATTCTTCTTGTATTCCTACCTTCCATAGCCTTCGCGTGGTCCGGTGAATGCGTCGCCGTCAAAGACGGTGATAGCATCTTCGTCATGAATAAAGGCACACGAGAGGAGATCCGCTTGCAGGGCATAGATTGTCCCGAATGGGGGCAACCTTTCTGTGGGCGAGCGAAAAAGTTCACGAATCAAATGGTTCGCGGGAAGATCGTGGAAGTCGAGCCGGTCACGACGGACCGTTACGGCCGCACCGTCGCATTGGTGACGGTAGACGGCAAGTCACTGAACAAGGAACTAGTCCGGGTAGGTTTGGCGTGGTGGTATCAGAAATACGCGCCGAACGATAGCGAGCTGGAGCGCCTGGAGAAAGAGGCACGGGAAGCAAAGAGGGGGCTGTGGGTTTTGCCGAACCCGAAGCCGCCTTGGGTAGACCGGGCCGAGAAGAGAAAGGCTGCAAGCCGCTAATCGACCAACTGTCAAGTTGCTTTAGAGTCGCTTAGGTAGCTTGCAAATGCTCACGGATATTTCGAGAAATCGCGAGGGGCCGCCATGTCGCGTTTTGCCTTGATATGGTCGGCACCATCGTTACTATTTTCACAGGGGAAGGCGTGCGGCAGCAAAACTCACACATGACCATGTATCACTGGGGATCAAGTTTCTGGAGGAACACGAGGTCGTGGTCGAGCGTCTTGCGGACAAAGTCTGGCGGGAGGAAGATCGCTGCGTTCATTGCGGCGCGTGCACAGGGCTCTGTCCCACTCACGCTCTTAGC
>VGSG01000120.1 GCA_016875095.1 Deltaproteobacteria bacterium
CGGTCGAGCCCGGTGACGCCTCGGCGCGGACCGGGGCTCGTGCGGGCCAAGCGCTCTTCTTTATGTGCGTGCTCATGCTCGTCCATATCGCGTCCGTTGGGCTCAATGCACGCGAAGGTCTTCCCCCGAATTTGTTGGACAAGCAAGTCTTTGACCACTCCGCGATCCTCCCCACTGACGTGCCGATTGAGCTTTCCGCGGAACGTCTTTCATTCAACTACGAGACCAACACATACACTGCTCGTGGCAACGTCACGCTCCGGCAAGGCAATACGCGGTTAAGGGCGGACAGCATCAGCTATGAGGGCGCCACGGGGATGCTCACCGCGAAAGGAAGCGTGATCGCGCGTATGGGGAGCGACGTGGTGGAAGCCGAGAGTGTATCCATCAAGTTGGCGGACGCGACCGGAGTGATGGTTAACGGCAAACTGCTCCTGACACGGCACAATGTGTACCTGGAAGGCCAGAAGCTGGAAAAGGTAGGCGAGTCAACCTATCGCATCGAAAAAGGGAGCTTCACCACATGTCAAGGTCCGTCACCCGACTGGAAGATCACAGGCCGGGACCTGGATGTGACACTGGAGGGTTACGGAGTCCTACGGCACGGCTTTTTCCATATTCGGGAGATTCCCGTCTTTTATCTTCCTTGGATGTTCTATCCTGCGAAACGTCAGCGGCAAACCGGCTTTATGGTGCCCGCTTTCTCCAATAGCTCTCTTCGGGGATTTGACTTCCGCCTTCCATTCTTCGTGAATCTGGGGCCCAGCGCGGATATAACCATAACTCCACGCGTGTGCACTCGACGCGCCCTTCAGACCGCGCTCGAATTTCGTTATGTGCCGTGGGAGGATTTGAACGGTCGATTCTACGGCGAGTACACGTACGACTGGAAATACGGTCCGACGTCCGAGCCCGGGAGCCACCGGTTCTACGCCACGTGGCGTCACGACCAGGATTTGTTTGGTTTGGCCGATTTCAGGATAAACGGCAACTGGGTATCTGACCGAGACTACTTCGAATTCTGGGGCGGTCGATGGGACAGACGCAAGCGAGTCCGATACCTGGAGTCCAACGCCGTTTTGTATCGACAAACGAACAATTTCTTGTTCCAGGCTGAAGGCCGTTACTTTGACGACCTCGCGGTCCCCGACAACGCGATTACGGTGCAGACGATCCCCATCGTGACGGGCGCCGTCTTTAATCAGCAGATTCCGTACACTCCGTTCTATTTAAGCTCAAACGTGGTATTTGACAATTTCTTCGCGCCCATCCCGCGAGATCATTGGTTGGGCAGCCGTTTGAGAGCGGACGCGAGGCTCAGCCTCCCGATCGCATTGGGCCGCTATCTCAAGCTGGAACCCTCCATGACGTACTTTGCCAAGGCGTACGCCGCGGAATACTATCGCAACCCGCAGAGCGCCAGGCAGGTGAACACATTGAGGACCGACCAGTTCCAGGTGGATGCGGACGTCTTTACCGACCTTTACTCCGTGTATAACGCGCCGATTTTCGGGTTCCAGCGCATAAAACACGCGGTGCGGCCTCGGGTGGGGTGGAAATTCAGGCCCATCAGCGACGACCGGCCCTACCCGCGGTTCGATGAGACCGACACATTGGGAAACATCAGTCTGATCACCGCGGAATTGCGGCAGACCTTAACCGGGCGTCTGGGTCCGGGTGAGTATCTTGACTTCCTGGCTCTGCATGTTTCCCAGGGCTATGACTTAAACAAGATCTGGCCTGAAGGCGAAAGAATGGACGAGGAATTCGCGTTCAAGCAAGGGTTGACCAACACCCGCGCAGAATTCATTCTGAGGCCGCATTCCCTGATAGATCTGGCTGCCCAGGCCGAATATGACCCTATCAATAATCGAGCCCGCAGGTACAGCGTCAACATGGGGCTCATGGATCACCGAGGAGATCTGCTGCGGGTCGCGCATCAGTTCACTGAAGACGAGCATCAGCGGGACCTGAACCGCCAGACGAACGTAACCGCCCAGCTCAAAATCACCCGGTCGTTGGACTGTTTCTTTGAAAACCAATACACGCATCAATTTGACTTCTCCTATTACACGAGCGTGGGGCTCGCCTACAGTCCTCAGTGTTGGAACGTGGTCCTCAAGTATTCGGAGGCGAGAGAACAGGACCCGGTAACGAGGAAGATCAAAGAACCCGACCAGACGATATTTATGACGCTGTCGCTGTATGGTCTCGGAGAGGTCTATCGGGTTACGCAAGATTGGCGGGAGATTCTGGGCGAACCCTCTGAATCGCGAGGCGTCCACATACGATAATTGGATTTAGTTCGCCAGAGAAACCCACGCGCTCTGCAGGTGGATCTCTACATATATACAGATTCGCCGTAAGCAAGACGCGGTCACTCCCAAGATTATTATCCGAGTTGAACACTGATGCTCAACTAACTGGCAGTGGCGCCACCAGTCAACCGGACATTATTCTAGGTTATTTGGGCCGGCATTCCGGAATTCCCCAGAGGGGATTACTTTGAGTAGCCCTGGGTAGAACCCAGGGGAATAGGCCACCCGACAATCCCGAGTTCGGCCCCGAAGGGGTCGTCCAAGAGACGGGACATTGCGAACATGTCCACATACACCCAGATCTACTATCATATCGTATTTTCAACAAAGAACAGGGATCCTGCCCTGACCTCTGATCGCCGACCGGACCTGTTTCGCTACATCTGGGGAATCGTAAAGAAGCGGCGGAGCCGTCTATACCGGATCAATGGTACCCTAGACCATGTTCATATGCTCTCAAGTCTCCACCAGAGCTGTTCTCTCGCGGATTTCGTTAGAGATATCAAGGCCGGATCGTCATATTGGATCAAGGAAGACCGGGTGTTTCCCGGATTCTCCAATTGGCAGGCGGGATACGGTGCGTTTACTCACGGCATGAGCGACCGAGATATTCTTATAGAATACATTAAGAACCAGGAAGCTCATCACCGAACAGAGTCGTTTGCCGATGAATTGAGAAGGCTGTTGGTTGAAGCAGGAATTGAACTCGAAGAACGGTACTTGCTATGAGGTGGGCACAGGTGGACGACCCCTTCGGGGCCGACAGGATTTGCTTGTTGGTGCTCCCCTACCACGGGTTTCGCCCGTGGCTATTCAAGGTTCTCCCCCTCCGGGGAGAGGCACGGGAAGCCGCAACAATTCCCCAATTCCGGGGACACCATACATAATTGGCGCCGTAGCCTGAGAATTACGTAAGACGTCCCCGGAATCTCGGAATCTAGGTCCCCGGAATCCCGTTCATGGGCGTTCCTGTTTCCCGGTCCTCACAAGACAACCAAGGGGGAGGTGACAAAGATTACTCTGACGTCAGGCATTCACAGCCTTCACCGAGTAGTCATCGGGAGTCATCCGAGCCGCGGGCAAGATCACGTCCTGGAACCATTGACGAAAAGCGCTGTTGATCTTGTCTATCGCTTCGTTCCAGTTGCCGTCGTAATCGGACTCTTCGATATCTTCAATGGTTTCTGGCATCAGGCCGGAGAATTCGGCGAGGTCCTCTCTTGTCATGCGGAGTTTGTTTCGGATGTCGTATATTTGTTGAGCGACATCGGCTTGTCTGCCCGCTTCCTCGAGGGAAGCCTCTCGTTCAGGATTGTCCTTGATGTATCGTCGGTACGCCCACTCTACGGCATCAGAACTCCTCTTACTCATTGTCTGGCTCCCAATAAAACGTGTGGTTTTCTGCATCCTGCTCATATCTCTTCTTTTTCTCTATGGCTCGGTCGATGTCTATCGACGGGATCTCGCTGGTCTTCTTTTTCAGCCCATGAGTTACCACCACTCTTTTCCTTCCGTAAAAGAAGAACAGCATTCACAGTCTAACCTTCTTCTCGCGCGCTCGCAGTTCATAGATGCCGTCTCTGAGAGGAGCAGCTATGGGTCTCCGAAGATCGTGTCCTTGGTTTCGCAGTCTCTTCAATCGGTCGATACATCGATCCCGACCTACGTCAGACTGCTTATCGAGCCACTCGCACATCGGGACCGATCCATCATCCTCCATGTAAAATACGACTTGAACCTCCGGCAATAGTTCATCCTCCGCTTCTTTTATCAATGATTTTGGGGCAGAGGTCAATCACAATCCTGGTTTCAGGAGGGCGTTCCCGAATCTCTGGACCTAACCCTGCGAACTCTGACTCGGCAAGAAGGAGTTCTTTGGAAAATTTCAAGAGATCTCTTCCCACGAGAGGTCAAGGACTTGTGAGGGGACCAGGAGATTCCATTTTTTCACGAGACGCCCCTTGGAATTCCGGGCTATATATGCCGGCTGTTTGCGGATATGCTTGCGGAGGCGCTCTAAATGAGCATCGTCCTCCATTAGATCCTTCGTTATCGCGCGGCCGGGGGTGGAGCGCCTGGGGGGCCTTGGGGAAGGAGTCTGATGATTTCTTCGAACTGCTGCTTGAGCTGCTCTTGCGCTTCCGGGCGTATTTCCACCGTTCCCGCAGGTTTCGGATCTTCACCTGGGCTATCCGGCGCCCGGACCTCGACACCGTCTTCGGTTGCTCGGCCTACAACCCGACCGTCAGGAGTCACGACCTCAAAGTCTACCTTATGGCCGGCGTTCTTGAGCCTTGACGCAAAATCATGCAGCCACGTGATGCGCTCGTCCATCCCCGCTTGCATCCAGCGAGGCCCGGCGGTAAATGCGCTATAATCGGGATCCGCGTTGAGAAAGACACCTTCCGATATGAGGCGGTCCACTTCGAGCTGCGCGGTCCGCAGCGACGCGTCCCTCGCCCCCTGCTTTGCCGTCTCGATAGGGGTTTTCCCACGGCCTTCTTTGCGGATCTGTTCGACTCGTTGGTCTACCTTTATCGCCTGAGCAGGCAGGAGGAAGTACCGAAAGAAAACGAACAGGGCTATTCCTATCGGCACGGCGAGGAGGCACCCGAGAATAAGCGGAGGGATTCGCTCCAGGAGAGGCTTGCGAGGCTCCGCACGCGCCCACCGGTGTTCTCCCGGGAGGACATGCCCACATTCAGGGCAGGTGAGATGCGACGGAGATACCTGCGCGCGGCACTGGGGGCACTGAGAGAGAAGATCCGGTTCTTCCCCCGACCTGCCGACCCTGACCGAACCTTCATATGCCCGCGCTCCGCCGCCTTCGGACTCAGCCCGGGAAGTATCAGGCCGAGGAGGAGGGGTTGCTTCAATACGTTCCGCCTCAGAGCGTGAAATCAGTTTGCGTGAAACCAGCATCCGAATGAGCTTCCGGAGTTGCTCATCGGTGAGCGCGTACTCGATCTTCAACGCATTGGGGCTCTTCCCCGATCGCAGGTCTTCAACGAATCTTTTTGCGTTGATCGTTCGTTTCGGCTGATCCATTGAATGCGAGTCCAAATGAGGTTACGCGGTCTTTGACAGGCCATATTCCCATTCCAGGCCCCAGAGCCGCAACGCGCCGTCGGCGCTTCCACTGGCGATCATGGACTGATTCGCGAAGAACCGCACAACATTCACCGGCGAAAGATGGCCCTCGAGCCCCGCCAGACACCTTTGCCGCGGCAGATCCCAAACTCGAAGGGTGCAATCGTCCGAGCTCGTAACCCCAAAGCGGCCGTCGGGTGTGGTGTCTATGGCTCGAACAGCTTCAGTATGCTCTTTCAGTGAGGCCACATTCAAGCCCGAACTGGTCATGTAGATCAATACTTCTCCGGTTTCGAGCCCTGCCAGGGCTTTGTCGTTCCCCCCAGAGCAAGCGACGGCGGTCACTGGGATGCCCAGATCTCGAAAGGCGCCGAGCCGGCGCCCGGTATCCGAGGCGCTTCGATAGATGCGAGTTCCCTGATGCAGACCGTACAAGAAAGCGCCATCGCTCGAAAAACAGACGAGGTCCGTCCCCTGGATGGAGTCGCCGAAAGGAGTTACTTTACCGTTCTCCGTATTGACACTCGCGACTCGATGGTCCCGAGAGACGGCCAGGAGGCTCTTCCGGTCAGGCCAAAGAAGAAACGGCGCGGAGATCCCTTCCACCCGCCAAACCGCGTCGCCATCGAGACGCCACCTCTGCAGAACTCCGTCCCGGCAATAGGTGAGGAGCCCCAAATCTCCAGCCAGCAAGAAGATGGCATCCACCGGAGCGGAAAGGCTAAAGACGCGACTACACGCGCCCGTTACCACGTCCCACAGCGCCGCGGTCCCGTCGCGACTTCCGGAAAGCATCAGCAGGCCGTTGTCAGAGACATCCAGACAAGTCACCGTGTTGTCATGATGTTCGAATGACCGGATGAAAGCCGACGATCTGAGAACCGTGGGTTTGCAAGGGCCTATGAGGAGGTTCCTGATGAGAATCGCCTCCTTTGACCACGCGAAACCCGCGGTGCTCCGTACGCGTTCGAAGTGTTCGAGGGCTTCCTTGATTCGGCCTTCACGCCAGCTCTTCCGAAACCCGTCCAGCGTTTGGGTAAACTCGTCATGGAGATGGGCCAGCTCCTGGAACGTGCGCGGACGACTCACCGCCGGCTCCAAAAAGTTCCTGGCGAACCAGCGTGTGTCGAGAGACCACAGGCGCACCGAGCCTCGCATACCGCCGATCAACGCACAACTCCCGTCTTCGGAGACTGCGCAGGCGGTCAGGCGCTCTCCAGGGAATCTTATGGTGCGGCAGCACTTCAATTCCTTGATATTCCACACTTTAATGTGTCCGTCTGCGGCGGTTGAGACAAGGTATCGGTCTCCACTCATGAAGCTGAGCGAGGTTATCTTAGAACGGTGACCCGGCAGATCTCCCAAGGGTCGTCCCGACACCGCTTCCCACAGGCGCGCTACTTCGTCCGGGCCGCCCGTTGCAACGATAGAACCGTCCGCGGAAAGGCACAGAGCGGTTACTGAGCCGCTATGGGCCGTCACCGTGAAACTCGGCGCCTGAGGGCGATCCGACGACCAAAGCTCAAGGGCGCCGTTTTCCCGGCCTATCAGTAACGATTCGCCGCCGTACGCGAAGTCGAGGGCGGTTACTCCAGAGGTTTGGGAGGGAGTGGCCCAAACGATTCTCCCGGAAGAGGTTTCCAGCACTAGGACCCGACCTTCCCCGCCCCAGGCTGCGAGAAACCGAGAGTCAGGCGAGAAGCGCACGCCGTAGGCCGCTATCCCGCGATAGACTCGGAGCCGTTCTCCGTGGGGAACCTCCCAGAGGTCAAGGGTTTTGAATGCCTCTCCATACGCGATTGCGGCCAGTTTACTGTCTCGCGAGAACGCGGCGGCCTGGGGGACCATACTGAATGTGCGGACGTTTTTTAGGCAACGGCCCGATTCAAGGTCCCAGGCGCGGATAAATCGATCTTCCCCCAGGGAGTGGGCGCGCTTCCCATCAGAGGAAAACGCCACCGCGAGGATGCTCTTCACATGGCCCGCAAACGAACACCTTTCCTCAATGGGCGCGTATCCCAACGTTTCGACGAAGTGACGGGGATCGCCGTCGTACTCAGTCCAGCGCTGGCGGTAATTAGGGTTTTCTTCACTCGCGGCCTGCAGCAGCGGGATCGCGGAAGTTGGGTCCCCCCGTTGGAGCGCGAGGAGGCCCATGAGATACTTGTAATCCGGAGCGCTCCTGATCTCGATCCCCATGGATTGCATCCGGCTCACGATTTCTTGGTCGGAGGTCTCTCCGGCGGCCCATCTGAGCACATCGAGATTGTACATGGTCTGCAAGTGGTCGGTATCCAAGGAATGAGCGTCTTCGAGCAGCTTTCTCGCCTCATCCTCTCGCCCCAGATCGAGCAGCGAAACAGCCTGGTTATTCAACGAATCAGCCTTCAGCGCGAGCACGTTAGGCCGCGGCCTCGGTCTCGTATCAGGCCCCAATTGGCTGTAAACCGATTCGAGCGCGCCGCAAAGCTCGACAAAAGAAGAAAATCGGTTATCGGCCTTCTTTTCCAGGCACGCCATAATCAGGTCCCCCAGCGCGGGCGGGATCGTGTTGCGAACGGAGCGAGGATCGACCGGAGATGACTTCACATGGGCCCTGGCCAGCGCAGACAGTGAAAAGCCGTGTGGAAAGCGAAAGGGCATGGCGCCCACCGCCAGCTCATAGAACATGATCCCGAACGAATATATGTCGGCCCTGATGTCCGCCACGGCGCCCTTGCGGAATCGCTCGGGCGCCATGTACCAGGGCGAACCCACCAGCCCGTCGTCCTCCAGGGTGAGATTCACGTCCGTCTCATCCTGTGCGTCTCGACGTGTCACAGTGGGCTCCTCTTGGTCCGATCCGGCTCGCGCCCGCTTCACCAGACCGAAGTCGGTAATTTTGAGCATGCCGTCCCCTGTGAGCAGGCAGTTGGCGGGCTTCACATCCCGGTGAATCATCCCGTGTTGTTCGGCATGGATCATTCCGTGGCAGAATTGCAGCATCAGGTCTACGATCTCTCGAAGGTCCTTCAGCTCGCCCTTTTCCATTCGCTCGGCGAGGCTCCCGCCGTTCACATATTCGATGAAGAGTCGAGGCAGCCCATTGATAACCCGGGCGTAGTAGCATGTGGCGATGTTGGGATGCACCCCCAGATGCACCCAGAACTCCGCTTCCCTGAGGAACCTGCGGATGGTCTTTTCGCTGGTCATTAGCTGGGGAAGGGGCGTCTTGATAGCCAGCATCATCTTCCAGAGCCGGTGAAACACAAAATACACTCGCCCCATGCCACCCCCTTTGGACCCGAGAACCTCATAAAGGCCCTCGATCACGTCCCCGCGTCGCCATCGGGAACGGGTGGTGTCCATGGTCGAGTCAGAAGTCGGCTCATCCTGGTCCGTCCCTTGGGGAGGCGCCAATTGGGGCGCCTGGTCAAGAGGGGTCACCTTGACGCCAAATCCGGCCTTATCCAAGGAGCGGACGAGACGCCGCAAGTCCCTATTCATAATCACCTTTTTCAAAACGACCGAGCCTTTGGAAAGGCTGGACCGGAGCTCATCAGGCGAACGCTTCACGATGTTGGCAAGGACCGTTAGGATGGGGTCGGCCCCGTCGGATTCCGCCGTAAACCATATCTTGAGGGAAACGAAGTCCAAAGGAATCTCCAACGAAAGGCGGGCTATATTTTTTTGACCAAGAGCAGCCTGAAACGTTAGATGCCCTGATTTTTCGCGCTTGCAGCGACGCGGTTAATGCTTTCGGCCAGCCCGTTTACGTCAACAGGCTTCTCTATGACTCCATCCACGGCCGATGCCACCAGGTTCTCTTGGGGGATGCCTTGTCCGCTCCACCCCGTGAGGAGCACAAATGGAGTCCTGAGGATGCCCTTGTCCCGACAGTTCCGCTTTTTTATCTTGCCGACCTCCCAGCCGTTCATATCGGGCATTATTAGGTCGCACAACGTCAGGTCGATGTGGTGCTCCGCGAAGATCCGGAGACCCTCGGCTCCCGAACCGGCAGTGAAGACCCGATGACCTATCATGGTGAGGAAACCCTGCAGCACTTCAAGGACCTCGGGAGTGTCATCAATGATCAGGATGCTGAGGGGGACAATTTGACGGGCTTCGGACGCAGGGGCGGATTCCGCGGATGGCCCCTGGGCATGGGGGAGTTTGACCGTGAATGTGGAGCCCTGCCCTTCCACACTCTCCACGGAGATTTCCCCACCATGCCGACTTATGATCCCGTGGCTGACCGCGAGGCCCATGCCGGCGCCGATGTCGAACCCTTTTGTGCTCCAGAAAGGCTCGAAGACTTTCGAAAGATCGGCCTTGGAGATTCCCACCCCTCTGTCATGCACTTTCAGGATCACTCGATCTCTCTCGACGAAAGTGTTGATCTGTATATGGCCTCCTTGCGGCAATGCCTCCGCCGCGTTCTTGACAAGATTGAGCGCCACTTAAAAGAGCTCACCCTCTCTGCCTTGGACCAGGCAACCTTCAGAAAGCTCATGAGTAAGGTTCACCTTGATTCCCTTGCGCTCCGGGTCGGTTTTCCACCACGGTTCACTCATTTCCACCGCCTGAGCCGCAATGTCGGAGAGGTCACAAATGCTCACGTCATGCTCGGTCTCTTCCTCCCTGACCCGGGCGAACTTCTGGAGCCGTCTGGCCGTCTCCGCGCCGTGTCTCACGCTCCGGAGAGTTCGTTCGAGTGTCGCGGTGAGAGGCGCCGGATTGCCTCGACCGAGATCGAGCAAGGCAAGCTCGATCCCGCCCATTACTATCTGAAGCAAGTTATTGAAGTTGTGAGCCACTCCACCGGCAAGGTCGGCGACCTCCTTGAGGCGCGCGATCTCCGCGCGCAGCTCCGGAAGCGCTTCACAATCCTGTTGGAGAGACCGGTTCTCGTCTTTCATGGCGCCCTCAGGGGGAGCGAGAGTTGTCCTCGAAGGGGAAGTTATCCACCTGCGCGTGCTCTCGCCGGACGCCCCGTTCTTACTATTGAGAGCCACCGCGCAAATAGCGAGAGCCACAATACAATTTCTCTGCTTCTGGCGCAACAAATTGCGTCAGACCGCCCTCGTGGGAAGACTCCTTTTCGGAACGGCCGGTTATTCGTACAGCAAGAAAACCCCTGCGACCATCAGAGCGGCGCCCACCAGCCGATAGCGAATGTTCTCTTCTCCGAAAAAGATCCATCCCAGCAGAACGCTAAAAACCATGCTCAAGCGCTTGACGGAAATCATGTAAGCCACCGGCGCAAGACTGAGAGACACAAAGTGAGTGATCTCCATTGCCGTCATGAAAAGACCGCCGACCAAAAAAAGCCACAGGTTAGTCCCTGAAATGCGCGCCCGCGCGATGCCTCTACGCAGACGGATGAGGCTCACTACGGCAAAAACTCCTGTGATGAGAAACAACAATAGGATTGCAAAAGGGAGCGCTCCGTAAAGGAGGACACCCTTTTTCCCGAGTGAAGAGGTAATTGACCAAAGAAAAGCGACAACCAGCATCTTACGAGATCCGAGATTAGAAAAAATCGCTCTAATAGGAGCCGAAAAATTAAGATTGATGAGATCCCCGTTAAGGAGATATGCGCCCGCGGTAACCATTAGAATACCCACCCCGCCGACGAGGCTGATCCCCTCGCCCACAATGAGCGCCGCGGTCAGGATCGTGAAGACCGGTGTGAAGGCAAGGAGAGGAATGGTCAGCGAAAGAGGCGCCATTCGGATGGCTTGAAGAAAGAGGTAGTACGCATAGACTTCGAGAGGCAACCCCACTGAGAGCACAATCAAAAGATCCACTGAGAAAGGTTGTCTCTCCACGACAAAGAAGAC
>VGSG01000121.1 GCA_016875095.1 Deltaproteobacteria bacterium
TGACAAAAATCCGACAAATCGCGGTTCTTCGAGGAGGACAACGTGCGGAAAACGTGGTGGAGATGACGGGATTTGAACCCGTGACCCCCGCGTTGCGAACGCGGTGCTCTCCCGCTGAGCTACATCCCCAGGTGAACAAGAGGGTAGCATCCGGCGAACCTGGTGTCAAGCCACGAACGGTGAATGCGTCCGGCCGTGCCGCCTTGAGTCATGGCGCCAGGTGGATGGAGCCCCTCCTTCCCTGAAATCGTGATTCAGAATAAAATGGCTCCGGTGAGCGTACAGGTCGGGAAGGTTGGTGAATGCCTAAGATCGTGATTTTCCTTTCTGTCATCGCGTCTCTTTTCTTGCTGGGCCAGTGGTATGTCTTCATCTCGGTCCGGAAATACCTGTTCGAGCGATACACGCGGATTTCACGGAAAGAGGCGTACCTGGCGCTCGGCCTTATGGGGCTCGCCAACTATGCGCTGGCGCAGTTGAGCTTCGATCCTGACATCCTGCCCGCGGATTCGTTTGCACGCAAAGCGGTATCCGTGTTTTTCTTCACGTGCCTTGGGAGTGTGGGAATTCTCTGCGCCTACTTTGCGCTTCTTTGGCCCGCGTCCGTAACAGTGAAGCTCAAAGACCGGATTCGGGCTTTGCTGCTGAATCCAAAGGGAGGGGATGGCGCCTCCAGTGAATCGAGCGCTCCAAACTCCTCGGAGCGCGCTGAAACTCGTCGTGCCGCGGTTGGCCCCGAAAAAGGACTCGTTGGGGGCCGCCATTCACCCCGCGGCGAGAGCTGCGGCAGCCTCCCGCTTGACGCGGTCGAAGACGAGGACATCTCCAGGAGGTCGTTCCTGAAATGGGGCGCGGCCGCGGGGCTTGCTTCGGCGGTATTCTTCTCCGGGCGTGCAATTGCGCAGGCCTACGGCAATGCGGTAGTGGAAGAGTTCGAACTCGAATTTCCCGGGCTCGCGGGCCTGGATAGGCCCATCACGGCTCTGCAGATTTCAGACGTGCACTTCGGCATGTTCGTCGGCGCGGAAGAGCTTCAAAAGATGGTGGAGACGGTGAATAGCATTGAAGCGGATATTTTACTCGTGACCGGCGATATATTCCACTCGCCCCTCACTGTTGTGGAGGACGCGGTCCCGATCCTGAAACAGCTCAAACCTCGTCGGCTGGGGAATTACGCGATCATGGGCAATCACGACTTTTATGCAGGGGATTACCGATGCATTGAGGCCATCAAGAATAGCGGTCTGATCCTCCTGCGCGACCAGTGGATCACGCTGAACGGAGGGTCTGCCAAGATCCATCTGGGCGGAATGGACGATCCCATGTCGAACTGGCTGTGGGGCATGGCGTTCCCCAATTTCCCGGGATTCATGCGAAAAGCTCCGCGCGAGCCGGGGCTGCGGCTAGTCCTTTCTCACCGTCCTGCAGTGCTTCCTCTGGCATCGGACGCGGGGATTGACCTTGTCCTGGCAGGCCATACTCATGGCGGTCAAATCATCATGCCCTCGCTGAACGACCACCGAGGCCTCAGCCTGGCACGGCTGGTCTCGCCGTACACGCACGGCTGGTACCGTCAACGGGACTGTAGCATGTATTTGAATCGTGGTGTGGGTCTCACCTTTGTGCCGTGGCGCTTGAATTGTCCCCCGGAAATCACTGTGTTCCGTTTGAGGGGCGCGATGGCCGCGTGACACACCCCGCGCCGCAATTGTTCATTGAGATGAAACAACGCACCGACCTAACCCAAAAGAACCATTTATCTTGACAGGCAACCGCCTCTTTCCTATGTTTATCTTGACGAAGCTCGCTCCAATCATGCCGACTTATCCTTGAGATAATCAATAAAGACGACACCCTGTCGCCGAGGAGGAATCGCCATGTCCAAGAAGTTTTGGGACGAAAATCTTGAAACCATGAGCGAAAACGCGATGCAGGCCTTCCAGTTGGAAAAGCTCAAAGAAACCGTGACCTGGGTTTACGACCGTATTCCATACTACAAGACGGCTTTTGACGGGCAGAAAGTCAAGCCCTCGGATCTCCAGAAACTGGACGACCTGGCCAAGTTTCCGTTCACGGTCAAGACGGCGCTCAGGGACAATTACCCGTTCGGGCTGTGCGCGGTTCCCATGTCTGAAGTTGTGCGAGTCCATGCGTCGTCCGGCACGACAGGCAAGCCGATCACGGGACCTTACACGGCCGAGGATCTGGACCAGTGGACCGAATGTATGGCTCGTGGACTGTGGGCTCAAGAAGTCCGCACCGACACTGTGTTGCAGAACGCCTACGGTATGGGGCTTTTCACCGGCGGATTGGGGTTCCTCCAGGGCGCGATGCGGATCGGATGCGCTGTGGTGCCGTCTGGAGCGGGCATGACCGAACGGCAGATCCTGCTCATCCAGGATTTCGGCGCCGATGCGCTCTGCTGCACCCCGTCGTACTGCCTGACCATCATCGAAGCTGCGGAACGCATGGGTGTTGATCTGAAGAAGACCAAGCTGAGGACAGGGCATTTCGGCGCGGAACCGTGGACCGTTGAGATGCGCAATGAAATCGAGGCTCGCGGTGGAATTCACGCGTACGAACACTACGGCCTGACCGAACTCATGGGCCCCGGAGTTTCGTTCACCTGCGAATACTACAACATTCACATCAATGAAGATCATGTGTATCCTGAGATCGTGGATCCGGAAACGCTTCAGCCAGTGGCTCTGGGAGAAGAGGGCGAGTTGATCTTTACCGCATTGCAGCGCCGGGCAATGCCCATGATTCGATACCGCACCCGCGACATATGCACATTGCGGCGGGTCAAGTGTGATTGCGGTCGCACCCTTATCACCATGGACAAGATCCTGGGCCGTTCCGACGACATGATGATCATCAGCGGCGTGAACGTGTTCCCGTCCCAGGTGGAGTCGGTGCTGGTCGAATTTGCTGAGGTGGAGCCGATCTATCAGATTCGCCTGTACAAGAAGGGGCACATAGACGCGATCATGGTGGAGACCGAAGCGAGAAAGGCGATCTATGAGGCCGGACCGGAGAAGATAGAAGAAGTAGCCAAGAAGATCTCCGCGAAGATGCAGCAGGTTATCGGGATCAATGTGCCGGTGAAGATCGTGTCGCCTGATTCGATCGAGCGCAGCATCGGCAAGGCCAAGCGCGTGATTGATCAGAGGTAGCAAGCCTGGAAGCGGTGGCAAGTCATGCGAGCTTCTTGAAGAAGCTGCCGGGGAGAGCCCTTCTTGCAAAAAGGACCCTCCCCGGAACCCCATAGGCGTTCAAATAAGGAATAGGTCTCTGTGACAACAATGCCTTATCACCCTCCCCCTTCCCCCTCCCATCGAGGGAGGGGAACTGTGAAACCCTCTCCCCTGGCGGGAG
The DNA here is from genome assembly GCA_016875095.1 of Deltaproteobacteria bacterium. Taxonomy (GTDB): domain Bacteria; phylum Desulfobacterota; class Desulfomonilia; order Desulfomonilales; family Desulfomonilaceae; genus VGSG01. The sequence continues at coordinate 3,379 of VGSG01000121.1, forward strand.
AGGGCAGGGTGAGGAGGAATGACCAGCGCCAGGGGCTAATCCTATTTTAACGCCTATGCCCCGTAACCCTCCCCCAAGAACTCTCATCTTTCCAATGCCCGCCGGCTCCTGAACAGCTCAATTTTATTGACAAATCAGAGTGTCGGCGTTAGCATACCGCCTACCGCATTCCCTCCTGAGGGGACCACCCATGAGAGCCCTACTGTTGTCACTTCTGGCTGTTCTGATTGCGGTTTCACAGGCCCAGGCGGAAACCGTGCATGGTAAGGTAACTTCCGAGGGCGAGCTTGACGCTCAAATACGTCAATGGAAGTACGATGTGGTAAAAACCGCGGGGCGGTTCAAGAAAAAGATCACAACAGAGGTCAAGTCCAAGGAATACAAGGAATCGAAAAAGTACTACACGGACCTGCCTTCGTGGGGCTACTTTCTTTTTTGTGTGAATGCAAACGACCGCTCGGAAATTTTCTATGCCTATTCTTATGGCGAGAACACCGCCGATAAAGCTCTCAACAAAGCGCAGCACGCGCTCGCGCTTTGTGGCGATTGCTACAAGAAGCCCAAGGTGCTCTACTATAACTCGCAGGGGCAATAACGGCAGTCTCCGCACAGCGAGTGACGGTCGCAGTGGAAATGCTCGCAAAAAGCGGTAACGAAGGCCACGTGGCGGGGCGGTATGCTGGCAAACGAGCTTGAAGAAGGCATATCGCTCGAACACGATGAGGCTAATCGTAGGGTACCCGCAGTCGCCACCAGGCATTGCGGGCCTCATCGTACTAACAGCGGTGATTGACATTTATCGCAGAGCAACGTAGTCATTCTCTTAGGCAGGGAATTCCGCGGGCAAGTAGAGGCTGACATCATGCTTCTCGAATATGTTCAGGCGGCGCTTCGCCACGCAAAATACGACATCCTCAACGTATGCAGCTCTTGCAACAAACGGACAATTACTAAAGTCTGCCTTACAGTCGAGCGATCATCTATTCGCGAACACCTGGGCTTTCCATGCGTCGGCACGGGCTTTCTCAGCGTCTCCGAGGGCTTCGTGACAACGTGAGCGCAGGGCGTATGTTTCGCCGCTGTATGGGTTGCTCTTGGCGGCTTCCTCGAGGTCCGCGAGGCCCATATCCCATTTGCTGAGCTCGATGTAGAGCTTGGCTCTCTTGACGCGAGCTTGAAAATTGTTCGGGTCGATGTTCAGCGCGTGGGAATATGCCTCCACAGCTCGATCGATGTGAGCGTCGGCCAGGTGAACATCCCCGCGAGTGACGTAGGCCGCAACAAATGAAGATTCTTTGCTCAGCGCCTGATCGATCATCCTCAAGGCTTCCTTGGTATCACCCTTATGGAGGAGCGCTTCCGCCAAAAGCTGATATCCGAGGGGATTGTCGGGTTGGAGGCGTATCGCGGCGTTGAGATCGTCTACAGCTCGATCCAATTGTCGTTCGTTATAGTAAATGCTTCCTCGGAGCAACCACAGTTCGGGCCAGTCCGGCGCGAGTTTCACGGCCACGTCCAGATCGGCCAATGCCCGGTCTCCCCGATGCATCTTTTTGAAGATGGTAGCTCGCTTCAATCGAAGCCACGGATGCTCGGGGAACAGGTCCAGCGCTCTGTTGAGGTCACGCAGCGCGGCCAAATGGTTGCCGGTCGCCAAATATAGCTCCGCTCGGTTGATGTACGGACGGGGGTTCGCCGGATCGAGGAGGATCGAGCCGCTCAACCTCTCCAGGGCCTCGGGGTATCTCCCCATCATCATGAGAAGAATGCCCTGGTTGAGCATGAGGATGGGGTCGGCCGGATCCTCTTCTGCGGCGGCGTGATAATCCTGGAGGGCCTTTTCCAGATCGTTCATTGCCCTGTACGCATCAGCCCGGTACCAGTGGATGATGGTCTGTTCAGGATCGATTTTCAGCGCACGCGTGAAATCGTCTACCGCCTTCCCATGTTTCCCGATCCTAAAGTACGCATATCCCCGCCGAAACAGCGCGTGGGCGTTCTTGGACTGAGCCGCCAACCATCCGTTGAGTTCTTGGATTGCGGCTTCGAATTCTTCCCGTTCAAACTTGATTGCGATACGTCCGAAGAACGCGTTCTCGTCCAAAGGATCGATCTGTGCGCTCTTTGCGAACGCCTTCTCCGCGGCCTCGATATCATTCCGATAAAAATGGACGAGTCCAATTTCCGCGAGGGCCGAGGCAACGTTGTGATTGAGATCCACGGCTCGCTGAAAATCCTCAAGCGCCTCATCATGTTCCCCGAGCCTTGCGGACAAGCGCCCTCTGGCCTCTCGCGCCTCTCCGGATTCCGGTCGCCTTTTGATCGCCTCGCTGTAGTCCTGACGCGCCAGGTCATTCTGCTGCAAACGTTCCCGCGCGCGACCTCTCATGATGAGCGCATCCACGCCGGTAGGCTCCTGATTGACGAGCCCATTGAGTATCTCCAGGGCCTCGTTGGATCGGCCTTCATCGACGAGCTTCCAAGCTCGTTCGAGCGGAGAAGCATAATCAGAGGCGATTCCCCATACGACCAAGTAGACCGCGCCTGCGAAGGCTGCCACGATCAGGAACAGCCCGGCGATTTGTAACCGCGCAGCGACGTTCCGGAAGTTCGACTGCATTTGCTCCGTCCGAGTTTTGGCGCGTTATCGGTCACGCTTCTGTTGTGGGTATCTAAGACCATAGCATCAGAATTGTCAATACAGAGGCCGGCGGTGAGAGCTAAAGGTGAGAAACCCAAGTAGAAATCATGCTACGTCACGGGGTAACTGAAGAGATATCAAAGAAGACGATTTTCTCTTGCTTGCGGAAAAAAATAGGCGTATTATTACAACATGATAATGGCTTTTCTTGAAGTCACACGTAGCGAAGGCCCATGAGCGCCGTCTGATTCTTTCCCGAATCCGGTCGTTTATGCCAAGGAGACGCCATGAGCATACCCTGGGACCAGATCTCCCACCTGCAAAATTTCTTCCGACTCGACTTCTTGTTCAGCGGGCTGGAGGTTTCCACCACGCAGCTCTTTATGGCTCGCCTCGTCGTATTCCTCGCCCTCGCGAGCGGGGTTATTTGGGCCGTCTTCAGGATTGTGCTCAAGGCGCTCGACTGCCTCCAGACCCTACTTGCGCAACTCGCTCATTTGCCCGCGTCTTTTTTTCTCTTGCTGCTTCTGGCCGCGCCCCTCTCTTCCGATAGCGTGGGATCACGCTGGATCGGGTATATCCTACTGGTTTTGGGCATCCTCGGGCTTGCCCTGGTCGCGGCCCTGATGCTGGTCATGTGGAAATATGGAGTAGATCAGGCGCTGCGAGTTCTGGACTCGATTCGCTCTAGGGCCCATGAAACAAACACCAAGGAGCGAGCGCCCAACCTCCCTCCGGACAACATTATGACCGTGTTGGGCGAGAAGTCCCGTCCCGCAAGCATCAGGGCATCGTGAAGGATGGGTCGGAGGATCTCTTCGACATCTCTCCTCCCGATGATATGGGGGCCGAGCAGGAATTTCCGGGTCAATTCTTGGTCTGATCCTCTTCTTTGGGCTTGATGTCCCCTACCTGGACGAAATAGCGAAGATCCACCTTCTTTTCGACCGGGTTATCCGTATGAAGTATGACGTGCCCCATTTGGTACGGCCAACGATCTTCTCTTGTCAGTTCCATAATTATCTCGAACGGCGCGCGATCTCCGGGTTGAACCACTACAATCGCCGGTTGAAGGTGAACGGTCCCTTTGGCGCCGGTCAGCTCCGCCTTATTGAGGGTAACCGGCCTGGACGAGCTGTTGGATATCTTCGCAGGGAAAGAGATCCGCTCCTGGAATTCAGACAATTTCTTTGTCAGGGCCGGTGGGTCGACCAACACCTCTCTTACCAGGTCCGCGGTGAGCGTCACCGTGATCACAGGTTTCTCGGGATCGTTGGTGTGAATGTGGAGAGATTTCTTTTTTCGGCCTGGTCGTTCTCCTTCGGTCTCGTACGTGGCCGAGATAACGGTCTTGCCCCCGGGCGGCACTTCCGTGGTTCCGTGAACCGCCTTCGTGCAGCCGCAACTGGCACGGACCTTTTGGATTACAAGCGTCTCATCCCCCACATTGGTCAATTCGAACTGCGCGGTGGGGTTTGCGCCGTACTGAACTGCGCCGTAGTCGTGGCTTTCATTATCGAGCTTGATTTTCGGGCCGGATGCGGCCCAAGCGCCCATGGGAAGGGCCAGGAGCAGGATAAGCAAGCTCATTCTCACGAGGATCATTGTAGCCGTTCTCCTTTTCAAGGCTGACGCCGAATGGTATCATGCCTCAGGAATCGTCAGCCTGGTAATAAGCCTTGGCCTCGCTGGGTCTCCCCGGCTGAGGAGCCCTGCGGGGCGTTGCGGACCAGATCGGCCTTGCGCCTTCCTGGTACGATTATAGTGAGGAAACCGGCGGATGCAAGCTTTTCCCGATGGTTGATTCCAGGTTTGTGACCACGCGAGCCGGTTGTTCGTTCAGGTCCTGGAAGCTCTCTTTCATTCGGAGGAGGACATGCCGCCTTCATCTACGTCCGGACGAGCGTGCGAGATCTGTGGAGACAACAGGGCTACTCTGCCCACGAACGATCCCGTGATCTGTCCCAGGTGTTATGAACGGTCCGAGGAGTTGTTCCAGGAAGAGATGCGCCGCGTGGAGATGATCCGGACGGTCCGAGGCAGAGACGTGGAGGTGTACGATATCAAACATCCGGAATCAAGGGCGCCAAAACACCATTGCGGTCAGGTAATCCTCATTCGCGCGGGGCAGGGGTTTGAGGTGAAAATATGCCTCCGATCCGACTCCGTGGACTGGATGTCCAACCTGTCGGATGCGACCGGCGTCTTCATCTCCCGGGACCGTCGTCTAGACGCGCTCATCGGGAATGTTACCCTGTTGATCGAATCCTGGGGTGGCGGCCCCCATTATATGGATATCTTCTATGTGAACAAGGTGGTTTCAACCGAAGGTGAGATCTGATCCAGCGCCGCCGGTTCTCGGGCCCATGTGGGTCTGGAAGCGGCCGGGGCATGAGCGGATCGAAGAGCGAGGTATAGGTGTTCGGAATATCCATGTGGGAAATCGTCCTGATCCTGGTGGTCGCTCTGATCGTTCTCGGGCCGCGGCAATTGGCGGAAACCGCCCGCGCCCTCGGCAAATTCTACCGGGAGATCCAGCGATTCACATCGGAAGTGCGCGAGACCATAAACACTGAGATATCGACGATCGATCACAAACCTCCGGTGAGCCATCCAGCCGAGAGCGATAGCCCAAAACCCGAGTATGCCGATCAAGAGCTGGCTCCCATGCCTGGTGAGAAAAGCGGCCCCGATTTCTATGCCGACCTGTTGGAATCCTCCAAGGAGAGCGACGAAGAAAAAAAGGAAACCGAGCAGACAGCCGAGGCCCAGGACAAGGGGCCCGAATCCTCAGATCACCAAAAAGAAGAGAGCCTATCAGAGTCCCGCCAATCGGAAAAACAGGCAACCCAGTGAAATCACCCCGTTTTAGCAACCCATGCGTCCCTCTCAAGAAAGTCCTCGATAGAAGCCCCCATCATAATTGGAAGTCGTGTGGAGCGTCGTTATGAGGCGTACTCTGCTCCTCCTGAGCCCCCGTTGGAAAAGATTCCGCAATCGCATGAAAGCTCCCGGGAAGGACCGGCTTCGGATTCCTTTCATTGTGGGTTTGACTGCGGCTCTGTGGGCGGTTATCTACGTGGTCTTTGTCAAGGCGCTCCAGTACTTCACCGCTGAGGAGATGTTCGGAACCATTGCTGCGATCAAGCTGCTTTCCATGATTCTGATCACGTTTACGTTTGTGGTGATTATCAGCAGCATTATCACGGCCTTTTCCACGTTCTTTCTTTCAGAGGATCTGGAGCTGATCATGGCCTCGCCTGCTGAAGCGCCCGCGCTTTACGCGTCTCGCTTCATAGAGACCATGATCGATTCCACTTGGATGGTCTTGGTATTCGGTTTGCCTGTGTTTCTCGCGTACGGACGGGTCTTCTCAGCGTCCTGGAGCTTCTATGCGCTCAGTTCCGCAGCTTTTTTGTGTTTGCTCATCATGACCACTTCGGCGTCAATCCTGGTGGCGCAGGTTCTGGTGAAAACATTTCCTGTGAGAAAACTCAGAGACCTCTTCATTCTGGTGGGCTTGCTCGTATTTGTGGGCGTGTATCTTATTTTCCGCATGGTCAGACCCGAGGAATTCCTCAACCCCGAGGGATTTGCGTCCGTGATGGACTATCTGTCCGTCATGTCAGAGCCCTCTTCGCCGTTCCTACCGACTACGTGGATCCTGGAGCTGGTCCGGCCGTACATAACCGGGTATGGTTGGGGAGACATCCCATTCTATTGCGCGCTCCTGGTCACAGCGGCGGCCGGCGCTTATAGACTGGTCGGACATTATCATCAGGTATCGCACTTCCCTGGTTTTTCCAAAGCGACCGAGGGCCGCGGGGCTCGGCTGAGCCGGAGCAGGCTGGTCGATCTGTTCGACCGAGTCCTGGAGCTCCTTGTGGATGCGCAGACGCGACGACTCATCCTAAAAGAGCTTCTGCTCATGGCCCGCGACTGGGGAAGGATCAGTCAGCTTCTCCTCTTGTCTGCGCTCATTGTGGTGTATCTGTATAATTTCAGCGTGCTGCCCAACCTGGATGATCCCGCGGCCACCAGATTCCTCAAGAATACCGTTGCCTTCATTAATATCGGTCTCGCGGGTTTTGTGTTGGCCTCTCTTGGAGTGCGATTTCTCTTCCCCACCATGTGTGCGGAGGGCAGGGCCTTCTGGATCCTGAAAGGCGCGCCGGTGAGCTTGAAAAAGGTCCTGTGGGTAAAATTTTTCTTTTATCTCGTGCCCATGACGGCTCTGGGCCTCTTCCTGGCGATCGTGACAAACCGCATCCTGGGGCTCGGTCCATTCATGTTCGTGGTTTGCACCGCGACGGTGGCTGCGCTCACCGTAGGAATTACCGCGCTCTCAATCGGTATGGGAGTGCTCCATGCGGATCTCAAGCTGACCGACCCGAACCGAGCCTTCACCGGTTTCGGCGCTATGCTCACCATGATTTATGCCGGGCTCGCGGTGGCCGCGGTCATCCTTCTTGAGGTCTATCCTGTGTACCGAGTCGTCACCGCGGGGTACTTCACGGGGAAAATCAGAACGCCTGATTACTTCGTGGTCGGCCTGTGCTTCGCGGCGGCTTTTGGGATCGTGGCTTACATGGTGGTCAAGCCGCTGAAAGCGGGCCTGCGGCGCATAAGCGAGCTAGAAATCTAGCGTGAATGCGCCTTCAAGCAAGTAAGACGGGGAGAACCTTTTTGAAAAGAGATTATTCATTCGACTCCGCTTAAGCCCCAAAGGGGCGATTGAAAGTAGCCCGGCAATTCATTGCCGGGTGACCGATGAGCACAAATCCTTCTCTTTGTCCCCATGTGGCGCTCGGAGGATCAATCGTCCGAGCGCCACATGGGGACAAAAGAAATCTTCTCTTGACCCCTCATTCCCGGCGATAAATCGCCGGGCTAGTGCGCCTGTGAGCGTACTTAATCAGAGAGGTGAAAGTCCTCTCCAGGTATACCTTCTCCGGCCTGTAACCGACTGTCACTGCGTCGCCGTGAGGCGGGGTGGAGAGCAACAGGAGGTGAACGACCAGTCCGTAGGTTAACGAACCCGTTTCGGCCGGGTGGTTTCGGCGAGTCTGCTAGCTGATGACGAAGCCTAGACCCTCGCTTGGGAAGGCATTG
>VGSG01000122.1 GCA_016875095.1 Deltaproteobacteria bacterium
TCTTCTTGACGCGTCGAGTAACCTCACAAGGTTTGGACTTTTCCTGAGCAGCGACCACGCTATTCTTGCGGGAACTCATTGCGCTGTGCTTTTGCCCTACCTGACGAATATCATATCTGCTGTCCGCTTTGCATACTGACATGGCCCGGTCCGCACGGTCAACAATCGCATTGCGCAAGAAACAGAGGCTCGACTCGCGTGGCCGGTTCTGCTATGTATGGCCGTGATTCCATCTCGGGAGAAACGCGTGTGCTCAATTTGCCGGTATTCATATTGACGCTCGTGCCTCTTTTTTCAGGCGCAATCCCTGGTGGAAGTCCGACCACGACGGATTTGCCCACGCTCATGGGGGTTCACGGCCCGATCTCACGCGAATTCATCACAGGGAACTGGCGCTCCCTGGATCATTTTGTCCGCTGGGGAATTACCGACAAGAAGAAGGCTCGGGTAAGAGAATTCGATCCACCCGCGCTCATGTCTGTTCGAGCGGACGGTTCAATCAGGATGCTCGGTTTTTTCCAGCCCGAGGAAGGTCGATGGGAAGTGTCTCGAGACGGTATCCTCATCTTCGATCCCAGACGGCCTGAACAGGGATCACAGATTTTTCCGGTGAGGAAGAGGGATCAGGACAGGATCTGGGTGATCCTCCCCTTCTCGGGAGGCGCCACTGGGATCGGGATGGCGCGCATCTCGGACGAGGAGTTCGAGAAGGTATCCGAGAGCTTCAGAGAAAAGCAGAAAAAGAAGAAAGAAAGAACTTCGCGTCGATAAGGCATCTGGGATACCTTACTTAATTCTTACGCCTCAGCGCAAATTGGGTATGGTGTCCCCGGATTACGGATCAAAAGCCAATGGAGGGGAAACGCCTACGTGGACGGCTGACACCTGATCGTGGCGGGATTCTTCCCAATGATCAGGAAGAATCCCTTGGCTTAGGTTGGTTACTTCACGAAATCGGCCACCCGGCCGAGCGGTCCAAAATCTTTCCCCATCTCTTCATACAGCGCCTTTCCGTAGAAAAAGGTGTAGATTTCATCCGCCTTTGTCTCAGGATCAATATCCTCAAAGCGACTTGGGTAGAGGATCTTGCCCACGGCATAGCCGTCCGCTATCGCCGTGCTGACGTTGGTGACATAGGCGTTGAAAGGATAGATGACATACACCCTCTTCCCGCGAAACGCTTTGAGGCCCTTGTAGTACTCCGGTTTCTTGCTGAAATCCTGCCTTACAAGACTGAATCCCATGCCATCCAGAAAAACGATTTCCGGGTTCCATTCGAGAAGCTTTTCTTTATTGATGAACAGGTGACCAGCGGCCGAAATGGCCTTGGCCACGTTCTTCGCTCCCACCCATTCCAGAGGAATGTAGCTCGCGTCGGTGCTCTCGATTGCCTGGACACCCTTGTACCCCACCGCGCCTACATAGACCGTAGGTTTGTCACCTTCCGGAATGCCCTTTGTTCTAGCTTGCAGGTTTTCTCGAGCGCGCTCCACGTACCGGATAACCTCTTCGGCTCTGGTTTCCGCATTGAGAATCTTCCCTGCCACGCGCAATGAATCGTAAAGCAAGTCGTCGAAAGTGGCGAATCTTCTTCCGTGCGATAGAACGACCACCGGAATCCCGAGCTTTTTCTGAAGCGCATCCGCGTTAGCCGGTTCCATGTACGAAATGAAAATCACATCAGGCTTCACCTTGAGGACCGCCTCCAGGTCCGGCTCTTTGTTGATACTTCCCGGCCCTCCGGGCCCTACAGTAGGCAGCTTTTTCAGCTCGGGGCGCGCCATAATATAAGGCCTGCCGGTGGGCCTCCTCTTCTCGAAATCCTCGACGCCCACAACCCTCGCGGATGCGCCGAGATATACGATGAGCCTCAGCGTTCCAGAACTAAGGCAAATGATTCTCTGAGGATTTCCCGGCACTTCGACCACGCGTCCCCCTATGTCGGTTACGGTCAGCTTGTTACCCGCGAATACGTCAAGCCGACCGATCCCGAAGAGACATGTAAAGAAAGCCATCAGCAACAACCAAATCCAACTTCTTTTCACTTCGATCCTCCTTCATGAGCTTCAGACTTGCAGCAGTGAACCGGAATAATCACCGGGAAACCTTCTACGATTCTTAGGATGCTGTGGACGCCGTATACTTCCTCGATAATTTCCGGGCTCAGCGCTTCTTTCGGCCCCATCGCATGGATGGCCCCGTCCTTGAGAATGAGAAACCGATCCGCGAATCTTAGAGCCAGGTTCAGGTCATGAATCGCTACGACGGCAGAAACGCCCTCCGTTCGCACCACGTTGGAAACAAGGTTCATGACCTCAAGCTGATTTCTGAGGTCTAAACTGCTCGTCGGCTCGTCCAGCAACAGTATCTTCGGCTCCTGCGCCAACGCCCGCGCTATGATAACCTTTTGAGCCTCTCCGCCGCTGAGAGTAGAGATGGGCCTGAGCGCGTAGTCTTCTAGTCCCATAGACACGAGCAGGCGTTCGACAATGCGCATGTCACGCTCTGTTGCGACCCACTTGATGTGAGGCTTTCGTCCGAGGAGAACCGCATCGAACACAGTTACATGATCATCACTATATCGCTGTGGGACATAGCCGATCCGCCGTGCCACGGCATCTCCTCTCAGCCTCAGCACATCCGTCCCCTCCACCAGCACAGATCCGCTCTTGGGGCGCAGGATCTTGTTGATGCATTTGAGCAGTGTGGACTTCCCTGCTCCGTTGACGCCGATCACTCCCAAGATTTCGCCTCTCGGCAGTTGAAAGGTCACGTCTTGCAGCACGGGGAGGCTGTTGTACCGAAAACTGATGGCGTCCACTGACAGAATCATCGGGCTTGCCCCTTCACTAGGAGATAGAGGAACAATGGCGCCCCCATGAACGACGTCAGGACACCGACCGGTAGAGTGCCTGAGCCCACCAACGTGCGGCTCACTGTGTCGGCAATGAGCAACAGAAGCGAGCCGATAATGCAGCTATGCGGTATAAGAAAACGATGGTCCCCGCCGATCAGCCGCCTTCCAATGTGAGGCGCCAACAATCCCACAAACGCGATGACACCCAGAAATGCCGTTACAAGTGCCGCACCCACAGCGACAAATAACATACCCAACAGTCTGCTTCGGTCTACATCTACCCCGAGACTCCGAGCGATGTCTTCTCCTGCGGAAATAGCGTTAAGGTCCCACCTCTTCAGCGCAAAATAGATTGTGAGGAGCAGGACCGAAGAAGTCATGATGCCGATTTCTCGCCAATTAGACCGTCCTACATCGCCAAACGTCCAAAAGACCACCGATGCGATCTCGACCTCGGTTGCGAAATATTGAACGAGGATGGTGCCGGAAACGAAGAGCGACGAGAGTGCAACGCCTGCCAAGATAATCGCCTCCGCGGCCATTTTTTTGAGTCTGGCAAGGGTCACAATGGCTAAGGTGCCTGCGAGAGCGCCTAAGAAAGCGCAGACGGTGACCGAGTAGATGTTCCGAATAGTCATCGGCCCGGCTGAACTGGTGGTTTGAACCGTACTGATTTGAACGGAGCCGGTTTCGGCTCCGCCGGCTCCCAACACCACGATGGCGAAAGCGGCCCCAAAGGCTGCCCCCTGGCTGATGCCAAGAGTGAAAGGCGACGCGAGCGGGTTCTTAAGCAAACACTGCATCACAGCTCCTGACAACCCCAAGCACCATCCTGCCGCGACAGCGGCAACTATCCGAGGCATTCTGATATTCCATACGATGATGTTGGCCGGGCCTTCCACCTGTCCCCAAAAGCACTGCACGATTGACTTCAGGGTTAAATCATAGGCTCCGGCAGCTACCGCATAGAGCGCCAAGCAGAGAAGCATCACGAAGAAAACACCAAACAGATAGACCTTGTGTCGCACATGTTCCCGATAGGAACCGGTCAGGTTTACGGATTGGCTGAAAGCGCCAGTGATCTCTGTCATGAAACCGCACCTATTCTCGGAGAGCGGGAAGACCTGCAAGCCAAGACCGAGTGACACGTTGACGCAGCCTTGCGTAGCACGTTATCAGAGGACGTAGCAAAAAACAAGTTGACGAAGACCCGGCATCGTAGATATTCTGAGAATCAAAACAGGCCCTCGCCGTGGCTCGAAATGGACCCGGCCAAGAACCGGACACTTTGAAGAGCAATGGCGCCAAGGATAAGGAGGTAGGCATGACATACCGGGAAATTCTCTCAAGAGACGAGTTCCAGAAGTGTCTCGAATTTCATGGACATCTCTGTCCCGGCCTTGCCATTGGCTACAGGGCGGCGGAAGCCGGACTCGAATGGCTGCGAGAGAAGCGGGCATTCGACGAGGAGTTGGTTGCCATCGTGGAAACGGATGCGTGCGGCGCCGACGCAGTGCAAGTTTTGACCGGGTGCACGTTTGGGAAAGGGAATTTCATCTTTCGGGACCACGGCAAGAACGTGTATACCTTCGCCAGCCGCCGATCGGGCAGTGGAGTTAGGGTAGCGTTGCGCGCCGGAGCGTTCCAACCCAGCGATCGACACATGGAACTCATCCGGAAGATGAGGGGCCAAACGGCCACCGACGAGGAAAAGCGAGAGTTCCGGAGTCTTCATGAGCGCAAGAGCCATGAGATTCTTGAGAAAGAGGCAGCGGAGTTATTCACAGTGGAATGGGTGGATATCGAAGTGCCGCCTAAGGCTATGATGGAGCCATCAGATATCTGTGATGCCTGTGGGGAACCGACCATGGCTTCCAAGGTGCAGCAAGAGGGCAGTTCTAGACTTTGCCGGAGTTGTGCACAGACAAAGGATTGATTCCACACCTGTTGGCAGGATTCACATAACTCGGAGAGTCGAAGGGTAAGGGGGTGCGAGAATTACGTCCGGGCTCATGCCCATGCCCAGCGCCGGCCTGAAGGCACGTAAGACCTCTTAATCGCCGATTCGCTTAAAGCTCGACCCAAAAATTGCCCCAAGAATACCGGAAAACAGCTCGGAATTTGAGTCTCGACAAGGCTTCAGGGTAAGACAGGTCCGGAGTACGCTTCTTCCCTACTTGCCGGTCGCGGCAGTGTACCGGAGTAAGGGACGCTTCACAGCCTTGTTGACGGATCTGGAGAAGGACTGACCAAGCAGCACTCCCGCGCTCAGAGCGAGTGTGGGGATATCGCGGGAATCGAGGACTCCGATGCGAAAGAGTTTGGCCGCGGCCCGCCACACCTGAGTCGGGGTGTAGAACTTGCGCCTTATTTGCCTGCTGATGCGCTTGAGGCCCTGTCGTCCCAAGTGCTCAGAGTACACGATCGTGTCGTCTCCCACGTAATAGCCCGGGTACGCCGCTACCTGATCCTTGAGCGGTGAATACTTCTCCACACGCAATTTCTGGTACGTTATGGAATCCAGTCCCAGCTCTTTGGAGAACACCGGGATCTGCATCATTTCTTCTTCAGTCTCTCCCAGATTCCCGTAGATAAAGTACCCGTGGTAGTAAAAAGGGAATTTCCGGAAAGTCTCGAACGCCCGTCGCACCCGCGCGGAGTCGAATCCTTTGTTCAACTGTTCCAGAATACGGTCTGTCGGCGACTCGATCCCGAAAAGGAATACCTTGATCCCTGCTCGCGCCGCGGATTCCAGAACATCCGGGTGGTCTGATACCTCGATTCGGGCCTGCACCAGGAACTTCTTTTTGATACCCTCCGCAACGAGCCGATCGCAGATCTCTTTGGCACGCCGAGGATTTACAAAGAAATTCTCATCCGCGATCAGAACGATCCCCGCGGAAATCTGCCGCAGCTCCTCCATAACTGAATCGATGGATCGAGCGGAAAAGCGGCGCTTTTGGGTCCACGGATTGAGGTTGAACGTGCAGAACTTGCAGTTGTACGGGCAACCGCGAGAGGTGAGGACAATATCGAACTCTTCCGCGCGAAACGTCATGCCGCCTATGTTGATATGATACGGCATCAGTCGGAGGTCCCTGTTCGGGAACCGGAATGAGTCTACGTCACTGAACTCACGGTGCGGATTGTGAACCAGACCGGCGCCCCGCCGGAACGAAATGCCGGCAATCTGCTCAAGATCCGTGCCTTGAGCTATCTCCACTATGGTCTCCTCGCCCTCTCCCCGAACGATGATATCCACTCCGGGGCATGCTTCGAAGACCTCTTCCACGTGGTCGGTCGCCTGCTTTCCTCCCACCACCGTGGTTACCTCTCCTGGAAGGGAGTTGACCAACTCGCACACTTCGCGGAAATGGTATTCCCAGTTGATGCTGATGCAGAGCAGGTCCACCTCTTCCGAGATGAACTTCCGTAAGGCGTTCAAGTCTCTCCGGGGTGAGCGCAAACGGAGATCCACGACGGTGACTCGCCCGACGTGGGGTTCGATCGCGGAGGCGACGTACTCCAGCCCTGTAGGCGGGAAAACCGCGAGTCCGAGTGAACCGGAGTGGCTGTCACGGAAATACGGGTGTAGGCACAGAGCGTGTTTATACCGGAGGGCCAACGTGCTCCTAACCACGGAAGAAGGCAATCGATTCGCCTTTTCGCCGTGTGCGTCCCAGTGGACTCCAGTAGGCTTTTCTTGGAGGGTTTTCTCCTCGCAAGCACCCGCATACTGCTCGAACCGAGGCCCTGTGTCAAGGCATGGTTCCACGACCGAGGAGAACTGAAATGGCTGACTGGGGTTCTCAAACGAGCGAGGATTTCACTGCGCGGATTCCCGGCGACTCCGGAGTTTTCTATCCTTCTTCATGATCTTCCGGAAGACTTCACGGAGCTCGTCTTCTCTTACTGACTCCAGCAATTCCCGGATCCCTTCCGGCTCTTCTTCATGCGTATCGGGAGGCTCCTGAATGGAAGTTTCCTGCTTGTGGCAGCCCGCATCCGATTTGAGAGAAAACTTGATATCCGTGATGGGAGCCGCGTCAGGACCCAAGCATGCGTTCACTTTCTTCAAGAGAACGCTCTTGATGGCCGCCAGCTCATTCATCCAGACAGAGGAATCCACCGCTACGTAAAGAGTTGAGCCGGAAAGCCTTTCGGCGTGCGCATGTTTGGCGATGGCCGCGTGGACAATGGTCGGCCACAGGTTCACAACCCGCTGCCGGGCGAGGGCAGGCCCGAGCCCAAGGGCCTCCAGCGCTTTGGTGATAATTGAACCCGCGTTTTCCGGAGCGCTTTTGCCGCGTGTGGTCATGATTTTGTTCAACGCAATAGGGATGCAAACTGCTATCGGCAGCGCCGGCTCACACGCAATCGGTCGGATCACCCTTGATTTTGGAGATCGCGTGTTCCAGCGCGGGCATCACAACTTCAAGGTTCTCGATGGCCCCCCGGGGACTTCCGGGGAGGTTGATGATCAGGGTCCGGCCCCTTACCCCGGCCATCGCCCGAGAAATCATTGCGCGCGCGGTCTTTGTCATGCTCGCGGCGCGCATGGCCTCGGCCATACCGGGCGCCGTGCGTTCCAGCACGCTCGCTGTCGCCTCCGGGGTGACGTCGCGGGGAGACAAACCGGTCCCCCCAGTGGTAAGGATCAGGTCCGCACACTCGTCATCCGCCCATTTTATAAGAACGCGGCGGATCGCTTCCTGGTCGTCGGGCGCTATAGCGGTCCACGCGACCTCGATACCGTGGGACATGAGGTACTCGGTCAAGGCGGGCCCGCCGGCGTCTTCCCTCAGACCGGCCGACGATCGGTCGCTAACGGTCAGCACTGCCGCACGCAGCATGTTTGGCCTGCCCAAAGCTATGAGTGGTCTCCCGTTCCTCAGGAACCCCTCGATGGAAATCCCTTATCTGAACGTCCCGAGCTTCCAGCTCTTGCCGGAGGAATCCCGCGGCTTTCCATGGATCCACCGTGCAGCCGCACGTGAAGATGTCCACAGCCGCGTATCCGTGTTCAGGCCATGTATGAATGGTCAGGTGAGACTCGGCGATAACAACCACGCCCGAGACCCCCTGTGGATTGAAATCCTGAAACGCAGTTTTCAGCACGGTCGCTCCCGCAACCTCCGCCGCCTGGGTCATAATCTTCTCCAGGTATCCCATGTCGTCAATCTTCGCGGGATTGCAGGAGCAGTACTCAATAAGGAGGTGAATCCCCAGCGCTTTCATTTTCAGCCCCCAAGCCGATTCGGTGTTCGCCTTCTGAGCAAAGGCGGTTAGCTGACCACTCCCCTGCGTGAAGTCAGCAAACAGTGGGCGAAGTTTGGATCGGGCTAAAGCGCCTCCACCTTTTCCACCCACACACGTGAGCCCCGGTGACGGCCGGCGTCTCCGGTACACTACGGCCAGGCCCGAGGAAAGAACTTCCTCAGGGTGAGGGAGAATCGGGTTTCAAGCGTACGAGGAGGAAACGAAAACGTTCCTCGCTCAGCGCTATGCCTCCCTGGGGTATTCCTGATGCTTGCGGAGTAAAGAGATTAGCACAGAGTACGACTGCGGGGGTATTTCTCTCCCGGAGGGGAAGGGGCAGAGATGAGATAACTCGTTGAATATACAGTGTTTGTCTCCCACCGCGCAGACATACGGCCGCATCCTTAAAAACATATTTTTGCGTGATTCCGCCCCCCGTTGTCAAGAGCAAAGGCGCGGGTTGCCTTTCCTCAATCCAACCCCTCTTGAGCTGAGCGCCCTCCTCTCACTCCAGCATTATTCAGTCCGTTCCAGCTCAGACGCACAGGCCCGCCCATCCTTCCCCGCGCATAACTGAATGGTTACAGAAACCGCTTAAACACTCGGCTCCGCTGACAAATCTACCCGATGCGGATGACTCTATGCAGGCACCCACTCTCTCGATGCTCCTATCGTCATTCCGGCGGAAGCCCGGAATCCACCGAGCGGATCGAGGGATTTCACCGGTCGTGCCCAGAAAAGCCTAATCCTGGAGCAATCGAAAGTATTCTTCTCTCGATATTCCCAAGGTGTCCATGATATTCCGTATGATTGAACAAGGATTTCCGATCTTACCGGTATGATGACGGGTCGTGACAGTCCACTTCTGACGTAGGATCTATGGCTTCCCTTCTGTCGCGCGAATTGAAGTCCGAGACGGAGAACAACCTTCTCTAGCTCTCGCCAGTGTACCGGGGCTAGGCGCGGCACGACTAGATACTCAGTACCATTTCACGGCGTTCCGGCTTACTCGAAACAACCCATTTGCCCTCTACCGGGGCATACCCTGCTTCAGCAAGAACGTCGTCAAGCGTCCCCATTTCCTGGGCGGTTTCCAAGAAAAGCTCAACTGCTTCCAGAAGAGATTCCTCGGCCTCCTGTCGAGTGTCACCACAAGACATAACATTCAGAGGGTTCGCACGAGCAACGAATTTGCCCCTCTCAGTCCAAACCTCTGCTTCGAACGCCAGTTCCATGAAGATCACCTCTCGGTCCGATTCTAATCGCCTATCTCCTTAGATGCAACAGCGTTTTACTTATCCGGACACAGGCCTCAGTTTCATTTGCTCGGAAGCCCGCACTGAGATATGCTTCCAACCATAAGGAATTGTGAAGTTGAGCAAAGCTGTGACCAAGCTGACTTCTGTTCGCGTCGGCGGCCCGGTGGATTCCTGGGCCGTCACATCAGCCGCATGAGTCAAGTGCAGAGAGAGGGTGACCCATGTTGAAGCGCAGGAACCCTATGCTTACGATTAGCGCATTACTTGTGATAGGGCTTGTGCTTGTTCTGGCGGCTTCTTCCGGCATTGCCGGACCCGAGGACAATAACAAGGCTTTGATAGAGGCTGCCGGCGAAGGCGACCTGCAGGAAGTCGAACGGCTTTTGAATAGCGGCGCGGATGTGAATGCAGCGGACGACTACGGCTGGACGGCACTCATGCGCGCAGTTTCCAGAGATCATTTGAATATGGTCAGACTCCTCTTGGACAAGGGGCTGACATTGATGCAAAGGAGAGTAACGGCCTAACCGCTCTGATCTTGGGAGCCGAGGAAGGCTATGTGGATGTGGTTAGAATACTTGTCTTCAAAGGAGCAACGTTAAAGCCAAAACCGATTATGGCTGGGCAGTTCTCATGCTGGCTGCTTCCGGGACCAACCTTGACGAGATGCAAGAGGCCATTAACCGCAGTGGGGTGCGTGTCTGGCACGGTCACTTTGGAGGCGCCATCGATGTGATCAATTTGCTCATCGAGATGGGACTCGACGTTAACGAAGGAAGTGAAGACGACTATACCCCATTGATGGCAGCGTCCCACGCAGGTGTAACCCCAGTAGTGAAATTGCTCATCCAAAAGGGTGCGAGCGTCAGTGCAAAAACCAAGGGTGACTGGACCGCTCTGATGAGTGCTGCAACGTCAGACCACGAATGGCGCTCCTCAATGGAATTGCTTCTGCAGCATGGCGCGGATATCAACGCTAAGACCAAAGATAGCTGGACGGCTTTGGCAATTGCTTCTTTTCATAAGGGTTTCGATCAGCCCATCGTAAAGTTCCTTAAATCTCGCGGGGCAAAAGAATAGGTCGAAGGCGCGTCTGAGTGTCCCGGGCCGCATCATCCCTTATCGACCCTTTGCCGCTTCTCTTACCTGCCACCAATCCTCGTATTCGTGATGTCTGAGGTCATATATTCGGCCATGGACCGTTTCTACCGTGAAATAGAGATACTCTGGTTCACGCCAGGATTCGAGGACGGTGCGAACTTCGATTTCGCGGTCGTGTAGAACAAATGAGGTGGGCCTTTCATCGGCCCGGAAGCCGGCCAGACAGCGGACTTCGGTGAGGCCCCACGATGTCAGCTCAGTCTTGGACATGGCAGCCTATGCACCAAGGCCCCCCCTGTGTGTCGGCGGCCCGCAAAAGAAATGCTCACTCGAGGGCTCCTATTATACTGAGCAGCTTCGCCAACGCAACCAAGACTTTGGCGCGGGGTAACCCTTCAGTTATCCGAAGGACAATCCCCCTGCCCGCGTCTAGGAAAGGGCGGATATGTAGCGCTTTCCCCCTTTTCTAAAGGGGGATACAGGGCATTCGCGCTAACTTTACGAGGAACCGATGCATTGATTGAATAGTCTTTCCATTTGGAGCAGGCGTTTTCTTGGTCTTTCAGCAAGATCATGACGCAGACGTTGCCACTTTCTGAGTC
>VGSG01000123.1 GCA_016875095.1 Deltaproteobacteria bacterium
GCGACCGCCTGGCCAGCACCACCAACAGCGTGGCAAAACAGCCCACCGACCCGGCCTCGGTGCCCGTGAATAACCCGGCCATCAGCCCCCCGATCACAGCCGCAAAGATGATGATGACCTCTATCCCCCCTTTGGCCACCGCCATCATCCTTTCTTTCCAGGGAAAAGAGGGACCGGGCGGAGCCTTTTTCGGGTCGAGGGCTACCACCACCCAAGTGGCGCCCATGTAAAGCACCATCAGAAGCAGGCCGGGAAAGATACCGGCTATGAAAAGCTGGGCCACGCTCTCTGCCGTGATACTGGCATAGACGATGAAGATGACGCTGGGCGGAATCAGCACCCCCAGGATACCCGAGGCCGCGACATTGGCCGTGGCCAGGGAGCGGTTGTAACCCCGTTTCTTCATCTCGGGCAATGCAAGGGCCGCGAACGTCGCCGACGTGGCCGTCGTAGAACCGCAGATGGCGCCGAAAGCGGCGCAGGCTATTGTGGTAGCCATGCATAGGCCACCCTTCAGCCGGCCCACCAGTTTGTATGCCGCGTCGTACAGATGCCCGCTGATGCCGGAGTGGAAGCCGATGTAGCCCATCCAGGTGAAAAGGGGAACAACCACCAGAGCATAATTGGCAAACGTCGCGTACATGGTCGAGGCCGCAATTCCCAGCGCGGCCGACGTACCCTTGATCCAGGCGATACCGGCCATGCCCAGCACCAGCATCACAAAAGCCACAGGCATGCGGATAAGAAGAAGCACAATCATGGCAAACAGGAACAGAATACCTATCGACTCACGCTCCATCTCCGCCTCCTTGTCGAATCGCCATCACGGCCCGGATCAAGTCCCTGACAAGTACCACGCATGTTAGCGCCAGCGACAATGCAATCAAGAACATGAAAGGTGACCTGGGAATTTCCAAAACCCCCGTCACCCAACCGTATCTGTAATTTCGCATGGCCATTTCGTAGACTCCCACCGTGAGCCAGATCGTGAAGCCGAGAGCAACCACACCGCCGACAACGTCGTAGACGGCCTGCACCCGGGGCCGAAAGGTATCCACCAGGATACCCACCGCCACATGTCCTCTCACAAACGTGAGGTAACCGATGCCCATGCTCAGTATCACAGCCGCTATCAGCTCGACCATTTCGTGAGCGCCGGGAATCGGTTCGCCGACAAGTCCATACCTGACCACATCAGTCATCACGAGGGCCACGCACGCCAGAATGGCGAGCATGGAAACCCAGGCCATCTTCTCCGTGACAAACCCCAGCGCCTTTTCGAAAGCATCCATCCGGCGGCCCTCCTGTGTCTTTTCTTGCAAGCAACCGACAGAGGACGGTTTCACAAGAAGTCCCCGAGAGATTTTCCCGCAAAAGAGTCAGGGTACCGCGGGGCCTCTCCCCGGGGTACCCTGACTTGCTTACCGTCCTTTGACCCACATTATGCCAAATCCACCCTGAATACCCTATTTCTTCCCGGTAGGCGGCGCCGGCGGTGTAGACCCGTGTGTCCACGTGGAATACGGGGCTGTCGTGCTATAGTGCTTGTCCAGTTCGCGGTACTTGTCCCACACCGCCTTCTTCTTGGCGTCACCGCCGATCCATTTGTCGATGAGACCGGCTGTTGCGGCAACCCATTTAGCATATTCAGTCGGATTCTCTGAGCGGGGGTCAAAGTAGGTGTAGCCCTCAAGTTTTTTCATGTACTCCAACCCATCCGCCTCACCCCATGTTCTCAACTGGCCGTAGTATGCAGGATAGGCAGCGTTGACCTCATCAAAGATCTTCTTCACGCTAGCCGGCAGGCCATCATAGGCAGCCTTGTTCATTACCTTGAAGAACACGAAGTGGTAGCTGAATGGAGCGAAGACAACATGCCGCACATAAGAGCCCAGACCGAAGCCCTTGGGCGTGTCGGTAGGACAGAGTATGCCGTCGATCAGTTTGGCCTCAAACCTCTCGAGCGCCACACTCATGGGGGCGAAGAGAGGTTTTGATCCCAGAGTCTCAATACAGGCCACGGATGCGGGGTTGGCCGCTCTCACGGTCTTACCTGAGAAGTCAGCCTGCTTTCGAATGTCTTTACCCGGCACCATGAGGAAGTAACCCGGTCCAGTTGACCAGAAATGCAGCAGCTTCATTTTTGTGGGGGCGAATTGCGCCTGCAGCTCGGGCATCTGTTCATGAAGCGCCTGTATGGTCAACGACATCGTGTAAGCGTTCTTTCTGGAAGTCTCCCCTGGGTACTCGGGACCGGCCCACAAGGGAAATACGCCGGGACTATAGCCCGGACCGCTTGTCCCAACACTGTAAGTTCCGGCCTCAACACCGTCCAGAAGCTTCGCCGGATGCACGCCGTAGAACTCGGTCCACGCGACCTCATAGTCGGGGGTCTCGGCCATAACACGGTCCGATATGGTCTTCATCCAGTTCTTGTGCCCGAGTGCGGCCTGGAAGTCGCCGGCGGGCCAGAAAGTAGCGAAATCGAGCTGAATCTTCTTGCGAGCACTGGCGGGCTGAGACCACGCAAGAACAACCATGCTCATAACCAGCAGTACTGCTACCACGATCAAGGATAGTTTCTTCACTTTTCTCCTCCCTTTCTTGAGGTTTTGAACCTATCTGAAATCGCATCAGCAAGATGCTCTCCTCCGATTCGCGCGTCTGCTATTCCTGACCCCCGAAGCTCACCCCCTTTTAGCCAACAGGCGTTCTATGTATTCAACAGGTTATCGACAAAGTCCCTTTGAAACAGTATCAAGACCCAAACGGCTTGTCTAGCTCTTTTTGCGAAAGAAAATTTTCGCTCGGCCCGGAATCCTTGATACAATTGAAGCTGATGTTGCCTTGGATAACGTACGGTATCGAAATGACAATAGGATCTGGTCAAGAGGATTCAGCAAAGAGATCATCGGACTTAGCCTTCCCACCGTAAAGGGAGACGGCGACTTGTCAATGAAGTGTCGTTGTAGGCTTATAGTTCCCCAGAATTCACCCCAAAGCAAAACATGACACTCAGTATCAATAGCTTGTCAATTGCTTGAGTTTCTCATCCCAGAATTTCTTATGATCTTCTCTCCAATTGGGACCTCCAAAGTTCATCCTTTCGTGAAAATAAGGGCCGAGTCTCTCGAACCACTTGACCCACGGGTTCCTCTTCTTCTCTATGGCCTCAATAACATCTGCGACAAACACCTCTATGTTTCCTATTTTGTCCTTGGGAACAAAGTAAGAAGCTCCCTCTTCTGCGGATTTCTTCAAGGTGTCTTCGTCCAAGGCATGGGCGGTGAGCATTAGAGTAGGGAAGTGTTTTTCTTTCGTAATCTGGAGAAGTTCGAATCCCCTAACGCCCATAATGTCAAGAACCACAAGGTCGTAGCTGCATGTTTCAAGAAGCTCTCTTGCTTCCTCGAATGTAAGTGCGCGATCAATCATACAGATGCTCAGATGCTCAGTCAAAATATCAAGAATGTCGGGCTCGTCGTCAACGATCAACACCCTTTTCCCTTGCAGCAGTTTTTTTGTTTCCACTTCCCAGCCCTCCTTATGAACCGGAATTATTCCGCGATCCACGAAATTCCGGTCGTTTCATACCGAAAAACCGAGATCCGACGGAGTTCGATCGCCGAATCGGCGTCGCCGCGCTTCCGCATCTCGTCCAGCGACCCCAATTCTCTCCTTCTTGCCGAATCAGCGGCGCATTTTCCAGGATTTGAGCATACCACTCCCTTGGCTCCCCGGTCAACCTCCATCTTGAACGTGTGCCTTCACCCGAACACGGCTTGGTAGCGCCGAGCCAAGGGGAAAGCTGAAGCCACATGGGCTTGCCACATCCGACCATGATACGCGACCTTCGCTCCCACCTTGATCAGACGCTTGATGAGCCATTCCATTGACCGTTTCACTTCTTCGCCCATGAGGTAGAATTGCCGGACCATGCGCAGGAGGTTGTAAGCCAACACTCCCATGAGCAAGCGGGCCTCGTTGGCTGCGAATCTATAGCAACTCGTCTTGTCCCAACGCAGAGTGTTCTTCCCCTCTTTGATCCGATTCTCCACGTCCCCGCGTCTGTTGTACACCTTGACCACCTTCCCGGCGGGGAGCTTGGAATTGGTCACAATAAACCCGATCCGTGGGAAAAGCTCTCCGTCGTGCCACTCTATCTTGGCAACTACCCGGCGCTCTCTATCCCAAGTCTTAGGCTGGCGCCGGAGATCAACCAACCTGATCTGAACTCCGCTCTTGGGAGGCCGACCCACGGGACGCGTCAGTTACGAGTGGATGAGTCGGTTCAGCGCCGCATTGGCCGGCAGCCTGATGAAGCACGTGACCCTTTCGCGCTCGCAATACTCGTACACGCCAGGTCGGCAAACGCCGCATCGCCCCGAAGCCAGAACAGGATGAATCAAGACCGATACCGTTTCACAATCGGATCGAGGAACTCCAGAACACCATCGGCTGAATGCACGGCGCCGGGCCTCAGCTTCGCCCTCAGGCAGTCCCCGTCACTGGTGAACGCGAAGAGCCGGTGGAAGCAGTTCTTCCCGAAATGACCGTTGAACGCCACGTTCTCCTGCTTGCCGTGAGCCGGATCTTCCGTTGAATCAACGTCCACAATCAACCGCTGCTTCTTCTTGCGCTTCATGAGCGCGTCGTTGGACCTCGTCAGAGAGGCTTCGAGCGCATTCAATCCATCTTGGGTTCCCAGAACCTCATTCCCAAGCCTCGATAGCGGTCTATTTCATTCACCATATCATATGGTTGACCGGAAGAACATACTTTTCTTTGTTTACCCGCCGAATAATCCAGGTTAAACACCTCTCCCCTAAAAGTCGGCATCTTTGTTATCTCCGCGACCATGGCATCCCTCGGAGGATCACTGTATGCTCACTACGTGAAGTTCATTTCTCCGGACACATTCACTATCAACGAGTCGATCCTCTTCGTAGTCATGGTCGCTGTTGGGGGTATGATGAACGTGTGGGGCGCGGTGGTTAGGACCGTTCTGATGACGAGCCTACCGGAGAGCCTCCGGTTCTTTCATGACTTCGACATCTTTATATATGGTCCGGTCTTGCTCCTGATCATGATGTTCATGCCGGACGGCGTGGTGGGGCTGACGCACAGGCTTTCCGCGTCGATAAAATCCAAGCTGTCAAGGTGAAACGTGGCAACGATCCTATCGGTTGAAGGTGTCTTTGTGAGCTTCGGTGGGGTCATGGCCGTGGCCAACGTGTCCTGCGACGTGGGGCGGCAATCCGTCACATCCATAATCGGGCCCAACGGCGCCGGTAAGACGACGCTCATCAACGTTATTTCCGGGGCCATAACCCCGACGGACGGGAAAGTTATTTTCGAAGGACAAGATATCACCGCTCTTCCACCACACCGAGTGGCTGAGCTGGGCATTGCGCGCACGTACCAGAACTTGAGACTGTTCAAGCATATGAGCACCCTTGAAAACGTGATGGTGGCAAGGCACATCAAGACAAAGTCGGGTTTCTTCTCGTGCGCTCTCAAGCTACCCCTGAGCCGAAGAGACGAGAGGGCCATCCGCGAAAATGCTTGGGAATGCCTGGAGTTCGTTGGACTCACCCAATGGGCTGACATGGACGCGCTCTGATGTCGCGCCCCAGAATGCTCCTGTTGGATGAACCGTCGCTCGGATTAGCCCCACTGATCGTCGAGTTCATCTTCGAGACCATGAGAAAACTGAGAGCGGAACGTAATATCTCGGTCCTCATGGTCGAGCAGAACGCGCGGGCCGCGCTCCAGATCGCGGAGCGCGGCTATATCCTGGAAACAGGAAACATCGTCCTTGAGGATGTCTCATCCGCGCTGATCAACAATCCCGATGTTCAGAAAGCATTCCTGGGCGGCGCCATGACGTAGAGTTCGGATGATGGGTCCCCCGGTGTCCGAAAAGGGGTTCCCCGAACTATTTTCCAGACCTGCCGCGCCCTCAGACCGACCGGCAAGAACAATCCCCGTGAGCGTCATTGCCGGCTCGCCCAGCCGCGCATTCGGAGACGACCGCGCCTCGGGCGTGGCTGCGCAATCCGGCAACGGCGCTCACGCAGCTCAAGCGATTCCTGTCATCGCGCGCGGCGCGCATTACACCGCATTTGTGAAACGGATCAACTGGAAAACGACTGGGAAGGGGAGCCGCGGAACTTCGTCCGGCTGCAAACTCCCGATCTCTTCAATCAGCCGCTTCTTTCATCACAAGGCTCAGAGCGACCGGCGTGAAACGGTCTTCAAGATAAGATTCTTCTTGAGCCTGAGTCCCCACGGAAGGACCTCCGTCGCCGCGCGTGCTCTGGGGGCTTTCGCCGGGGAGTCGAGAGGTCTCGGCTTTGAGTGCGGCAGCCTGCTTTTTCATCATCCTCTCCTTTGCTTTCATCGATTCTTCTTGATCCATGTTGCGATTCGATCTCTCGCCGGAAATCGGGCCTTCATCATGGCCTGTACACGCGAAAGGGCCACGGGGGTTTGCCCGTGGCCCTTGTTTTCGCCTTTGGTCGTTTTGTCAGTCAGTTAGCAGAGCAGCGTCAACCCAGGGCAAACCTCCGCGAAGCGATTAACCAGCGGCGCCACCAGTTGTTATGCCCTGTGAATATCACGATTTCACCACTCCTGTAAGCATAAATCCAGAAAAGCCGACTTTTGTCAAGCTTTTTCAAAGCGGACCCCATGCTTCACCCAAGGGATCGGCCTTGCCGGAAAGCTTTCAGGTTGATGTCCACCAGTTTGGGTTTGAGAGACTCCTTGAGAACCTCCTCATAGGCTTCACCCGGCATGTCCAGGTACTTTGAGAGCACCCCAAGTAAGATCACGTTCACCACTCGGGGATTCCCGATCTTTCCGGCAACGTCGTCTCCTTTTACGAAGACCGCGTCCGGAACGCACTCCTTGATCTGTTGCAGAATGTCCGGAGGATACTCCTGCTGGCCGGTGAAGACAGCCGGAGGCAGTATCTTGTGATCGTTGACGATTACTTTGCCTTTCGCGGACAGGTACGGCCAGTATCGGATCGTCTCCAGTTGCTCGAAGGAGAGCAGCACGTCCGCCTCACCCGCCTTGATGATAGGAGAACTGACGGTCTTGCCGAACCTCACGTGGCTGGAGACCGACCCTCCTCGTTGCGCCATGCCGTGGATTTCGTTCTTCTTGACCTCGTGCCCCACGCGACCGGCGACCTTGGAAAGCACGTCGCTGGCGAGGATGATCCCTTGGCCTCCAACTCCCACTATCAACACGTTCGTGACGTTATTAGCGCTCATGACGCCTCCTCGATCGCATCGAACTTGCACAGCTCCATACACGTGCGACATCCGACACAGAGAGCCTCATTGATGCGGGAATAACCCTTGCGCTTGTCTCCTTCGATCTTCTTCTCCAACTTGACGAACTCCAGCGCGGGGCATCCCGTATTGATACAGGTCTTGCAGCCTTTGCACACGTCTTCTTTG
Source organism: Deltaproteobacteria bacterium (assembly GCA_016875095.1). GTDB lineage: Bacteria > Desulfobacterota > Desulfomonilia > Desulfomonilales > Desulfomonilaceae > VGSG01. The sequence goes on from VGSG01000123.1 coordinate 7,473, forward strand.
ATCCGGAGAGGCTTATCGGGCAAGATCCGATCCGCCTTCAGCAGCGCGCACGGCGCACGTGCGATGATGAGGGAAGGCTCGGCTGCTTCAAGCTCTTCTTTCACCACCTTCTCCAGTTCGATCACGAGATAGGGATTGACCGTCCGGATTCGTCGGAAGCCAAACGATTCAGCCAATTTTTCCACGTCTACCGATGTGGTGGGGTCTTCACGCAGAGTGTAACCCGTGCCCGGATGCGGCTGAGCCCCGGTCATGGCTGTGGTCCGGTTGTCCATGATGATCACGGTGGTCGAACCGCCGTTGTAAGCCAGATCGAGTAGAGGGGTCATGCCGGAGTGGAAAAACGTGGAATCCCCAATGACCGCGACGGCCTTGCCTTTGGCCAGATCGCCCAAGGCTCTATCCAGGCCGGAGGCTATCCCGATGCCCGCGCCCATGCATAGGCAGTGATCCAGCATCCCCATCGGAGGCAGGGCCCCAAGCGTGTAGCAACCGATATCGCCCGACACGTAAACCTTATTCTTCTTCAGAGCGCTGAATGTGGCCCGGTGCGGACAACCGGGGCACATGTTGGGCGGCCGCAACGGCAGCTCCATTTGAATGGCCGCGGCAGGCTTCGCGGACGATGAGCCCATGAGCGCGGCTTCAACCTTTTCCGGGGAGAGTTCGCCGCACAGCCCGGTCAGCTCTTTTCCTTCTACCTTGATGCCCATAAGCCGCACGTTTTCTTCGGTGATCGGGTCGAGTTCCTCTATGACGACCAGCCGTTTCACCTTGGAGGCAAACTCCTCAATGAGCTTCTTCGGCAGCGGCCAGGTCATGCCGAGCTTCAGAAAAGACGCGTCAGGCATGGCTTCTCGAGCATACTGGTACGCGATTCCCGCCGAAATGATCCCGATGGACTCGTCCCCCATCATGATCTTATTGTACGGAAAGGTTTCAGCGAATTCCGCGAGGTCTTTGAGACGTTGCTCCACCACCGGGTGGCGGCGCCGAGCAAACGCGGGGAGCATCACGTTCTTGGTGAAGTCTTTCTTCAGTCCCAGCTCACGAGGCCCTGATGTTCGTTTGCCCAGTTCCACCGGCGACATGGAATGACTCACCCTCGTGGAGCTGCGCAGGATGACGGGAGTATCGAAGTCCTCGCTCATCTTCAGCGCCACGGCCATCATGTCTTTGGCTTCCTGGCTGTCCGAAGGCTCCAGACAGGGCGCCTTGCCGAACCTGGCGTAATGACGGGTGTCCTGCTCGTTCTGGGACGAGTGCATCTCCGGATCGTCGCAGACTACGATGACCAGGCCGCCGTTCACCCCTGTGTACGACAGGGTCATGAACGGGTCGGCAGCTACATTGAGACCCACGTGCTTCATCACTGCGATGGACCTGGCGCCGCCGTACGAGCCCCCCGAGGCGACTTCCAGCGCAACCTTCTCGTTGGGCGCCCAGCCCGCGCGGATCTCGGGGTAATGCTGTCCGATGTTTTCCAGGATCTCCGTGCTCGGTGTCCCGGGATACGCGGAGGCCAGGATCACACCGGCCTCGTACGCCCCGCGGGCAATTGCTTCGTTACCTGACATGAGTTCTTTCACGGTTCCGTCACCTTTCTCAACTATCCGGTCTAACCGGGATTATTACTGAGCACCTGCCACTGATGAAAGGATCGATAAAGAGCGAACACGTGGTTCGGCGATGGTACCGGATTCTGAATCTTTGCAATGGCATTACGCGGATAGGGAAGCGTCCTACGGGTCATCCTAGCCCCGGTCGCGGGCCCTGTCAAGGTTTTCGACCTGTGTTCCTTGCGGTGAACATGCGCTCTTGGCCGCGGCCGCCCGTCCTTATGCCTTCGGCAGTGTGAGCAGCCCGGCCCCGCGGCTTGATTTTGCCTCGCAGCGGACTTATGGTGGTGGGCTGTGGCGATTGCTTTCGAAAAGGAGATCCAGGATGAGCGCTGACTCTTCTCCTCAAAACAACTTTAATCTCAGAATGCTGCTCGTCTTGTCCTTCGGCCATCTCGCCACGGATATCTGCCAAAGCGCGTTGCCGGCCGTTTTGCCCTTCCTAAAAGCAAAGTTGCTCCTGTCCTACACAACAGCCGGCGTAATACTGCTGGCTTCCAATATCACGTCCTCGGTAATCCAGCCCCTCTTCGGGTACCTGTCCGACCTGAAAGAAAAAGCGTTCATGCTTCCCATGGGATGCTTGTGCGCCGGACTTGGGTTGTCCTTTCTGTCCATTCCCGACCGTTATGGATTCGTCCTCTTGTTGGTAATCGTCAGCGGCCTCGGGATCGCATCGTATCATCCCGAAGGGTTCAAGACAGCCCGTTTCTTCACGGGAAGAAGGACGGCAACGGGATTGGCGGTATTCACGGTAGGTGGAAACATAGGCTTAGCGCTCGGCCCCTTGGCCGCAACCTTCATAACCACATATTTTGGCTTTGACTATCTTCCTTTGCTGCTCGCGCTCCCTCTGGTATTCGTGCTCTTACTGGCTCACAGTTGGCCTTTGCTCGCCCATGCCCGGACCCAATCCGTCGCTAGAGCGCGCTCGCTCCCCAGCCCGTCCAAGGCCGCATATGTCTCGGTCGGGTTGACGGTGGCCACGGTCATTATGAGGTCATGGACCCACTTCGGTCTGATGGCGTACATCCCCTTTTACTATATCGATTATGAGAAAGGGGATCCTCTCTATGCGGGCACGTTGGTCTCGGTTTTCCTCCTCGGAGGCGCAATTGGAACATTGGCGGGCTCGCATCTAGCGGACCGATGGGGTTACAAGCGGTACCTCATCCTCTCCTTGGCTCTCACCAGTCTGTTACTCCCCCTGATCTTAGTGACGCACGGTCTTATGCTGTTTGTAACTCTCGGAGTGGTCGGCATGGCGCTGATTTCCAGTTTTACGGTCACCATTGTCATGGCTCAGGAGCTGCTCCCCAACAACCTGGGCATCGCTTCTGGTCTCATGGCGGGTTTTGCCATTGGGACCGGTGGAATCGGCGTGACTCTTCTTGGAGTGATCGCTGACCACTTCGGCGCGCCGGCCGCGCTGAAGTCCATTATGCTGCTCCCGCTGATGGGCCTATTAGCAAGCTGCTTCATCCGGTTCCCGATCCGACGTAGGACCGAGGCGGCGCCGTGACAATTTGTACGTGAATTACCTGACGAAAAGGGACGAGGAAGTAATGGGGATGCGCAGGGAAAGGTGAGTATAGGGTAGGTGTTTTGCCTCGCGTTTCGCACTTTTTGGACAGCGGTTGGAGGTAATTTTTTTCGGTTTGGACGAAAGGGGACTGGTACGGGATCGGTCTTTGTGATAGAGCCTGGGCGCCTTGACAGGGAGGTGTCCGGCCATG
>VGSG01000124.1 GCA_016875095.1 Deltaproteobacteria bacterium
CATCTCCCTCCTCCAGTCCAGGGCCATATCAAAAGCCCCGCGCTCGACCAACACCTTTCTCTCTCAATTTCTGTCCAACCGGACCTGATACATCATAGTGTACGAAGCAAGATCATAACTCTTTTAGTTTTCACTTCGACAAAGCATGTTCCGATGGTCACCCGTTGTCGCTATTTCTGACATCCCATCTCGCATACGACGATGCGGTGGGTCGCCGGCATGGTTCATTCAAAGATGCGTTCACGATGTTTTCACGGCTCGGAACTGGGCGCAATAGGTCCGAGGACGCAGCGCTTCTCGACTTTAATGGCAGACTTGCGATCGTGAGCGTTGGGCGGGCCATTCGATTCGGCACAACTGAAGATCAACTTATGGAGATCGACGTGTGATCATCGCATTGGGAGTCCGGCTGGCTATCAACCTGTAGGAGCCAACTGTCATGCTTTGCGCCGATGAATCTGATCGTTAGCAGCCTCAGGGACAACGGCATGTTATTCCAAGGGAAGGTTCGTACATCTCAAGATCCAAAATCCTACGGTGAAGGAGATTGGGAATACCTAGACCGGTCGGGTCGCGTTGAGGCCCAGCGGGTGCGGGCCTTTCTCAATCACTGGGTGTCTCAATATCCGGCTTCAGACCGAGATGAGTTGATCTCCCGCATTGCGAGTAGGGATGATAGGAATTTCGATTCAGCCACTTTCGAACTTGTTCTCTTCGCCCTTATGCAGTCACTTGGTTGCTCGATAACAGTACATCCGGGACTTGGGACCAAGAACAGCTCGCACCCGGATTTTCTTGTCGTTACCCCTAACGAAGAAACTGTTTACATAGAGGCAGTGCTTGCATCTGAATACAGCGAAGCGGATATCTCTGGAAAGAAGCGTACTGACGCGGTGCTTACCGCAATAGAAAAGATTGATTCTCCGAACTTCTTCCTGGCCGTCGGAGCGGACGGTCATCCCGACGTTCCTCCTAACGCAAAGACGCTCCGATCAGACCTTGAGCGATGGTTGGCCTCTCTAGATCCAGATCTTGTTGCGAGAGAGATGTCCCAGGGGAAACCTGCTTGTCAGCCCAAAATCGAGTGGGAAAATGAAGGCTGGCACATCACATTCTGGGCAATCCCGAAGAATCCCGAGAATCGGGGGAAACGCCAAAGGGTCATTGGTGCGTTGGTCGGGCGTACGCGCTTTGTGAACGCCTGGGAGCCAATCAGGGACGCCGTAAAAAACAAAGGTAAGCGCTATGGGAGACTTATTTCTCCATTCATAGTGGCAGTCAACGTCGACGCCCTTGCTGTAGACGCGCTTGACGAGAAACGAGGTTTGTTTGGTGAAGGAGAACATGTATTCCGGAAGCGTGATGCATGCGTCCCACCGCACACGTTGCGTAGGCCGGAGGGAGCGTGGACCGGGCCGAATGGCCCTCAATACACACGCGTCAGCGGCGCTTGGCTTTTCCGCAAATTGAGCCCTTGGAATATTGCTTCGTGTGTTAACACCCTATACTTCAATCCTTGGGCAATGAACGCCTTGCCGAGTCTTTTCACCGTGCCTAACCATGCCAAGGCAGACAGTGATACGCTGCAATGGGTTAGTGGCCGTTCGTTGGTTGACATCCTGGGACTTCCCCCTCGTTGGCCCGAATGACGCTGGTGCGCAGGGCGTGCAGGGATCCCCTGGACGCACGGCCTCGCTTTCCCCGGCCGCTGACGGTAGCGGTTGGCGTTATAATTGAACTCCGAAAATAGTAGGAGGGAGACGGGAAAATCTTCTTTGTGAGAGAGGGGCCTCTTCGGCTCAGGCAAGAGGTTCCCACGGTTTTCGGGATGCTCGTTTCTCCTTCGGGGAAATGAGCATCCCGAAAAAAGGTGGAAGTTCTTGGGGAGGGGGTCGGGGAGGACCTTCTTACAAGAAGGTCTTCCCCGATTCTTGCCTCTCTGGAAGCGAAGCGATATAAGATGGCTCTAGGAGCCTACTCTTTCGGCCTCCATCTGGCGGTAGGTGAGCTGAATCATTTCGTTGAGGAAGCGTTCCGGGTTTTGGACCGCCTCTTTGCTGATGGTGAACTCGGTTTGCCCGGTCCGCTCCATAACCAGCTTCAGGCCATGGTGGTAATTCTGGAAGATCTTTCGACACACGATGAGGGCTTCTTCCGAACCGTTGAGCACCAGGCTCGACAACTCTTTGACCGCGTCCTCGGAGAAACGTATCTTCAGGCCGTAGAGATGTTCGAACTCCTGCTCGAATGCCTGCATTTCACGCTCCACTTTGAGGAAACGCTGATACATGGACTCCGGGGCCATCCCCTGCCTCACCGTCGCGTCCACCACGGTTTCCAACCGCCAACCTGTCAGGCCCTTCCCGAATCGGTTTTCAAACTCCTGGGTCCTTGATTTGAGTTCCTCCATGAGTTCGGCTCGTTCGACCACGTCCATTTTGTCGAAGAGGTCTCCCCTGGCCGGATGAAGCTCATCCTCAAGCACTTGCCGGAGGTGTTCTCGCGGATTTTCCACCGTTTCGTCCGTGATACAAACCCGAGTCACTTCGGACGAGGGAAGCTGCCGTTCGAATCCCACCAGGACTTTTTCAATCACGCTGACGAGAGACCGCGCTCCGGTCTTCTGCTCATGGGCCTTCGCGGCGATCTTCCTCAGAGCCCCGTCCGTGAAGCGAATATCGATTTCGTAAGCCTTGAAATCCTGCTTCTTCGCCGTGATCACGGACGAATGCCTGTTTCTTAGGATCTTGTACAGGTCGTCCTCATCCAAATCCTGGAGAACCGCGATCACCGGGAGACGGCCGACAAATTCGGATTCAAAGCCGTATTCGATCAGATCTTCCGGTTTCACTTCGGGCAGAAGCTTTCTTCTCGTATCCTTCTCCTTCAGAACAGCCCCGAAGCCTAGACCCGCGCGGGCCATTCTCCGAGAGACGATCTCCTCAAGCCCGTTGAACGCGCCCGACACGATGAAGAGGATATTCCGGGTATTAATGGTCCTCTTGATCCTCTTGCCGGTCTTCTGGAAATGCGCGGCGGCCTCCATCAGAGAAACCGGGTCGTGCGGCACCTTGAGGTCAACTTCCGTCTCTTCGAGCAATTTCAGTAGGTTGCGCTGCACACCGGATCGCGACACGTCCAGCCCGATCACATTGCCCGCGGATGCGATCTTGTCGATTTCGTCAATGTAGATGATGCCGTACTGAGCCTTCTCGATATCGCCGTCGGCCTGATGAACCAGATCCCGCACCAGGTCTTCCACATCACCGCCCACGTATCCGGTTTCGGAAAATTTGGTCGCGTCCCCTTTCACAAAGGGCACGCCGATCTTGCGCGCAATCAGCTTGATCAGGTAGGTCTTGCCCACGCCGGTGGGGCCGATGAGGATGACGTTGCTCTTGATGCGGTCCAAGCCCTCAAGATCGTCCCGTTCGCCCCTTTCCTGAAAATAGCGGATCCGGTTGAAATGAGTGCAGATCTTGGTTGCCAGCACCTCTTTGGCGTCATCTTGCCGAATGACAAACCGGTCCAGCCATTCGTGCAGCTCCGCAGGCTTCATGTCGAATCGGATGGATGACACCCCCGATTCATCAGCCATTTCCTGCCCGCCGCCGCTCTCCGCGGCCCCGGGCCAAGGCCCGATCTGCGTGCCCATCACTCTGATCCGATTGCCATACTTGCTCGAAAGATACTCGTTTATCTCTTTCTCGATCTCTTTGGGATCGGGAATATTCGTTCCTGTGATCTGATTCTTGTCATCCATGGTCGAAAGTCCTTCCACGCGGCGAACATGTGCGCCTTACATCTTTGCCCATTATATAGGCATTTACGCCTTTCAGGTCAATCCCGGGGCTGCGGGCTGGAGATCTCCGTCACTGCGGACGACGCAAAGCCGTCGGACCTTGGTTCAGGAGATCCTCGCCCTGTAGCAGCGAATATGGCAAGGCGTTGAAGGCAGGCCCGTGTTACCGCTCTCAAAGCGCCCCGCTGATATGGACAAAAGATCGTGCTTGATCGATAAAGAATTAACGAGGTATGCTCAAGATGTAACCCATCAATTCAAGGAGGTGGCTGACTATGACCGACACGGTCGCGCTGGACAAGACCTTCCAGGTCATCATGAGGCGCATGGTGGAAACCGGTCAGGCTCCGCATTATACGGAAATCGCCCGGGAATTGGGGCTGTCCATGGACTCGGGACGCAAGGCGGTTCACGACCTGTTTTCAGCCGGAGTGCCGGGGTGGCTGTATCCCAATACGAGCTTGATTGTTTCTTTCGCGCCCTTCAACAACCTGCCCACGCAATACAGAATCACGGTTGACGGCGAGCAGAAATGGTTTGGACAATGAGGATTTGAATCGCTGGCGGTCTGCTGGCTCTTTCCGGGAAAAACGGTCCGTATCGATTGTCCGTGTCTCGATTGCGGACTTCCGATCACTGTGGAGATTCGTGACGGGGTTCTGATTCGTGTGGAGCCGAAAGAGGTCACTTCCTATGTCGCTGTTCCTTTTTGGAAGTGGTTTGAAGACATCCCGTACGCCTGAAGCACGATGAATCTCTTCCGGTCGGAAGAGCACATTCGAAATTGGACGCAGTTTGAGGCTGGAACCGACGAAGGAATTATCTCCTTGAACGACTTGGTGAAGCTTTTCTCCGGTAAATATTTTCGCAAACGCATGGACCCGGATTGGGTTTCTCACAGCCGAGAATACGTGATGGACATGCTGGCTACGCTCCAAGAGCTGGGCAAGACCGGCCCCTTCTGGAGGCGACCTAAGTAATCCTCATTATTCATAAGTGAGGACGTGCGGGCTCGGGAAAGACGGCGCCTTACGCGTGAAAACGCGGCGTCTCTTGCCTATTTGCCCCGCAAGATGGACCCCAGGACCCCTCTTACGATCTCTCTGCCAATGGTGTTGCCGACGCTCCGAGCGACCCCTTTGGCGAGAGCCTCCAGGACACCCTGTCGCTTGCTCGTGCCCGTAAGGATCTCCGGCAATCCCCATCCTCCGGGCTGAGGCGCCGGCCCCCGTCCAGTCCGCCCGGCCGCCTCCTGCGGCGCAGCCTTCGATTCGGCCGCTCTGGCCCTGAGTTGCTCGTACGCGGAATCGCGATCCACCGGCTTGTCATAAACGCCGAGAACAGGGCTTCGGCTGATCACGGCCCGCCTCTCCGTTTCCGACACTGGGCCTATACGGGACGTGGGGGGACGCACGAACGCCCTTTGCACCATACCGGGCACACCCTTTCCTTCGAGCATGGAGATCAGCGCCTCTCCCACGGCCAGTTCCGTAATCGCTTCGGCCGGGTCGAACGCGGGATTCGGCCTGAAAGTCTCCGCTGCGGCCCGCACCGCCTTTTGATCCCTCGGTGTAAACGACCTGAGTCCATGTTGAATGCGGTTGCCGAGCTGACCGAGGATCTTTTCGGGGACGTCCAGCGGATTCTGGCTGATGAAGTAAATACCGACACCCTTTGATCGGATGAGTCGCACCACCTGCTCAATCTTGTCCAGTAGGGCCTTTGGAGCGTCCTGAAAGAGGAGATGAGCTTCGTCGAAGAAAAAGACGAGCTTGGGTTTGTCCAGATCGCCCACCTCCGGCAACTCCTCGAAGAGTTCAGAGAGTATCCAAAGCATGAAGGTGGCGTACACCCGCGGGCTCTCCATCAATTTGTCAGCGGTCAGGATATTGATGTATCCATAGCCGTTCCGGTCGGTCCTCATCAAATCATTCAGGTCCAGCGCGGGTTCACCGAAAATATTTTCCCCACCCTGTTGCTCAAGGACGAGCAACCGCCGTTGAATCGTGCCTACCGTAGGCTTGCTCACGTTGCCGTAGGCTATTGTGAGCTCCTTGGCCTGCTCTGCGGTGAACGTGATGAGCGCCTTGAGGTCTTTCAGGTCCAGCAGAAGCAAGCCCTGGTCATCAGCCAGCTTGACTGCGATGTTGAGGACCCCCTCCTGGGCCTCGTTCAGTTCCATGAGCCTGGACAGTAGGAGCGGTCCCATGTCCGAGACCGTAGCCCGGATGGGATGTCCGTCGCGGCCGAAGAGGTCCCAGAACATCACGGGAAAGCTCTCCCCACGATAATCTTTGATGCCCAGCTCCTTTGCACGCTCGATAAGTTGGGGTCCGGGTTGGCCGATCTGCGATATTCCCGCGAGATCCCCTTTCACGTCCGCCATGAAGACCGGCACGCCCAAACGGGAAAAACCCTCGGCCAGCACTTGCAGCGAAACCGTCTTTCCTGTGCCGGTCGCTCCTGCGATCAAACCATGGCGATTGGCGTACTTGAGGGTAAGGCATTGAGGCTTTTCCCCTTTCCCGATGAAAATGGTCGCTTCGTTGGCCATGACTATTGATCCTCCGTCCCAGAGCCATTTCACCTGCGTAATATCCGCTCACGAGCGTACTCCGCCGGAGCTCCTCCAGTCAAGAACAAGGTTCGTGGATGCCTTCGGATGAGACCGGCCCGGAGTTATTGCGGTTCGCGGCCGCGTTCCACCCTCACCCATTCATTGTCCGAGATAAGGAGCTCGTGCGGTTTGAACCGGGCCTTGTAGCTCATCGCCGGGCACGCTGAAATATAATATCCGAGGTAATAAAAAGGTATGTTGATCTCTCGACAGAACAGGATCTCTCGAAGAGCGGAATAGGTGCCCAGGCTTCTTTCCGAGAATTCAGGATCAAAGTACGTATACACGCTGGAAAGCGATCGTGCGGAGATGTCCGTAACGCCGACCGCGACCAGACGGCCCTTGACCCTGTATTCCAGCTCCACAGTGTTGACGGAGGTTGTGTATAGAAAGCGCTCCAGATCTCCGGGATTGTCTTGATTTGTAGACGGGTGCTGGAATTCTAGGTACCTGCGATACAGCAGCTCCTTTTCTTGCGTGAAGATCGGCCGACTGACCCGCGCTTCGATGTCGTGATTCCCCTTGAGAACTCTTCGTTGAGATTTCGTGAGTCTGAAATCCCGCGTGGGAATCCGCAATGCATAGCACTCATTGCAGTTGTCACAGGCCGGTCGATAGAATAGGCGCCCCGACCGCCGGAATCCGATGTCCATGAGATCATGGTACAGGTCTGGCGGTATGTCCGCAGCCCTGAAGGCTTCTTCCCGCGCACGCCTCCCGGGGACGTATGGGCATGGGTGGCTGTCACTCTTTACCAGAAAGTCGAGAACAATGACTCCATACAACCGCGAACTTATGAAGCGGGCGGTATATCGGGAAGCCACCGGTTTTTCTTGGCGCCGTTTCATCTTGGGCGTCCTACGATTGATTATAGCCGACCGGACTTCCCCTACGAAGTCCAAACAGCCGGGCGAATCCCGCCGCAAACATCGGAGAGCAAGACGCTTCTCTCATACCGCTCTCGAGCGCCTCTCTCGTCCGTTCTTGCAATCAGCGCGGAACGAGCTTCCCCACCCTAAGGATCAATTCCGACACGAACACCCTGGCAAAGTTCCACAGCGCCTCGGAAGGGACTTTCTCAGCCTGACGAATCAGTTCGTCGCCCATCCGGATGACTACCTCCACCGGGATGTCCGGATGTTCTGCTCTGAATGCTCTTGAAAGGCGCTTGGCCGATCCCCCCATGCTGATAATGCGGCCGATCACGGCCTGCCGTCGCACGAGGTCGGAAGGGAAGCTCGCCTTGTTCGCTTCCTTAACAAAGCTCCCGATCAGTTGCGCATCCTTGAGGATTTCCCGAAGGTGAGCCGCGTCTGAAGGAGTCATCTGGGATTCCGCCCAAGAGGTCTTGCCCAAGCCAACAGCGGTCGGATATACTATACCACGGCGGCGGCGCGGGATTTCGGGTAATTTTGCGCAAGGATTCGTCGAGCGCCTAAGGTGAATAACCCGCGCATGGTTTCGGTCGCCACTCTTGCCCAAGTGTCACTCCCTACGACAAAACCCAATAAGGAGTTTGTAGTCGGCTCAATGGGATTACGTCTCGCGCAGGAAGGCCATGAACAAAAGTAGGATTGGTGTTTGGTTGATCGGCGCTTTGGGCTCTGTTTCGTCTGCGGTCGTGTTTGGCGCTCTCGCGCTCAAACGCGGACTTATTGACTCCACAGGCATGATCACGACAACCAAACCTTTTGAAAAGCTGGAGCTACTCCCGGTGAATGCCCTTGAGTTCGGAGGGTGTGACATCCGTCGAGGCTCTTTGCGGGACGCGTGTCGAGACATGGTCGAAGAGGTGGCGGGCGTTCCGACCGGTATGCTGAAAGACTTGGAAGGCGACTTAGCTAAAATCGAACGGCATATCTCGCCGGGATCGACGAAAAACTGCGGTGAAGCGATTTCACGACTCGCTTCCGCCTCGTGCGGAGGCGATGGGTCCGTGCGGGACGAAATCGCCCAGGTGATGAATCGCCTTGAGAATTTCAAGGCCGGGAATGGACTGGCGGATGTTGTTGTGGTCAACCTCGCATCGACTGAGCCGGCGCTCGAACTTACGGAATGCCACCACGATCTTTCGGCTTTCGAAGAGCGCCTCGATCACGATTCCGAAGGCATGGTAAGAGCCAGCACAGTCTACGCATACGCCGCGATTCAGTCAGGTTGCCCCTACATAAACTTCACTCCGTCAAACGGCGCGCTTTTCCCGGCTATGGTGGAGCTTGCCGAGCAAAAGCGCGTGCCTGTGATGGGGAACGACGGCAAGACCGGAGAGACTCTGGTAAAATCCGCGCTGGCGCCGATGTTCCTGTGTCGGAACCTGGAGGTCTTGAGCTGGGAAGGCTTCAACATCCTCGGTAACATGGATGGCCGCGTGCTCGACTATCCTGAAAACAAGGAATCAAAGACCCGGACCAAGGACGTTACCTTGCCGCAGGCGCTCGGATACAAGCCCCATTCGGAGGTTGGTATTAATTACGTGCCTTCGTTGGGGGATCAGAAGGTCGCATGGGACTATATCCACTTTCGGGGTTTTCTCGGCGCCAAAATGTCCCTCCAGTTTATCTGGCAAGGCTACGATTCGCTCTTGGCGGCGCCTCTGGTTCTGGATCTTGTCCGGCTGGCTGAGTATGCAAAGCGCCGAGGCGAGGCAGGTCTCATGCCTCACCTTGCCTGTTATTTCAAATCGCCCATTGGCGCCGAAGAACACCGCCTTTACGAGCAATTCGCTTTGCTTTTGGACTACGCTGTTCGAGCCGAACAGACCGCCGGGATCGGACTAAGCACGTGATGCGACTTTCGTTCAGCGCCAATGCGTTTGTGAAGCGCCCCGTTTTCGAAGCGGTAGAACGGATTGCCGCGGTCGGGTACGACAGCGTGGAGCTTCTGGCGGACGTTCCTCACTTGTATGCCGACTCCGTGAGCGATGCCGACCTGGAGAAGATGAGGGCTGTCCTGAACAAGACCGGACTGAAAGTTGCAAATATCAATGCAAACACCGCCGTGGGTTTTTATGGGAGGACTTTCTGGGAACCGCTCTTTGAGCCTTCGCTCGCTCATCCTGACCCGGACCTGAGACAGTGGAGAATCGAGTACTCAAAAAAATGCGTTGATATCGCGGCGTCGCTGGGGGCTCCGACCGTGAGCGTCACCTCGGGCCGACCGATAGCCGGTATTCTGCCTGAGGAATCCATGACGCTGCTACGCTGTTCTTTGCGGGAAGTGCTAAAATACGCGGCGGAAAAATCGGTTCGGATAGGTATTGAGTACGAGCCGGGCCTTCTTATCGAACGATCTGAAGAGCTGGTCGAGCTTATCAGCGTGATTGATTCGCCGTGGCTCGGGGCAAACCTGGATCTGGGACATAGCCACGTGCTGGGTGAGGATCCTGAAACCGTCATCAGCGGGTTGGGCCCAAGGATTTTTCACGTGCATATCGAGGATATCAAAGGTGTAAAACACTATCATCTTATTCCGGGAACCGGTGATATGGATTTCCCAAAGCTCTTTGCCCTGCTCAAGCGTCACGGCTACGATGGGTTCGTCACGGTCGAGCTCTACACGTATCCGGATCGGCCCGAACAGGCGGCGACAGAGGCATTGGAATACTTGAGGAACATTCCGGCGTAAGACGGCGAGAGTGACGTGCGCGCCGGCGGCTTCACGCTCCTCCGTCATTCCCGCGAACGTGGGAATCCAGGCTTTCTGCGGCCAACGGCGGCATCTGCGGATTCGTCATCCCCGGCCTACCGGAAGGGGGTTATGCATTGAAATTTGCGTTCAGTTCCAACGGATTTCTCAGGCACCGGCTTGTAGATGCGATCGGAATCGTCGCGAGCGCGGGATACCGGGGAATAGAAATCATGGCCGACGTCCCGCACGCGTACCCTTTGCATCTTACGGACGCTCATATTCACGATATTCGGACCGCGCTCAGCGATCACGGATTGGAAGTGTCAAACTTGAACGCGTTCATGCACCATGCGGACGGTGACACCTACCATCCCTCATGGATCGAGCACGATCCTGCGCTGCGAGCCAAACGAGTGGATTACACTCTCAGATGCGTTGATTTGGCCGTGCAATTGGGCGCGGCCAACATCTCCACCGAACCCGGCGGACCGCTGCACGGAATGAGCCGGGATCAGGGCCTTCAATTGTTCAGAGAGGGCCTCAACCAAGTTGAAACAACGGCCCGCGAGGCCGGCGTTCGGATCCTTATCGAACCTGAGCCGGGCCTTCTCATAGAGAACAGTCGGCAATTCCTTGAGCTTTTTCAGGGGCTCGATCACGACGTATTCGGCCTAAACTTCGATGTGGGGCACTTCTATTGCGTGAACGAGGATCTACCGCAGCTCATCCGCGACATGAAAGGTATCGCTCGCCACTATCATCTTGAAGATATACCACCG
>VGSG01000125.1 GCA_016875095.1 Deltaproteobacteria bacterium
AGAAAGCGAGGAGAAATTCTCAAAGGCGTTTCAGAATTCGCCTGATGCCATTACCATTACCGCGGTTGCGGACGGACGCCTCGTCGAAGTGAATGAGGCTTTGACGCGGCTCAGCGGGTACAGCCGCGAAGAAACTATCGGGCGAACATCAATGGAATTGGACTTGTGGGCAAATCCGGCCGGCCGTGACCACTATGTCGCCAAATTGATTGAGAAAGGGCGTGTCCTGAACCTTGACGCTGATTTCAAAACCAAATCGGGTGAGATCAGAACTTGCCTCGTATCAGGAGAGTTTGTAGAGATTCAAGGTGTCCCGCACATATTGGGAGTAATTCGCGACATCACCGAGCGCAAGCGGGGGGAAGAAGCCTTGCGGGCCAGCGAGGAACGATTCCGCCGAGCAGTGATCGAATCTCCGTTCCCCATAATTCTGCACGCTGAGGGCGGCGAGGTGCTTCAAATCAGTCGTTCCTGGTCGGAGATCACCGGCTATGCTCCGGAAGAAATCCCTACCATTTCTGACTGGACCGAAAGAGCTTACGGTGAACGGAAAGAATTCGTTCGAGCAGACATTGAACGGCTCTGTGCCCTCGACCGCCACATAGGAGAAGGGGATTACACAATCCGAACAAAAGACGGAGCAACGCGAGTGTGGAATTTCAGCTCCGCGCCCCTGGGACGTCTGCCGGATGGACGGCGGCTAGTGATCAGTATGGCAATGGATGTGACTGAACTTAAGCGGTCAGAGGAGGAGCGGCAGAAGTTCGTCATGCTGGCCGAAAGCAGCGGCGAATTCATCGGCATGTGCGACCTCGACCTGCAGCCGCTGTATGTGAACCCTGCGGGCGTTCGGATGGTCGGGCTTCCCGACATGGCAGCCGCCTGCCGGGTCAAGGTGCAGGACTATTTCTTCCTAGAGGACCAACCGTTCATCACGGAGGAGTTCTTCCCGCGCGTGATGCGAGAGGGTCACGGCGTAGTGGAGATCCGCCTGCGTCACTTCCGGACTGGAGAGCCGGTTTGGATGTCCTATTACCTTTTCCATCTTCGCGACGCCAGCGGTACGGTCGTCGGCTGGGCCACCGTCAGCCGCGACATCACCGAACGTAAGAAGGCCCAGGAGGAGATCTACAGGCTTAATGCCGAACTTGAACAGCGTGTCCTGGAGCGCACCGCCCAACTCGAAGAGGCGAACAGGGACCTCGAATCATTTTCGTACTCGGTATCACACGACCTTCGGGCGCCTCTCCGGGCCATCAGCGGCTTCGCCGAAATCATTGCGCGGCGACATCGGGCTTCCTTGAACGACGAAGGGCAACGGTATTTCGACAGCATTGTAGAAGCGAGCGCTCAAATGGGTCGTCTCATTGACGACCTCCTGCGGTACTCCCGCCTGGAACGTCGAGCCGTACAGCTCCAGACCATAAATCCGCTCGCAGTTCTTGGCAAAGCAATTAAGACTCTCACGGAACGAATAGCGGAATCGGGCGCGGAGATTGCCATTCCAGAGGACATGCCGGTGGCTTATGGTGACGCGACCCTGCTGGAACAGATCTTCACGAACCTGCTGGGAAATGCCCTCACGTACCGCAGATCAGAAGGAACTCCTCGGATTCAGATCGGCGCTACCGTGAGACATGGATACGTGGTCATTGAAGTGAGCGACAACGGTATCGGGATTGCGCC
Source organism: Deltaproteobacteria bacterium (assembly GCA_016875095.1). Taxonomy (GTDB): domain Bacteria; phylum Desulfobacterota; class Desulfomonilia; order Desulfomonilales; family Desulfomonilaceae; genus VGSG01. The sequence goes on from VGSG01000125.1 coordinate 1,687, forward strand.
TGAGTATCAGGAAAAGATTTTCAATATGTTTCAGCGGCTCCACAGTTACGAGGAATATCCGGGCACAGGGATTGGCCTTGCAATTGTGCGTAAATCCGCAAACTTGATGAACGGTCAAGTCTGGGTTGAATCGGAGCTCGGACATGGAAGCCGTTTCTTCGTAAAGCTGATTCAGGCCAAGATGCCCGCAGGGACGGAGTAAGTAAATGCCCAAACCAGCCCATATTCTCTTGGTGGAAGACAACCGGCTCGACATAGAGTTAACACTCGACGCATTCCGCCAAGCCCACGTGGGAAACACCATTCACGTAGCCCGAAATGGCAGGGAAGCCCTAGACTACATCTTCGGCGAGGGCCAATATGAGGACCGTGAAACCTATCCGCTGCCTGACCTGATACTACTGGACCTGAAGCTTCCCGGAATCGACGGTCATAAGGTGCTGCGCCGGATCAAAGGGACGCCGGGACCAAAACAATTGCCTGTGGCCATTCTGACCTCGTCCGAGGAAGAGGGCGACCGGGCACTCAGTTACGAGTGCGGAGCAAACAGCTACCTGACGAAGCCGGTTTCTTTCGAGGGATTCCTGAAGGTGGTAGACAGGCTTGGGGAATACTTGTTGACACTGGACGTAGGTCCGCCGAAGGTCCATGCCTCCGGTAAAAACCAGGGCTAAACCCTTCTTATGCCCTCGGACGCCGAGTTGAAGGAGAAGGCTATGACAACCCCAATCCGTGTCTTGTATGTTGACGACTCGCCCCTTGACCGCCAGTTGGTTCGAGACGTGTTGGAACGGGAACACACCGGCGTTATCTTGACCGAGGCGAACTCCAAACGGCAATTCGAGAAAAGACTGGATGAAGGTGGCTATGACGTTGTTCTGAGCGATTTCAATATCCTGGGATTCGAAGGATTGCAAGTCATTGAGGCTGTGCGAGCGAAGGCCCCGGACATACCGGTCGTCATCGTTACGGGAACCGGCTCGGAGGAAATCGCTGTCGAAGCTATGAAGAAGGGAGCCGCAGATTATGTGATCAAGAGCCCTAGTCACCTCAAACGCCTCCCTCTGACGATTGAAACGGCGCTGGAGAAGAAACGACTTGAAAAGCAACACGAACAAGATGAGCGCCTGCTCAGAGCCAGCGAAGAACGATTTCGTTTGCTCTATGAACATGCGCCCGTCGGATATCAGTCCCTTGATGAAGATGGTCTGTTTCTTGAGGTGAATCAGGCCTGGGTTGATCTGCTCGGGTATTCTCGCGACGAAGTGATAGGCAAGTGGTTCGGGCATCTTGTGGCCCCTGCGTGGGAGGAGCGCTTCGAAACGAACTTTCCGTGTTTTAAGGCGGCCGGAGAAATTCATGGCGTGCAGTTCGAGATGGTCAGAAAAGATGGGTCTACCATTACCGTCGAGTTCGAGGGCAGGATCGGGTATGACCGCGAAGGGAACTTCAAGCAAACTCATTGTGTATTGCGTGATGTGACCGAACTAAGACGCGCGCAAGAGGCCCTGAGGGAAAGTGAAGAGACATTTCGGTCTCTGTTCGAAAACAGTTTTGACGCAATTCTTTTAACCGCCCCGGATGGCAGAGTCTTCAAAGCCAATCCTCAGGTCTGTCGGATGTTTGGATGCACGGAAGAAGAAATCATTGAAGCTGGAAGGGACAGACTTGTCGATACAACTGACCCGAGATTGCCGGTTCTGTTGGAGCAAAGGAGGCAGACAGGAAGCGCCCGCGGGGAACTCAATTTCAAGCGAAAAGACGGCACGATTTTTTCGGCAGAGGTATCAAGTTTCATATTCACGGACTCAAAAGGCCAGCAGAAGACAAGCATGAGCATCCTGGACCTGTCTGTCCGCCAGAAGGCCGAGCGATCACTTCGAGAAAGTGAAGAGAAATACAGGGATCTATATGAGAATTCGCCGGATATGTTCATTTCAATGGATGCGGATTCGGGCCGAATCGTCCAATGCAATGAGACGTGCGCACAAGTCACGGGGTACAACAAGGAAGAGCTCCTAGGTCGCCACATTTTAGACATGTATCATCCTGACTGCAGAGCACAAGCTGAGAGCTACCTTCAGATTTTTCGGAAGACCGGGGAACTTGTCAATGCGGAGCTGCGGGTAGTTTCTAAGGACGGCTCGATACTCGACGTCATACTGAGCTCCAAGGCCGTGACGGACGATCAAGGCAAAATCCTATACAGCAGGTCAAGTTGGCGCGACATCACCGACCGCAAACGTGCCGACCAGCAGCTTCGCGCGAGCGAGGAGAAGCTCAAAAGCATTTTTCGTGCTGCGCCTGTGGGAATTGGAGTAGTTGTGGATAGAGTAATCAAGGAAGCCAATGACTACTTCTGCGAGATGGTTGGGTATAACCGAGAGGAATTACTGGATCAAAATTCGCGTATTGTCTATGCCTCGGATGAGGACTTTGAATGGGTCGGAGCGGAGAAATATAGGCAGATTAGCGAAAAGGGAAAAGGCACGGTGGAAACGCGTTGGCGGCGCAAGGACGGGCAAGTAATAGATGTGCTCTTGAGTTCCAGTCCCACAGATCCCGCCGACCCGTTGCTGGGCGTTACCTTCACTGCGTTGGACATCACCGACCGCAGGAGAGGGGAAGAGTTGCTGCGAGAGAGCGAAGAGAGGCATCGGACTCTGGTTGAGCATCTTCCTCAGCGCATTTTCCTCAAAGATCGTAATTCGATTTACGTATCCTGCAACGCGAATTACGCCGCAGACCTCGGGATCGCACCGGAACAGATCGTAGGCAAGGACGACTTCGATTTCTATCCTGCCGAGCTAGCTAACAAGTACCGTCTCGACGACCAGGCCTGCATGGCAGCCGGAACGGTTAAGGACCTTGAAGACCTCTATGAACTTGCCGGTCAAGAGCGATGGGCTCATACGATCAAAGTGCCGTACCGCGACGGACAAGGACGAGTCATCGGTGTGCTGGGGATCTTCGAAGACATCACCGAGCGCAGGCAGGCGGAGCAAACGCTGCGGGAAAGCCAGGAACGTTATCGGAAGCTGTTCGACGAGTCCAAGGACGGCGTCTACATAACCACTCTGGAAGGCCAATTGATCGAGGCCAACCAGGCCTATTGTGAAATTGTGGGCTATGCGAGTGACGAAATCGTGGGACAGGACGTCCGCATCACTTACGCAAACGCTTCCGATCGGGATCACTTCGTGGGGTCAATAACGAAGACGGGATTCCTAAAAGATTATCCCTTGACGCTCAATAGAAAGGATGGAAAAGAGATCCACTGCCTGCTCACGTCGAGCGTCCGTAGGGCGGAGAGTGGCGCGATTATAGGCTACCAAGGCATCCTGCGAGACGTAACAGAGCAGAGAAGTCTTCAGAATCAGCTTCTACAAGCCCAAAAGATGGAAGCCATCGGCACGCTCGCCGGTGGGGTAGCTCACGATTTCAACAATGTCTTGCAGGTGGCCCTCGGATACTCGGAATTGATACTTGGCGATGAGGAATTACCTCAGCGCTACCAGGCCGATTTGGGAAAGATAAGAGAATCCGCAAAGCGTGGAGCAGACCTGGTTCAGAGACTCCTCACTTTCAGCAGAAAGGTGGAAGTAAAGACTCAGCCGGTCAGTCTCAATCGCCGTGTTCGTGAAATGAAGAAAATGATCGAGAGAACCATCCCCAAGATGATTCTTATTCAGCTCGTTCTTGCCGAGGATCTGGCCACGATCAATGCTGACCCAACTCAAATTGACCAGGTTCTCATGAACCTTTCGGTGAATGCACGGGACGCAATGCCGGAAGAAGGCAAGCTCATAATCGAAACTGCCAACATTTTTCTCGACGAGGAATACGCAAGAACGCATTTTGACGCCAAGCCGGGCCGCCACGTTCTCTTGATGGTAACGGATACCGGGTCTGGGATGGACAAAGACACTGTGGAGCACATCTTCGAGCCCTTCTACACGACTAAAGGAGTGGGTGAAGGAACCGGCCTGGGACTTGCCATGGTCCATGGGATTGTCCAACAGCACGGAGGCCATATCCGGTGTTACAGCGAACCAGGCCAGGGGACTACATTCAAGATCTATTTTCCCGCCCTGGTTGCGGATGAGGCACAAGAAGGAAAGGATGCGAGAGAGATGCCGCGGGGTGGGTCAGAGACGATTCTTCTCGTCGATGACGAAGAAATCATTCGCGATCTCGGGTCCAGGATTCTTGCCAAGGCCGGGTATAGAGTGCTGTCGGCATCTAACGGTAAAGACGCTCTGAAGCTGTACCAACAGCGAAGGGATGAGATTTCCCTCGTGATCATGGATCTCATAATGCCGGAGATGGGTGGAAAACAATGCCTCGAAGGTCTCCTTAGCCTCGATCCCAAAGTCAAGGCGCTTATCGCGAGCGGATTTGCGATTGATGGCCCGACCAGAGAAACCATCGAGGCAGGCGCCAAAGGGTTTGTCGGAAAACCCTTTAACATGAAGCAGCTTCTGGGGACTGTCCGGAAGGTGTTGGATGAACCGTGACCGAACCGAGCGATCGGTTCGGAATAAGCTGAATCGTGTGGGAAACTAAACCGTTAGTAAATCCGCATTAGGCCGGCCCTACGCGTTGCAAGCCCTCCCCCGCGAGTTTGTTCTTGATCCCCAGGATCTGTTCCCCCTCCGGGAAGGTTTCCCGGGTCTTCTCGTCAAGCGTCTTCCCTATGGATTCCACGTAATCGGCCGCGGCCTGAAACGCTGTTCTCGCGTGGGTTTTCTTGCCGAGCTTTTCGTACGCGAGTCCCAACCCTACGGACGCGAGGTATTCGTACTTGGCCATCGCCGCTGACTTTGCGGCAGCCCCCAGCTTTGTGAACTCCGTGACCGCCTTTTCCGGATCCTCTTCCAGGAGGAGGCGCGCCCTTGCATAGTTCAACAAGAGCGCGTCCGTCACCTGGTCCGCGGTTATGAGATTCGTAGCCACTTCGAGCGCCTTTCGGGCTCTGCTCAGGTCTTCTTTTCGCTCTGCGCGGGCTTCAGGGGAGTCGCCGGAAGATCCTTTTCCCAAGCGCGCGGATTTCTCGACATAGAAGAGGACCATCCGACACGCGAATTCTCCGTACGGCGCGCCAATAGCTCGCCGGATCTTGAGCGCGTCACGATAGTATTTCAGCGCGGGATCGCTGTGACCCTTACGAAGCAGGTCGTTGGCGAGATCGAGCATGGTGAGGCTGCGGAAGTACGGATCCTGAGTCACTCTTTGGAGTCGCGCGGCCAGCTTGTAATCCTTGGAGGCGTCCTCGAACTGGCCCACATACTCCCTCAGGTTCCCTCGCTTCTGGGCCGCGGCGCCTTCCAGCTTGCGGTTCCCGCTCTTGACCCCGATTTGGACCGCATTGTCCGCGCATGTCCGTGAATCGTTCAGGTTGCCCTGATCTTTGAAGATGAAGCCCAAGTTGTGAAGCGCCCATGCCTGGCTCGTGAGCGCGCCCACTTCGGTGGCCATGTGATGGGCTCTCTTGAAGGTCTCGATCGCTCGCGCGTATTCGCCTCGCACAACACTGACCAGGCCCAAGTTGTTGAGGGTATCGGCTGCAAACTGCTTCATACCGCGGCTCTCCGTAATGACTAGAGATCCCTGATACGCCTCGCGAGCTTCCGTGTAATTCCCCGTCCGTAACCGGATATTGCCCAGGTTATTTAAAGCGACCGCCTGCCCCCTCAGGTCGCTGATTTCTTTCGCTATCTCCAGCGACTTGGTCTGAGCCTTCAACGCCGCCGGATACTCGGATCGCGCCTCGTAAATGAAGGCCAGGTTGTTCAGCGCCGTAGCGACACCTTTGCGATCGCCGTATTTGTTGAACTGCTCCAGGGCCTTTTTGAAAGAGTCCTCGGCGATGCCGTACTCCTGCTTCATCATGTGCGCGAGGCCCGTGTTGTTGTTCAGAAGGGCCAGTTGCCGCGGATCCGCTTTTGGCGGCAAGAGCCGATTGGCTACTCCAAGGCATTCCAGGCATTCGTTGTACAGACCCTTGTACGCCTGAATTGCGCCGGTGCTGTTGAACATCTCGAAAAGAGCCCCGGTATTCCTGAACTTCAGGAACACGCTCCCCGCATCTCCGTACAAATCCATGGATTCCTTGTACTGGCTCTGTTCAGCCAGGATCCTTGCCCTGGCCTGCACGACCGTGGCGCGTTCGTTGTCCTTCTTGAGTTTATCGAAGAGCGACTCGGCTTCGCGAAAATGCTGGACCGCTTTGTCGTACTCGGCCATTTCAAGGTTGGCCCGTCCGAGATAGTATGTGGCCACAGCCTTGCAATAGGCCTTCTCTGCGCACGCTTCTCGCATGTTATTGAATACGATGATCGCGTCCATATATTGGCCTGTCTCCAGGAGTTTTTCTCCGCGTTTGTTCAGCTCGCGGGCGCGAGGCAGATTGCTCGCCCACACGGGAGACGCTCCACTCAGCCGAAAAAGCGGGTAGGCCAACAAAGCTGATGCGATGAACTTCAGGCGGTCGCGCATTGTTACCCTCCGAACAGCTCGGGGTTTTTCGCTCGGAAAATCTCCCTGTATCCCCCTTTAGAAAAGGGGGAGTCTTGAGGAACTATCCTTTACAAGAACAGGAGGATCGCTACATACCCTTTTTCCCATAAGCCGGGGGATCGCTATATATCCTCCCTTTCCTAAAGGGGGGCAGGGGAGATTTTGCCACGGATAACTGAAAGGACACGGACACTCCTTCTTAGCGCTTGACATGGGATCGACACGGCCATAAGATCGATTGCGCAACCCGCGTCTCCGCAGCGGAGGCGCATGAAAAGCTCCCTTATGACACGGTGAAGCCCCCATGGACAGGCTACGTTTCATATCCAAGACCTTCCTGGCCTCCGTGTTCATCGTCCTCTTCGGCGCCCGCTCCGCTGAACCCCAAGAAGATGAGGGGTTCACTATGTCCGGCGCGGTGCTGCTGGGTGGCGCCAACGGCGCCCAGGGCGCGTGATGCGGTAACGCCTCTCTTGGCCTGCCGCGGAACTCGGCGTTCCGGGAAAGCTTGCGGCTCTCGCCGCCGCCTCTAATTCACTTCACCCACCAGGATGAAAGGCGCCCAGAAGAACGGGTGATCGTACCCGTCCTTTCGGACCTTGTCCCTGGCGAGCTTCATGGCTTCGAGCTTGCTCTTGCCCTCTTTGAGGTGTTTGAAGAAAGTCTCCACGAGCCGAACCGACGCCTCCTCGGACACGCTCCACAGCGACATGAGCACCGCGCGAGCGCCCGCATACTGGAACGCCCTGCCCATGCCCATCGTGCCTTCGCCGGAGACGTGCTTTCCCAGGCCCGTCTGGCATGCGGTCAGCGCCACGACGTCCGAATTAATCCGTAGGCCCATGACTTCACTCATCCGCAGAAAGCCGTCCGTGCCCACAGGAACCAGCGTCAACACGAGTATCGGCTCACGGAAGGCAGGACACTGTCTGCTGAAAAACCCGTGAGTCGCGAAGACGATCCTGCCGTACCTATCCAGCTCGGGGGACAACTCTTGGATGAAAGTCTTCTTGCTTGCGTCGAGTCCCACATACATCTCAGACTTGCCCTGGAACATCTCCTGAAGCCCTTCAGCCAGGTCACCCGTGAGCGGAAGCCTGTTGAAAGAAAACGAGCCCTGCTCGCTGCCCTCCAGCGCGGCCATCAGCGTTGAGGTAAACGCCGCGTCGGCTTGCGCGAGCCGTGTATCCTGGCCCAGCGCGTCCGCGCGAGCGTCACGCTGTTGAAATACCGGGTCAGCCACGACCAATAGCCGATCGGAGGGATCTTTCTTCTTGCCCAGAGTCCTGCTGAGAGTGAGCGCGGTAACCGACTGATAGTAGGAAATGGGATTGCGGTCTCCGAAGAATTCGGCGCCGATGACGACGGGAATCTCGTCTTTCTCCGTTACCTTACCCGCGTCATTGAGCGCCAGCATCTCAAAAGGGGTCACGCCAAGCGAATCATCAGGCACGACAATCACGGGAACGCCGGCGGGCAGGTCGGCAAGGATCTCCCCCAGCACAAGGTCTGCGAGCTTCTTGCCTGACCGCAGGTCAAAAGATTTCAGCTTTCCCATGGGGTCTTCATCGCCCTGATGAATCTCCAAAGGAGCGCGAAACGTCCGGACCAGCATGTCGAGATCATCGCGGGATATGGGCTTGAACAGACCCTTTATCAGGCGCTTACCGTGACTCAGGTAGACCAACACCCCCGTCTCGGTCACGTCATAGGCCAGGGCCCACTCCTGGTCCCCCAGAGCGCTCTGTCCCAGTTCCAGAGGACCGGGATATTTCGAGCCGGCAAAGAGCGGGTGGTTCCGACGAAGCTCGTCGATATGTCGGGCGAACTCTTCCTCAACCGCGGCAATCTCTTTCTTGAACGATTGGACGCCCTCTTGAGCCCCTTCCTGATGGGCCTTGTCCATGCCTTTCATCAATGCCGCAAGCCTGTTGTTCAGATCCGCGTCCCGCTTAATCATCTCCACAGGCACGTCGAAAGAAGGATTCTCCCATCGTCGGGCCAATGACTCGGAAAAGGCCCGAGCCTTGGTATATTCCGCGGCGGCAAAGGACGCGTCCTTTTCACCTTTCTGCATCAGGACCCTGGCAAGCCCTTCGTATGGAAGGATATGCTTCACGCCCAGAATCTCTTCGCCATCGAGAAAAGCGAGCTTTGCGTCCTCATCAAGGGTTTTGCGTATATATTCAGCGTAATCTACCGCTTCCTTGAAAAAATCCTTGGCCTGCTGCCAGTTCTTGAGCTGTTCATGGGCCAAACCCGCTCCGACCGCAGCCAGGAACGAAAACCTGCGAACCCCTGCCTGCTCCGCCTGCTCTTTGAGTTTCGCGAACTGGCCCACCGCTCCCTGAAGATCCTTTTCGCGAAGATACCGGCCCTTGACATAAGTCAGCAGCATGAGATCGTTCTTCTGATCGGGTTTGATCTCCTTTTCCGCGAGACTGAGCTGTTCCGAAGCCTTTGCCAGATCCGCGGCTCGCC
>VGSG01000126.1 GCA_016875095.1 Deltaproteobacteria bacterium
TGTAAGAACTGCGGACGACAGTACAACGTCATTCAATCTATGACTTACTCGGCTTACGGGTACTGTTCGTGGGACTGCCTGATGAAGGGAAAGAACCAGCCTAACCAGTCAAGGAGCAACCGACGGAACTGGAATCCCCGCCAGATTTCCGGGAATCGCTCCAGGTAAGGTCGGAACTACACTCCTCGACCGTCCAGCTCGAGAGAATCCTTCCTATCTGCACGTCCTTCTGTCAGGCCCTTATGCTTGCGGAGTGCGGGAAGAATCGGCGCCTCTCCGATGGTGAGGCTTCGCGGTGCCCGAATGCCGCGCAAAGCGGTTTCGGACGGCCGCACAGGGCTTTCAAGCCCAGCCGGAGCGGTGGGCTGGCCCCCGCAAGGAAAGGGTGATATGATTTGCGGGCTCAAGACAGACCCCGGAAACTATTGCCCCCGTAGGTCCATCAAGAGCCTTCAGGTGCGAAACACGAGGAGCGTGCAAGACTAATGGCGGCGAAACGGGCCACCTTCGAAACCGTCGTGCGAGAGATCGACGGAATACATCGGGATCTGGCAAGACTTTCCGTGGACGAACGCCTGGGGCGCGCGTCCGCATTGACGAATACGGACATTTTCGAGTCTCATCCTGTGCCTACCAGGCCCGAGACATTGGCATATCTGAAGGAGCTCATCAGCTCGTCCGATTCACCCGAGCAGGCGCGCCGTGTGGAGACCGCGCTCTTCGGCTGTATGGACCTCACGATTCACAAGGAAACCTCGAACCTGGTGGACATGCTCAATTTCTACACCGCGCGGGGACGGATGCACGTTGACAATGAAAAAGTCCCCCTTTTGGAAGTGGTTCCGTGGCTCCAGCGCCAGCCCGACTTCGACAAGCGTGAACAGATGCGCAAGGAATGCGGTATCTTTTTCAAGGCCATCAACAACCCTATGCTCACCGGGATACTGGAGCTGACCATCAGAGCGGTCAAGGAACAGTTTGGGTTCGAGAACTACGTCCGCTTTGCGGAGGCGAAGAAGGGGATCTCCCTCGACGATTACGAGAAAGATTATCGAGCGTACCTGGATGCCACGACCGATACCTATCGGGCGAGAATCACCCCGTGGGTGGAAGAAGAGATCGGCCGGCCCTTTGAGAACCTAAGCCGATATCACGCGCTTTACATGGTTCGTATAAAGCGTTTCGACCATTTCTTTCCCGTAGAGCGGCTCAGAGAAATTGTAGAGAAGACCTTCGCAGGTCTGGGCTTCGGTCTGTTTGCCCGTCGGGACCTGGTGGTGGATCTTTCCGAAGGTCCGGCCAAGAACCCTGACGGCGTTTGTATCGGCGTGGAGATTCCCGGAGAGATTCATGTCCTGATGAAACCGGTGGGCGGATTGATCGATGTGGAGACGCTCTTCCACGAAGCGGGTCACGCGTTCTTTCTCAGTCACATCAGCCCGCAGCTCCCGGTGGTCTATCGGCGCCTGTACCGGTCACCCGCCCTGGACGAGACTTTTGCGTTTCTCTTCATGGAATTGATCGGAAACCCGGTCTGGCTCAACACAATCGCAGGGCTGTCCACGAAGGAGGCGGAGGATTTGGCCGACCTTCTCAGGACCAAACGCCTCTGCCTGATTCGTCGGCATATCGGGAAATTCCTCGCGGAGAAGGAGTTGCACGAAAAGGGGAACATAAAGGATTCCGGCCCGTACTGCAGGCGCCTGGAAGCTGCGACGGGATTTGTGTACGAGCCTGAGGCGTATCTGGTGGATATGGAATCGGACTTCTATTCCCTGGAGTACCTCAGGGCTTGGGCCGGGGCTCACTTGCTTCAGAGCCATCTCGAAGCGGCTTTCGGTAAGGAATGGTTCACTTCCCCCCAGGCCGGCGAACTTCTCAAGCAGGTGGCCTCCGGCGGCAGGCGCGATTCGGTTGAAGAGGTGTTGAGGCCCCTGTGCGGCCGGCCCCCCTATTTGCCCGCATAGGCGGGGCATTGATCTGAAGGGGATCATACGGTATAAAGAAAAATTAAGGATTCTTGGATGCGAGTCGAGATCGGTCAGTGGCGCGCGGCGGACGGCCAATTGAAGCGCGCCCCCGAGTGAAGATCGGTGGACCGATTCAGGCGAAGAGTCTTACGGCTCGCCGGGAACTTGAACAATAGTACATCCCGCGCTCACGGACCGTGCTGTAATTGAGAAGGCGGAACGACCGAGGTGAACGGTATGCCCACCGAACCGATTCGAGAATATGCTGATTCCGACGGACGGTACGGGGTTGTGCAAACCCAGTATGCGCGTTTTGATGGGATCCAACTGGAATCCGGCTTTTACCTCGGGCCCCTCACCGTCGCATATGAGACTTATGGGACCCTTTCACCCAACAAAGACAACGCGGTGCTCGTGGTCCACGCGCTCTCCGGGGATGCGCACGCGGCCGGCAAGGACAAGGACGGGAGGATCGGCTGGTGGGACGCGATGATAGGCCCTGGAAAGGGTATCGATACCGACCGATATTTTGTCATCTGCTCGAACTGTCTGGGCGGTTGTAAGGGAAGCACAGGACCCCGCAGTATCAACCCCGCCACGGGCAAGCCCTACGGACGCTCTTTCCCGCTGATCACCATGAGTGACATGGTCAATGTCCAACGGATGCTCATGGATCACCTGGGCATAGATTGCCTTCTCACCGTGGTCGGCGGGTCAATGGGAGGAATGCAGGCCCTGGACTGGGCGGTCCGGTATCCCAGCCGAGTTCGGTCTTCTGTGGTCATAGCCGCCACCGCTCGCCTTTCCCCGCAGGGGATCGCCTTCAACTGGGTGGGCCGGAACGCGATCTACAGCGACCCTATTAGAGCCTGTGGAGACCCCGATAAGACGGCGCTCCGAGAAAAAGACGGCAGAGGGCTTGCCGTAGCGCGCATGATCGGCCACATCACGTACCTCTCCGAGGATACGATGGAGGTGAAGTTCGGCCGGAAACGCAAGCTGACGGATATGGAGGGTTTCCGGTACAGTCTCGGAGAGAACGGAACCGAAGACGGCGAATTTGAGGTCGAGTCTTACCTGGAACATCAGGGAAGCGCGTTCGTAAGACGCTTTGATGAAGACTCGTACATCATCATCACCAAGGCCATCGACTACTTTGACCTGGAAGGACAGTACGGCAGCCTCACCAACGCGTTCAAGGACATCACCGCAAAGATCCTGGTGATCTCTTTCTCGTCGGACTGGCTCTATCCCTCATCCATGTCCCACGCAATCGTCAAGGCCATGCAGGCCAACAAGAAGGAAGTCGCGTTTATAGAGCTGGACCTGCCCTATGGGCATGATTCCTTTCTCGTCAATGCCGGGATTCCTTCCATGACTCGCATCATGAAGGGCTTTTTAAATGGCGTCCGCTGACCTGCCGGAAATACGCACACCATTCGATGAGTTCGAGGTCGGGTTCAACATCATTATCGACCTGATCACACCCGGCACTCGGGTGCTCGACCTCGGCTGCGGATCGGGCACGCTCTTGCAGCGGCTCCGAGACGAGAAGGACGTGGAAGGGTGTGGTGTGGAACTGGAACAGGAGAGTGTGATCCAGTGCGTGGAGCGGGGTATTCGGGTCATGAAGCTTGATCTGGATGACGGTTTGGGCGGGTTCCCGGATCTGAGCTACGAATACGTGATCCTCAGCAGAACTCTCCAACAGCTTATGCGACCGGACCTGGTGCTCAAGGAGATGATGCGGGTCGGGTCCAAGTGCATCATTACGTTCCCGAATTTCGGGCACTGGAAAGTCGCTCTTCAATACTTGATTCGTGGACGTGTGCCCCAATGCTCCACGCACCCGCATCCCTGGTTCAACACCCCGGATATTCATCCCGTGACCATCAGCGACTTCAGGGATTTTATCAAAGAGATCGGCGGAAAGATCGAACGGGAAATCCATATCGTCGGTAACGTTCCCCGGGAGGACGCCTTCTGGGCCAACCGGCGGGCCGAGTGGGGCTGCTGCCTGATCTCCGCCGTGTGATGGGGAGGCTGAGATCCAGTGTGGGCCTCTGGTCCATCCTTTTCAGTTGATGGAGACCATGACAGGAAGATAAGATAAGGTCTGTTTGCGCATCACAGGAGGGGGCGCCCGCAGTCTCGCTCAAGTGAACGTGGGCTCGCCCTTCTTGTTGTTCTGTTTGCCGCCACAGGGATAACCGATTATGGGAACCTATCACGAATTCGATGAAAAAGACCCGATCTTTTCCATAGTTGAAGAGGCAAAGTTCTTTCGCCTGAAGATGGAGGGCGTCGAAATCCGGGAGGAGGACGTCGAGGACTTCCTTGACACCACGGTGGAATGGTTTAGTTCAAACCCCACAAAAGGCATTCTGATCGACTTCAAAAGAGTGAAGATGGTTTGCGGCGAGTTCGCGGAGCAGTTGCGTCGCTACTATGCAGACCTGAAGGCCAAAGGTCTGCCGGTGCGTTTTGTGAACGTGGATCCCCATATCAAGACCGACGTGGACGTTACGAACATCTCGGTGGTTCTGAGCGCGAGTGATTTGGGCAGAGCCGCTGTAAGCGCCAAGGAGATCCTCAAAGACCTGGCCGATGGACTGAGCGACTCGGAACTCATGGCAAAACACGGCCTTTCCGACAAGGGCTTGGAGAGCATGTTCCGGAAGCTGGCAGCCAGAGGACTCATGAGCGAGGCCGATCTCGCCGGAAGAAACGAGAAACTGAGCCCTCCGACCATAGAGGTGGATGCGGAGGAGGGATCCTCCAGAAAGGTCACCGTTGGCGCGATGGAGGTTTTGGTGGATATCGCGGAGGGGTTGTCAAACCAGGAATTGATGGACAAGTTCAAACTCTCGCCCAAGGGCTTCCGAAGCTTGCTGAGAAAGCTCTACGCCAAAAGACTCATCGATCACAAAACCTTCTCTGAACGACGCCGGAACACCAAAGCGTAAGAAATCGCTCACATCTCCACGCCTGAAGCCGGCACGCGCCTCAGGCCGCATATATCACCTCTGCCGTACGGAGGATTTCCTTGCGGCGGAGCGGGTTCTTCAGTCCACCCTTGGCTACTAAGTCCACATCCCGACCAAATATTTCCTTTAGTTCGTCGATCATATGCAGCCAGTCATAGAGCGTGAGGCCGTGCCCGGGCCACAGCTCCACCAGAACGTCCACGTCGCTGTCGGGGCGGAAATCTTCGCTCAGGACCGAGCCAAACAGCGAGAACTCCTTGACCCTCCATTTCTTGCAAAAAGCCTCGATCCGGTCCGTCGGGATGTTCATGCGCGGTTGTGCATTTGGGCCGCTCCCTCAAATGGTCTCCAGGTTGCACTGTAGGGCCAGGTTTGCAGCCTGTTCATCGCTCAGGGCGGGGTTGCGAGTCACAGAGAAGTCTTATTTCTCAGGCACCGCGCCGCACGCTTTCTCGATGTTCCGTTTGCGATTTCAGACAGCATAGCACCGGTTGTTTGTCAAGACAGCCTTTGGTGGATTGCTTCCGGAAGCTGACTCGTCGCATGCTTACGAGAAAGCTTGACCGCGAGGCCCCTATGGCACTAAATTAAATAGTTTGTGTGCGGCGGACGGCCGCCGCCCGGGCCCGGCGAGAGGATGCTTCCATGATCACCCTGATAAAAGGTTTCCACGACATATTGCCCGACGACAGCCCCAGGTGGGAGTTTATCGTGCGCACGGCCGCGGAAACCCTCCGAAGATTCGGTTTTCGCGAGATGACCCCGCCGATCATGGAGCGGACCGAACTCTTCGAACGAGGCATCGGCGAACTGACCGATATTGTGGAAAAAGAGATGTACACGTTCGAAGATCGCAACGGCGAGTCGCTCACTCTCAGACCCGAGGCCACCGCGGGCATGTTGCGAGCCGTCGCGGAGCATTCGCTGCTGCGCAAAGAACCGGTGCTCAAGGTATTCACCATCGGTCCCATGTTTCGCCGTGAACGTCCGTCCAAGGGAAGATTCCGTCAGTTCTTCCAGGTCGACGCGGAAGTGGTGGGGGATGATTCGCCTTTCACTGACGCGGAAGTGATCGCTGCCGCCCACGCGATCATGACTAATATCGGCGCGACCGGGCTCATGATGGAAATAAATTCGGTTGGATGCCCCGAATGTCGCGCGCGCTACCGGGTGGTGTTGCAGGATTTCCTCAGAGCCTACCTGACGGAGCTTTGCGATGACTGCCGACGAAGATACGAGCGGAATCCGCTGCGAGCGTTGGATTGCAAGGTTGCGCGCTGTGAGGAGATCGCGCGGGACGCGCCTTTAATCCTCGACCATCTTGATGAGTCCTGCCGGAGTCACTTCCAGGCCGTGCAGGACGCGCTGCGCATGCTGGGCATCCCGTATCGCATCGAGCCCCGGATGGTTCGAGGACTGGACTACTACACGAGAACCGCGTTTGAGATCGTCCATGAGGAGCTGGGCAGATCAAAGGCCGTGGGAGGCGGCGGTCGATACGACAGCCTCCTCAAGGAACTGGGCGGCCCTGACGTGGGCGGAATCGGGTTTGCCATCGGGCTGGAACGCCTTTCCATGGGCCTCTCCGACGACGATCCGCGCTTCACGCGATCAATCGACGTGTACGTGGCGGCTTTAGGAGATCGGGCCCAGCCCGAAGCCTTTCGGATTCTCGACCTTCTGCGCAAGGCGGGAATCGCCGCGGACACCCGGTATTCCACAAAGAGCCTCAAGGCCCATCTGAAGGTCGCGGACCGCTTCCGCGCGACCAGGGTGGTGATGTTGGGTGATAATGAACTCGAACGCAACGAAGCAACGATTCGCGATATGAACACCAAAGAGCAATTCACCGTGCGAATAGAGAACATCGTAGCGTTTCTGCAAGGAGCCGAATCTTGAAACTCGACTTCCTCAATGGATGGACGCGCACGCACCTTTCGACCGATTTGGGCAAAGACCTTGTGGACCGGGAAGTCATTCTCATGGGCTGGGCGCTCAGACGCAGGGACCATGGCGGAGTGATATTCGTGGACCTGCGCGATCGCGGGGGCCTGGCGCAGGTGGTGTTCAATCCGGAGTTTGCGCCGGAAACGCACCGAAAAGCTCATCATCTGAGGCCTGAATGGGTTGTGGCAGTGAGAGGGGTGGTCCGTCTTCGACCGGAGGAATCGATTAATCCCGATCTTCCCACCGGCGCCATTGAGGTCTTCGCGAAGGAGCTCAGGACGCTCAACTCATCAGAGCCGCCTCCGTTTCCGCTCGATGACGAGACTCCGCCGACGGACGCGGTGCGCTATCGATACCGATACCTGGACCTGCGTCGCGAGGGAGGAGCGAGAAAGTGCCTGCTGATCAGGCACCTCGTGGCTGCAATCGTGAGGGATTTCCTGAACAAAGAGCATTTCATCGACGTGGAGACCCCTTTTCTCACGGTGAGCACGCCCGAAGGCGCACGAGATTATCTTGTTCCCAGTCGAGTGAACCCCGGGCAATTCTACGCGCTCCCGCAATCTCCGCAGATCTTCAAGCAGCTTCTCATGGTTGCGGGATTCGAGCGGTACTACCAGATCGTTCGCTGCTTCCGGGACGAGGATCTTCGAGCCGACCGGCAACCTGAGTTTACTCAGGTGGACATGGAGATGTCCTTTATTGAGGAAGATACAATCTTTGATATCATCGAGCGCCTTATGGCTCGTATCTTCTCGGAAGTCCTGGAGGTTAACCTGAGGATTCCCTTTCCCACACTTCCGTACGATGAAGCCTTGAGGCGATTCGGGTTGGACAAGCCCGATATGCGCTTCGGCATGGAGTTGACAGACTTATCGGACATCGTAAAGGAGACGCAATTCGGCGTGTTCCGCGCTGCGGTCGAGTCAGGCGGTATTGTCAAGGCTTTGAAGGTGACCGACGGAGAGCGACTCTCCCGAAAGGAGCTGGATGACCTTCGGGATTTCGCTGCCATCTACGGCGGAAAAGGAGTTGCCTACGCGCGGATCAAGGACGGTGGCGAATGGCAATCGCCGATTGCCAAATTCCTCTCGGATGACGAGCGTGAAAAGATCGTTGCGCAGGTGGACGCGAAGCCAGGGGACCTGGTCCTCTTTGCCGCTGACAGCGTGCAGGTCGTGAACGATGTGCTGGGCAATCTTCGTAACAGCTTGGCTCAGCGCCTGGGAGAGATCCCGCACGGAGAGAACCGATTCGTCTGGATCACCGAATTTCCCATGTTTGAGTATAATGAAGACGAGGGGCGCTTCCAAAGCATGCACCATCCGTTTACCGCTCCGCGGCAGGAAGATTTGTCTCTGCTTGAAAGCGACCCTGCAAAGGCGCGTTCAAGAGCATACGATCTGGTGCTCAATGGATCTGAAATAGGAGGCGGGAGCATACGAATCCACCGGAGCGACGTGCAGAAGAAGGTCTTCTCAGCTCTCAAAATAGGCCCTGAAGAGGCTGAGGAGAAGTTCGGATTCCTGCTGGAGGCGCTGCGTTACGGCGCGCCGCCCCACGGAGGCATCGCTCTGGGATTCGACCGACTCGTGGCCATCATAACGGGATCGGAATCCTTACGGGACGTAATTGCATTTCCCAAGACCCAGAGGGCGACGTGCCCGCTCACCGGCGCGCCCGCTTCAGTGACTCCCGATCAGCTCCGAGAGCTGAGCTTGAAAATTGTTAAGAAGTAGCAAGGAGACGAGACATGGCCAAATTTGATCCGAAAAAAGGAGTCATGTACCATGAGTTCAACAAATTCGACAAAGAGAGATCCGTCCGCGAGGTGAACGAACCCAATTTGCTGCGGAACATCTTTCCGTACAGCGAAGTGCCGAAGGTGGATTTCGACTTTGCCATTCTTCCCATAAATCCTGCGCGGACCTTCCTCATTACCGACACCACCTTTCGAGACGGGCAGCAGGCCAGGCCGCCTTTCTCGGTGGAGCAGATCAGCCGGCTCTTTGACTTCCTGTGTCAGCTTTCCGGGCCTCGCGGGATTGTTCGCCAGTCGGAGTTCTTCCTATACACCAAAAAGGATCAACAGGCCGTCGAACAATGCAAGGCAAAAGGTTATCCCTATCCGCAGGTGACCGGCTGGATCCGAGCCAACAAGAAGGACCTTTCTCTGGTCCGGGCAATGGGGCTTACGGAGTCCGGCATCCTCACGTCGGTCTCCGATTATCATATATTCCTCAAGATGGGTCTGAATCGCAAGAAGGCCGTGGAACAGTACCTCGATATCGTCCGAGCCGCCATAGAAAAAGGGATCGTCCCCCGGTGCCATTTCGAGGACATCACCAGGGCCGACATCTACGGCTTTTGCGTGCCTTTTGCCCAGACGCTCATGCAAATCCGTGAAGAGTCCGGAATGGACGTGAAGATTCGCCTCTGTGACACCATGGGCTTCGGCGTAACCTATGCGGGCGCCGCGCTTCCCAGGAGTGTGCCAAAGCTCGTCCGAGCGTTTATCGACGACGCCAACGTGCCGGAGGACCTCCTGGAATGGCACGGGCACAATGACTTCCATAAGGGGGTGGATAACGCGGTCCACGCGTGGCTCTACGGCTGCTCGGCAGTAAACGGGACCTTGCTGGGTATCGGCGAGCGCACCGGCAACACCCCCATTGAAGCCCTCATGATCGAGTACATGGGCATCCGGGGACACGCGGATGGCATGAACTCACTCATACTCAAAGACGTCGCCGAATACTTCGAGTTGGAGCTCGGACATCGGATCCCAGACAACTACCCTCTCCTGGGCAAGAACTTCAACGCCACCAGCGCGGGAATACATCTGGACGGAAACATCAAGAATGAAGAGATATACAACATATTCGACACCGCCCTGATACTGGGCAGGCCTCCCTCGATAAATATCACGGACAAGTCGGGAATGGCCGGTGTCGCGCACTGGATCAACACCCATATGGAAGTCCCGAGAGAGGAGAAGATCGGGAAACACCACCCGGCGGTTACAAAAATCTACGAGGCTATCTTGGCGCAGTACG
>VGSG01000127.1 GCA_016875095.1 Deltaproteobacteria bacterium
CCATGTCAGTATGCAAAGCGGACAGCAGATATGATATTCGTCAGGTAGGGCAAAAGCACAGCGCAATGAGTTCCCGCAAGAATAGCGTGGTCGCTGCTCAGGAAAAGTCCAAACCTTGTGAGGTTAACTCACGGGTGAAGGGGAAAGACGCAATCTGCGGTCTCCTGACGCGCATGTACCGAGCCATGCGCGGCCATTTCGGCCACCGGAACTGGTGGCCGGGCAATTCGCCTTTCGAGGTCTGCGTGGGCGCGGTGCTGACCCAGAACACCGCGTGGCGAAACGTGGTCCGAGCCATTCACAATCTCAAGGCCGCCGCGGCGCTGGATCCGTTCAGGATCCACGAACTGTCTCACGACGAATTGGCCGCGCTGATACGCCCAGCGGGATACTTCAATGTAAAGGCAAGGCGATTGCGTAATTTCGTGGATCACTTGGTCCTGCGCCATCAGGGAGAGTCGGACAACCTGTTCCAAGCGCCCGTGGAAGCGTTACGGCGAGAGCTGCTCTTCATCAACGGAGTAGGGAAAGAGACCGCGGACAGCATCATACTCTACGCCGCGGGCAAGCCCATCTTTGTGGTGGACGCCTATACTCGACGGATTTTGGGTCGTCACGGGCTGGTGAGTGAGAACGCGGATTACGACACAGTCCAGTTGCTATTCCACGCTCACGTGCCACGTGACGTAGCCCTGTACAACGATTTTCATGCGCAGTTCGTCGCGGTGGGTCATTCGCACTGCAAACGCGTTCCCTTGTGTGACTCATGTCCTTTGGGCCCTTTTCGGGATCATAGGCCCGTCAATCCTCACACCGGTTCGAGTTCAAAGAGATAAGCTTGGGGGAACCTTCTCGCTGTAAAGAAGAGTCCCCCAAGCCTTTTCCAAGAAACTCCCTCGCTTCTCGGAATCCTCATTTCCCAACAGAGAAATGAGGATTCCGAAAAATGATGGAAGTTCTTGGGGAGGGGTTCGGGGAGGTCCTTCTTACAAGAAGGGCCTCCCCGATTCTTACTCCCTTGAACGTGAACCGGTGTCATTGTGAGCTGAGCGGGCGGGAGGGTTGCGTAGGGCTGGTCGGGATCATGCGAGGTGATGTTCCGGCCTGCCTGTCCATTGGGCCGGCGGCGCGAGGCCCCGGACGAATAATCTGCCGCGGCTCGGACGAGACCGGCTTGGGAGGAGCCGGTTGAGCGTGCGCCGCCATGGGCCCACCCTTCTTGATCGCAGGCATCGGAGGAGGGCAGGCCGGCGGTAAAGGAAGTCCCGGGACCGGTGGGTTGGGATCCTCGTACTTGGGCAAGTAGTCGTGAGGCGAAAGAACATAGCCCAAACAACAGCCGCTCTGCGGGAAATAGTAGGGCGCGAAGTATTTCCACGGGCCGAAGACAGATCCCGTATCTGCTTGGACGTTCGCTGCCACCCCGACGAGAGCTATCAGAGCTATAAGCGCAGCGAGGATGATTCTGTGACGCATGGGCCGTGCCTCCAAGTTGAACCACATAGATCCTTCATAATTATACCAATAAATGTGCAATGTTGTCAATGTTTCAGAGAAAGTAATTCACTGTTACAAAACAATATCCATTCATCATAATTGAAAATATTCGAGTTATTTGCGCCACGCCCTCCCTGTGACCTCGGATGCTTCCGCAAATATTGCCGCCGCCCCCTATCCTTTCACATATGCGGGACAAGCGCCTCATGTGAGTTAACGCCGCGTCGGTATTCTCGTTGCGTGATGGCTCTACTTTGTGCATAGTTGCAGTGATGTTATGGGCGGGATTTGGCAAGCGGACATGACAGGTTCCACGAATAGCGTTTGCGAGGGTAAGTGGCTTGAAGGAACGCGAAGCGATTCCCATGCCTATACGAGATCAAGAACCCGAACCTCGAAACTTTCAGTCCCACCGAGACTCACATGGCCCCGACCGCGAAGGAAGCCGTGCACAGGATGAGCCGGCCTGATTTTGCACCCGGAATAAAGAAGGTGACATCCGGCGTCGAGGAGCCGTTTCGCGCGATCATCCCGCGATCTACCTCACAGGAAAAATCCCACCGACGGATCAGCGCGCTTTCGCGCCGGTCCGGAGTCATTACCATGTCCAAGGGTTGCTCCGACGCCGAGAGCGCTCAGGAGGCAAGAGTCCCTTTTGGCTGAGCGTGGAATTTGTCTAGCACACTCGTGATGCCTTGTCGAATGATTAAGAGCGCTCCCCGCGTATTCTGGTTGCCTTTTCCTGCGGGATCGTGCAGACATAAGGTTTTGATCTCACACAATGGGGCTTTGGCGCGTGTCGCAGGTTGAGTCCTTGACAGTGCGTGGATGGAAGAAAGCTCTGTTCTACCTTGGGCTGGCGGGTGTCATAGCGCTGGTTTTTGCCTGCATGGCTTTGGTCAGCGAACTCGTGTACCGCGCGTATCTTTATCAAAAGGCCCAGGACCGTTTCGTGCGGAAGTCGCCCGGGCCGCTCACCGTGTATGGAGAACCTTTCTGGATCTACGATGAGCAGTTCGGATACCGGTATCCAAACGGAGAGCCTGTTCCGATAGCCACCATACATGAAGGTCGGGTGGTTGACTGCTCCGAATTGCGCATCGCCAATCGGCAGGGAAATATCGGCGATATTATCGGGGAATACGAAAAGGCCGACGTGCGAATCCTGGTCTTTGGCGATTCGTTCACCGCCACCTCGCATAATGGCGTGACGTGGCCGAATATCCTCCAACAAAAGCTCACGGAGCGTTTGGGTTGCGTAGCGCATGTGGTGAACTTCGCCCGGGACGGCGCCGGGCTCTTACAGATGTTCGACATGGCTGCCGCAAAGATGTCTGAATTGAAGCCGGACCTTGCCATTATTGCTTTCATTACGAACGACTTGCAACGCATTCGATTCTGGCGCACCGTTACCAAGGTGGATGGGATCTGGAGGTACCTCGTTTCACCGTTTCCGACGCCTGACCCTGATCCGCTCAGCTCGTACGACACAGCCCTGTATCACCCTGAAGCCACTCGTGAGTGGTGTCGGCAAATGAAGGAAACAGGGCAACGCGACCGAGTCATACATGAGATCGAGCAGGCATACCAAAAAGGGGTAAGTGTGGGTGGGACCCGAGCTGCCGATATCCTGGCCCTCAATCACTCGTACCTGCTCGCTGCGGTTCGCTACCGCGACCCCTTTTATGGATTGCCGGGGTTCTTTGCCTTTCCGGTGATCGCCTATGAGAGCTATGCCGAGGATGCCCGATTCATGCGTAGCCTCAAAATCATCGAGCAATCGGGCGCGCCCTATATCCTCATGCATCTTGCGTTTTACCCCGAGTTCAAGGAAGGCAAGGAGTACATACTGACCAACGCGGAAGAGAAGCTTCTCCAAAGTCTTGGAACGGTGACCGGCAAAGAGATCTTCGAAACCACCAAGCGCCTGAATTTGCCTCTGAGCGATCCTCTGCAATACGTGCAGTCTCCGGATAATTACCATCCCTCGTTGGCGGGGCTGAACTTGTACGCCGACGCGATAGCCGAGCTACTTGTCCGGAAGAGACTCCTGACTCAATGCGGCGAGAACACACGGGCCTCCGGAAGATAGTGATTCATGAAACGGGAAGCTATCTTCAACATTCTTCTCGTTGTCGTGAGCGTCGTCGTCGGATGCATGCTTGCGGAAGCGGCATTTCGGGTTGTGCTGCTCATCAAGTCTCCCGAGCGATTTGCCAAAGGAGATACAACCAAAGACCTGCCCGCTATAGGGGTATACAACAGGTCTTTGTGGGAGTTCGACCGCGAGTGCGGATACCGATACGTGAGCGGAGACATATACCTGTCTCACGTGGACAAAGGACAGGTCACCAGTTGCGCCAAGATCCCCACTGCGAATGCGCAGGGAAACATGGGCCGCATCAAAGGGAACTGGGAGGACGCGGACCTTAAGATAGCGGTTTTCGGGGACTCATTCGCGGCATTCGTCACACTCGACAACATTACATGGCCGAATGTGCTCCAGGATGTTCTCGAAGAGCGCTTGGGGCGAACGGTCAACGTGGTCAATTTCGGCCGGGACGGCATGGGTGTGGCGCAGATGTTCGATCTGGCCGCGATCAAGCTGCCCCAGTGGAAGCCTGACCTGGCCATTATCTCCTTCATCACCAACGATTTCGCGCGGGCTCGCTTCTGGCGCACGGTGAACGTCATCGATGGCGAACTCAGGGTCCTGGCCGTGCCGGAACCAATCGAGAAAGCCGATCCCAACAACTCGTACGAAACCTTCATCCTTCATCCGGAAGCGACGCTTGAATGGTGTCGCTCCATGTCCGGCAAGGGCTACCTGGACCGCGTCGGCCAAGAGATCGTGGACAAGTATCTCCGATTCCGACAGCCGGAGTCTGCGCGACTCGCCAATCCCTTTGATCTGCGCAAGTCATTTCTCCTGGACAAACTGCTCAAAGGTGATTCGTACTATTCGGATAAGTACAGGGAGAATTCGCGTTGGAGCCCTCATCTGGCCGTCGACTCCTATGACGAAGACGCCCAAACGGTGAAGAGCGTGAAGTTTCTTGAGGCCCTAGGCATCCCCTACCTGCTTGTGCATCTGCCGATCTATCCGGAGGCCGTGGCTGATAAGGAATACATCATGGACAAGAAGGAAGAGGGGCTGCTTGAAAGTCTGGAAAGGCTTACAGGAAAAAAGGTGTACGGCCTGCTGGATTTTGTGAAGAGACCCGTGGAAAAGCCAGAGAGAATGAACGTGAATCCGGACAATTATCATCCTTCACTATGGGGCATGCAGTTTTATGCCACGGCCGTGGCGGAGCTCTTGATCAGCAAAGGCTATGTCACCGGCGGTCCGAGGACCCGCTGAAGGTTCGTCGCCACAGGGTATTTGGTTTCCCGATCGTAAGCATTCGGTCACGCGAGGCGCTTGACTCCAAAGAGCGGCTTGTGTTTAATGATGATTTTTATTGAACCACTTTGCGGGCCGACCCATCCCACCGGCCCGCGAATCCACAAGGGGTACCCATGAAACAGCACAAGACCGAAGATCTCCGTAATATCGCCGTCGTATCTCATGCCGGGTCGGGAAAGACCACCCTCTGCGAGGCTATGCTCTACGACACGGGAACCGTGGATCGCCTCGGAAAGGTTACCGATGGGTCCTCCAATTTCGATTTCGAGCCTGAAGAGGTCAAGCGACAGATCACCATAAGCGCGTCGCTCTATTCAGCGGAATGGAAAAAGAAGAAAATCAACATATTGGATACTCCCGGGGATCCCAACTTCACCGTCGAGGTGAGCGCCGCTCTCCACGCAGCGGATATCGCGGTGCTGGCCGTGGACGCGGTCGATTCGATCAAGCCTCTCACCGAAAAAGTCTGGCGCGCGGTTGAAGAGCGGCAAATGCCCCGAATCCTCGTAGTCACGAAAATGGATCGAGAGCGGGCGGACGCAGAAAAAGTGATCAACGATGTGAAGGAGATTTTCCGCGTCAAGCCGCTGGTTCTGCAAGCGCCGATCGGCAAGGAGGGATCGTTCAAAGGCGTAGTGGATCTGCTTTCCATGAAGGCGGTCACGTCCCAGGGAGACGGCGCCAAGGTGGCCAGGGGCCCTGTGCCTGACGAATTGCAGGAACTGGCCGAATCGAGCCTGGAAAAGTTGACCGAGGACCTGGCCGAAGTGGACGATTCCCTCATGGAGCGCTACCTGGAAGGGGAAAAGCTAGGACCCGAAGAACTGGCCGACGCGCTCAGAAAGGGAATACTCAATCGGGTATTTATGCCGATCCTCTATTCGTCCGGCGCTGTGAATGTGGGAATTCAGCCGATTCTGGACCTTATAGCGGACTCGTGCCCATCACCCGCTGAGATGCCTCCTGTCAAGGGCGCCGGCCCCGGTGGCGAGGAGCTTGCCCGTCGGCCGTCGGCGGACGAGCCCTTTTGCGCTTATGTTTTCAAGACCTTGGCAGACCCGTACGCAGGTAGATTGACCCTTTTCCGTATCTTCTCCGGGGCCCTTTCTCCGGATTCCAACTTCTTCAACTCCACCCGAGGGACAAAAGAGCGTTTCGGGCAGCTCCTCACGATCCAAGGCAAGAGCCAAAAGCCGCTCGAATCCGCGCAGGCCGGTGACATCGTGGCGGTAGCCAAGCTCAAAGAAACGCTCACCGGCGACACTCTGTGTGACGAGAAATCGCCCATTATCATCCCGTTGGCGCCACGCCCTCAATGCGTGATCTCCTTTGCCATTGAACCAAAGAGCAAAGGGGATGAGGAAAAAATCACCCAGAGTCTCGCGCGGCTTGCGGAGGAAGACCTGACCATTGAGGTGGGCCGCGACCCACAAACAAATGAGTTTCTTATCTCAGGTATGGGTCAGGTGCATATTGAGGTGACCGTCGAAAAGCTCAAGCGGAAGTTCGGCGTGGACGTAAACCTCAAGACTCCCAAAGTGCCGTACAAGGAGACAATCAAGGGCCGAGCAAAGGTCGAAGGAAAACTCAAGAAACAGACCGGAGGTCGCGGTCAGTTTGCCGTGGCATGGCTGGAATTGGAGCCGCTGCCCAGGGGGCAGGGCTTCGAATTCGTGGACAAGATCGTGGGAGGCGTGATTCCCCGACAGTACATTCCCGCTGTGGAAAAGGGAGTCAATGAAGCTATGGTCGGAGGAGCGTTGGCGGGATATCCTGTCGTGGACGTGCGGGTCACGGTCTTTGACGGCAAGTATCATGACGTGGACTCATCGGAACAGGCTTTCAAGATAGCTGCGTCAAAAGGCTTCAAGAAAGGGGTGCTGGACTCGAACCCCATCCTCTTGGAACCGATCATGAACCTGGAGGTCATTGTTCCTGAAGAGTATATGGGCGACATAATGGGTGACATCAACAGCCGCCGCGGAAGAATCATGGGCATGGAGGCCACTCCAAGCGGCCAGGTGATCAAGGCGCAGGTCCCTATGGCGGAAGTTCTCAAATACGCTTCGGATCTTACATCCATGACATCGGGTCGCGGGATTTTCTCCATCGAGTTTTCCCATTACGAGGAAGTCCCGGGCAACATCACCGAAAAGATCGTCGCCGCAGCCGCGAAGCCCGAGGAAGAAGAGGATTAATTCGACGGTCTTGTGTCGTCCGTCGTGAAGGAGAGATCCCGAACCTGCGGCCCACAAATAGGTGAATCATGTCCGCCGGAAAAATCATAGCAGTGTGTAAGAGTAAGAATAAGGGCGTTCCCAAGGCCGATGAAGGGGCAGGGCGCCTGGTGGAAGGATTCGGTCTCGAAGGAGATGCGCATGGGGGCGATTGGCACAGGCAAGTTTCGCTCCTCTCGATAGAGCAGATAGAGACGATGCGAGCAAAGGGGCTGGACGTGAAGCCGGGCAGCTTTGCCGAGAACCTGACTACCGAGGATCTTGACCTGGATGTGGCGAAGGTGGGCGACAAGCTCCGTGTGGGCGCTTCCGTATTACTGGAAGTGACTCAGATCGGCAAGGAATGTCACACCCGATGCGCGATCTACAACAAGGTGGGCGAGTGCATTATGCCCGAGCGTGGCGTGTTCGCTCGAGTGCTCAAGGGTGGTGAGGTTAAATCAGGCGACCCAGTTGATTACGCGTGATTTCGTTTTCTCTTGATCGCCTGATCTGATGCGTGTATATTTAAGAGCGAGCGGGAATAACTCAGCGGTAGAGTGCAACCTTGCCAAGGTTGAAGTCGCGGGTTCAAATCCCGTTTCCCGCTCCAACAACCCATTGATATCATTCAGACCGACCCCCGAAAAAGTTGTCAGCAAAGTGTCAGCAAATTCCGGGGGTCTTCGTTTGTGTGGGGCTCACCAGCCCGATTCTCCGATCATTCCTTCGGATACCTACATCTCTGTGTTAAAGAGCGTATCAATCCATCCGGAGCGCCTTAAGAAAAAGTTAATGCCGGCGAGATGCGGCAAATACAAATAATACCAATGCGCTTTTAAACGGGTGAACTGGTCACCACGGCGGGTCGGGATCTCTTGAACGAAGGTCCGACGGCCTTGTGTCGTCCGAAGAGAAGGAGATCCCTGGCCCACCGCACACCAGCAACTTGTTTGATCGCGCATTGGTATAATGCATATCATCGAGCACGCTCGAAAAGAAGCGAAATGGGGGTGGATAGATGGATTCATGGTCGGATGACTCTTGTGAAAAAACTCTTTCCGTGAAGGTCCGTCTCACCTGGCAGCCCGAGGGAATTGCATCCTTTTATCCTCTCCTGTCGCGGGGCGTCATGCTTCCGGGAAGACCTGGGGCTACGGTGGGATCAGTGCTGTCCGGTCAGCTCCAAATCAGTGAAGAGTCGTTATGCCAACGAACGCGAGCCATTTTCCTTGACGGAAAGACCGTGGCGCAACCGGATGCAGCCCGTTTGAAGACGGGTTCTACTCTAGCCCTCTCCGCGGTGCTTACCGAACCCTTCCTTCTGCGCGCGTTCGGGGACACGGGGACCCGTGTTATCCGACCGTATGACAGACGGGAGTCGCTTACTGACCCAGCCTACTCGATGAAACACTTCTTCTACCTGAAACTCTTCAATTTGATGCTCGATGAGCTTGGACCGAGAATTCTGAATTCCGGAGTCGGGATTGAAGCACGGAACTTTGAGAAGTTTTTGGCTGAGAAACCGGAACGATTCTGGGAAGGGCTGGAGACAGCAATGATTGACCAGGTGGTGACGACCGTGGAAGCTTTCAGATTCTTCCCGTGGTCTCAAGTGAACGGGACCGTAGGTCTAACCGTTGAAAAGGCAGCGCAGAGATAGGCGCCATTTCACAGTGAAGGTTCCTTTCTTAAATCCGTCGGAGGCATGCAGCGAATCCATTAAGGAAAGGATGCAACCTAGCGGAATAAGTTGAGTTGGACGATTCCGGGCCGAAAACGGCGCTTAACCCATGCCTTTTTTCATTGGCGCCCACGAGGTTGCCGATGTCACCCTTGTTCCGACCTACGCGGACGGCGCCTTCGTCGCCGGCTGCTGCGAGCAGCCCGAAAAAACACCCAGGATCGCAATCGTAAATATGAGAAGAAGAGTGCGTTTGCGATAGAGCATCTCAAGGCTCCTTCACCGGATAATGATCGTGAGGGCGCGGCCCATGCGGACGGAGAGGCTAGGACCCCATGACAGGCTGTGCGCCTTCTGTCTCTTTGGAATTGAGCGGTCTTGGCGCCGGTCATACAATGGGAAACGAAACTTTGTCATGAACGGCGCTCCACATGATCTCCAGCAGGGAATACCACACTGTCCTGATGGACTCCACAGAAATTCAGATACGCGAGCGCGGATCTTGCTTCCGGCGGTCCCGGAGGTTCTCGCCCCAATTCACCGGAAAAAGACGATGTTGAACCGGACAACGCGGCATATATCAATGCATGTGGGGCTTGTATGTGAGCGAAGGTCAAAATTGACAGCCGAATCGCCGGTCGAGTATGCTGTCAACAGAACATGAAAGCCTTTCTCGGTTGGAAGACGGGACTCAACTGTCGGCTGAGCTCCGATTGGTGGTTATTCGGCGCAGCGCGGCTCCCTGGAAGAGCATAAGGTTTCCCGGGCCGCACTCAGCGGAAAGCGTCCGGCTGACTTCATGCCGTGAGACAGAGCCTGCGCCAAAGCGCTTTTTGAAACAGGTCTTGACTCTCCGCTCGGTTCGGGGGAAGCAAATGCACACCGCGATCTCGTGTCCAGTGAATCGTCAACTATTGATTCCGTTGATTTTCGTGAATTTTCTCTTTTTCTTGCTCGCTCTGACGCCGGCTCAGGCAGACGCGTCCGGCAAGGACAAAGGAACGTTGTATGCGGTGATCGTCGGCCTGAAGAAGTTTCAGGACACCCGCGTGCCACCGTTGTCTATTTCGGATAAGGACGCGAC
>VGSG01000128.1 GCA_016875095.1 Deltaproteobacteria bacterium
CGCCAGAAGACCGCGACCCATGCGATTCCCCCCCGCGCCGCCGGGTCACCGCATCCTACCCCAACTGTAGTAATCGCGAAATGAGACATGGCCATTACCTTACCCCCAAAGGGGCATTCGCGCTAACTTTACGAGGAACCGATGCATTGATTGAATAGTCTTTCCATTTGGAGCAGGCGTTTTCTTGGTCTTTCAGCAAGATCATGACGCAGACGTTGCCACTTTCTGAGTCGCGAAAGCAGGCTGTTGATTGGGTTTAGCGCTTGCAGAAAAAAGTGAAGCATGAGCCCCGTCTCCCTCCAGATACTGCGCCATCTGTTGTGCTTGAATTGGGTATCCCCAGGGGAAAAACTTCTTGGCCACCACTTCCAGAGCCTCCAGCAGGCACGCGGTGAGGAGTTTGCCGTAAAGCCAAGCTTTGGCGCTCTCCGGGTTTTTGTTATGAAGGCGCCCGATTCCGAGCAGTGACTTCAGGCGCTTGAAGACCAACTCTACCTGCCAGCGGGCTCCGTATATGGTGAGGATGGTCTCGGGAGGAATGCTCGGGTCAAGAGTCGTGAAAATGATCGTGTATTGCGCGGCTTCCAGGGTCTCCGGTCTCGTCTTCCTCCCTTTTCTTGCGTTTTCTCTCAGTATTCTCTTACGTTCGCGTCTCGTAGCCGACTCACTCTTCCTCACAGCGCAAATTCGCCCAACGATCAGGTCATCGTCGTGGGGCATGAAAACCGGCCAGTCTCCAATCTGGTGGTATTTCAGAGTCCGAAGGCGTTGCAGCAAATCAAACCTTTCCCCTTGTTGGTCCTGCAATACCATGCTGTTCACCCCTATCCGCACCAGAACATCTCCACCTTGTGACACAACATGGTGAATCCCTGATCGCTGGGCATATCTCCGGTCCCCTAACCAAAGGTCTCCCGGTTGGATATCAAACTGCTTAAAGGACTCGGCCCCTTGGATGCCGGTAATCTTCACCCCATCGCACAGCAAAGAAGACAACTCCAAAGAGTAGTGAATCCGCCAAGACACACCTTTTGCGCCCGGCTCTTGAACTGTGGTTCCATCAGCTATCTTTACACGCAGCGGCCTCTCCATGCGTTGCGGCGCTTCCCGGCGAAGCCACCTTCCAGCAACACCAACGGCCAACCACTGCAGCCAACCAGACGCCAACCTCACGCGCTTATTGAGCGCCACGTCCGTCACGTCCGCCAAGCCCCCTTCTCCGGCTCGAACGGCTGTGACCCGCAGTGAGCATCCCTGGGCAATATGAATAAGAAGCGTGCGAAGCAACTCCCCAGGTCCTGCAAACCGTCTCGTCCTTCGATATGCTCCAAGCTCCTTACACTTCTCCCGCCACCCTTGCGGCAGAAGACTCTCCACTACTCCCCAGTCTTCTTCAAACGATAGGTTCTTTCCTTGCATAGCCGTCCCTCCCAGGAACGTGCTATACTCCCACCAAATCCAAATCGCGAGCATAAAGTTAGCGCGCATGGGGATACAGGGGAATTTTCGAAGCGATAAAACCCAGCGGCGCTCTTCTTTCGCCCAGCGTAACTGAATGCTTACCGGGCTTGGCGCCAATCACGCGGGAGGGCAAAGGTGAGCCAAGGAGATCCCGTCGCCGCACCGAGGACACGTTTTTCTGCATGGGTCCAGCAATGCGCGGCAGTTCGCGCAGAACCGGGGAACGTCGGTCCCCAGATAAGAAAGCGCGGCGCCGCATCGGCTGCATAGGCCTTGCTCCTCAAGGGCATACGCTCCGCACACCGGACAAGACACTACCACCCCGTGGCCCAGGGACTCGAAGGGATATTCTTTGCGAAACCGGTCCACGCGGCGTTTCATGAGCCAAGCCATGAGGATCATGAGCGGGATAAGGGAAATCTTTGCCGCGGCCGGATTGATTGACACGACGAAATTGTAGCTTCCATGCAGGCAGATCGCCCAGAAGATGCCTTGCGAAATGGTCCGGAGCTCGTCTTCTCGCTTGAAGCGCGCCTTGCCCATGGAGTAGCCCCACATGGACGAGAACATCACATGAGCAGGCGTGGCGAAGACAATCCTCTCCACGAGAATTCCGGGACCGAAGAGCAGCATGTTGACGGTATTCTCCACGGTGGCAAAGCCGATGGCCGCGGCAGCGCTGTACACGATGCCGTCGATGGGCTCCCGGAAATCTGCGCTGCGATAGACGCCGACCCAGACAGCGAGCAGTTTCAGAACTTCCTCGATGGGCGCAATGAGGAGGAAGCTGAGGCGAAAGGAGCGCCACAAACTCCCCGGACCAAGGGAAGCCTGGGTGAAGTATTCGAAAATCGCGGCGGGGATCGTGCACAAGCATCCCCACAGAAACACGCGACCTATGTTTTCAAAGGACCAGGGTCGGTAGGGGTCTTTCCGATAGAAATAGCCCAGCCAGGCTAGGGCCGGAATCAGACCGAGTATCAGATAATAGTATTCCAGAATGTCACCTCTGAATTGACTTGATCCCAACCGGACCGTATAACATGGAACCGGGCTTGAACCAAGTAGGCGCCGAAAACGCCTGTAGACGCGTTTGCTTGGGATCCGATGTGGGCTACCGCTCGCGTCTTTTCGCGGCGCTGCGAGGAGGTTTTTTCGTGACTCCAATTGCGTCTCAGACCGCGCCTTCGGCCGATGCTACGGAAGCGCTGGTTCGCATCGAGCGGTTGGTCAAGTATTTTCCGGTCAAGGAAGGATTTCTGCGCAAAGCCGACCTTTACATACATGCGGTAGACGGGGTGGACCTGGAGATCCGTCGATCCGAAACGCTCGGGCTGGTGGGAGAATCAGGATGCGGAAAATCCACTCTGGGTAGATTGGTCCTCAGATTGGAGAAGCCCACGTCTGGTCGGATCCTGTTTGAAGGACGCGACATCAACACGCTCGGCTCGACCGAAATGAAGCGGCTGAGACGTCGCATGCAGATAATCTTTCAGGACCCCTACTCGTCTCTCAATCCTCGACGAACCGTTTACAGCACCCTCGCGGAACCTCTGATTATTCACGGGATCGGATCGCGCTCTGAGCGCCGGGCCAGGGTGCTTGCCCTGGCCGAAGAGGTGGGACTGCGTCCGGAGCACTTGGACCGTTATCCCCACGAATTTTCGGGTGGCCAGCGTCAGAGGATCGGCATTGCCAGGGCCCTGGCGCTCAATCCCGGCCTCATCATAGCCGACGAGCCTGTCTCGGCCCTTGACGTGTCAATCCGTTCTCAGGTGATCAACCTTCTGGAGGATTTGCAGGAACGTCACGGGCTGACTTATCTCTTTATATCCCATGATTTGTCGGTGGTTGAGCACATCTCGGACAGGGTGGCGGTGATGTATTTGGGAAAGATCGTGGAACTGGGAGACCGCTACCAAATCTTTGCCGAGCCCTTGCACCCCTACACCGAAGCGCTCCTGAGCGCGGTTCCCGCGCCGGACCCCGAACTGACGCTAGATCGCGTCATTCTGGAAGGAGATGTGCCCAGCCCCATCGATCCCCCGTCAGGTTGCCGATTTCATCCCCGATGCCGGCTCAGGATCCCGACTTGCTTTGAAATCGAACCGCCCCTCAACGACGTGGGAAACGGCCATTCCGCGGCTTGTCATGTGCGAGCCCCTGTAGAGGAAATCCAGGCGCTCCCCGAGACATTACACATCTAGAACGGCGTCCTATGAAGACGAAGCGGCTCCCACAGCGAATCATCGCCACTAAGAAGTTTGCCGCCTTGCTCGAAGACCTGTTCGGAAAGCAGGTTTTTCTCGACATCGAATCAAGCGACCGGGTCGTAGTCCATCGAGTGGATTCCGTCGTGGCTTCGGTCCGCAGTCCTTTTCAGCAAATCGACTTCTTTCGAACGCCCCATTTCGGGCTGGTCCTCGCGCTCGACGGCTTGATCCAAGCAGCCCAGTCCGACGAGCACATCTATCACGAACTTCTCATACATCCGGCCGCGCTGATGCTGCCGCGCCTCAATACCGCGCTCATCCTCGGAGGAGGCGACGGGTGCGCGGCCCGTGAACTCCTGAAGTATGGCGAGTTGAACTCCGTGGAGCTGGTCGAGATCGACCAGGCAGTTGTAGATCTCTCTCGTGTCCACTTCAAAGAGTTGAATGAGGGCGCGCTCGACGATCCCCGGGTCAAGCTCATTATCAGGGAGGGTGAAACGTTCCTACGACATCGCGCGGGAAGCCCTTACGAGCTGATCATCGCGGATTTGACCGATCCGTACACCACTACGGGGGAATCCACCGAACTCTCCCGTCGCATATATTCACCCGAATTCTATCATATGATCAAAACTCATATGAGCCGGAATGGGATCTTCGTCCTTCAGACCGGAGGAATCACGCACATTCGTGGGACAGATCGGCGTCATCTGGAGATCATAGATGGAGTTCGTCAAAGCTTCAGGTGGGTAGCCACCGCCTATGCCTATATCCATTCCTTTGACCAGATCTGGACAATCACTCTTGCGTCCGATTATGAGCATGACGTGCTGGGATTAGATGTGGAAGCGCTGTTGACCTCCAAGACTGTTGCGAATCTAAGATATTACGGAAGGGCCTCGCACGTGCGGGCTTTTCATGCGCCTCATCAGGCGGGGGTTTCGGCCGAGGACTGATCGCATCCGGCGCGCCATGCTTGTTTGCTCAAGGTGTCTGCTCGCTTGAGGAGGGTCGGTATTCTGAAGCGGCCGTGCATGGTTCTGATGTATTGCGCGGCCACCGAAGTCTCCATGCCTGCCGACGAAACATAGAGCGGCTTGCCGCTTCTCCCGCGCCACAACGGCGCTGCCGGCGCATCGCGCCGAAACACCCGTTTTGCCACACCTATCACGGGGACACTCTCATCCAGAGCCCGATACAGGTGTGCGCCAAGTCCGGGTGATCCGTCCTTCCCCAGCCAGACGTATCCGTCCACGATCACCACTTCCAACTTTGCTCGCACTAGCCGGAGCGCTTCCAGCAGACAGGGCAATTCCCTGAGAAAGAACCGGCCGGACTCGTAAGGCGCCACCCCTCGAACGACCCTGACGATCTCCTCAG
Source organism: Deltaproteobacteria bacterium (assembly GCA_016875095.1). Lineage (GTDB taxonomy): Bacteria > Desulfobacterota > Desulfomonilia > Desulfomonilales > Desulfomonilaceae > VGSG01. The sequence goes on from VGSG01000128.1 coordinate 5,055, forward strand.
TCGCCCGGTTGTCGGTCCATTCTCGAAAGAGCACACATGCGGCGGCGGCGCTATCCGCCCCATAATAAACGTCCACGCAGGCTTTCACCATTCGTTCCGAAGTGATGCTCGATCGATTTGGAAACATGTCGCACACCAGTGGCGCCCGAATGGCCGCATCGTTGTCCATCTTGGATGGATGTTGCAAAAGGCGTCAAAATGTGGTTTGGATATCACCGGTTCGCCGACGCGCTTGCCCTACTATGGGCCCGGCGCCCGGAGGGCCCCTCCTTTCTTTGAAAAAGCTCCGCCTCGCTTATGACTTGGATAGAGCGGAGCTTCCATACCTCATCGAACGACAGAGCCCCTCATGCAGATTCTACAAGACATCTTCGATTCGATCAGCCTTGCCAACGCGGTGGACATATTGATTATGGCCACGCTCATCTATTTCATGCTTGCTTGGCTCTGGGGCAGACGCGCCCTACAGATCCTCGCCACATTACTCGGTATGGGGCTCTTTTACTATCTGGCCGCCAGCATGGGATTGGTGATGACGTCAGTGATCTTTCAGTATCTTTGGGCAGCCATCATCATCGTCCTGGTCATCGTTTTTCAGCCGGAAATCAGGGAAATGCTCGAACGGGCGTCTCCCATGAGATACCTAGGCGGACGATATCCGAACGTCGTCGGTCACGACGTGGTCGCTGAGACGGTCAAAGCGGTCGCGGAACTCGCTCGGCGCCGACTGGGAGCGCTCATAGTGTTTCAGAGGCGCCAGAGGCTGGGGAGCCTGATCCTACACGGCAAGGCTCTGGACAGCCTGGTTTCCGCTGAAGGGCTCCTCGCCATATTTCACAAGAATTCGCCGCTGCATGACGGCGCGGTGGTTATATCGGAAGACAGAATCAAGGAAGCGAGCTGCATCCTGCCTCTCTCCACGGATGAATCCTTGAGCTCCAGATACGGAACACGTCACCGCGCGGCGATAGGGCTGGCCGAACGATGCGATGCAGTCTGCGTGGTGGTCTCTGAGGAACGGGGCGAGGTCTCGCTGGTCGAGGAGAAGCAGATCTCCACCTTCAAGCGTCGAATCGATTTCCACCAGGCGCTCCAACAGAAGCTCACGCTTCTCGGGCATGAGAACAACTCCGCTCGTTCACGGTTCATGGCCTTGCTCACTTCCAACTGGGGAATCAAGTGCCTGGCGTTAGCAACCGCGATCCTGATGTGGATTCTCATCGTGGGCCCTCAAACCTCTGAAGTGGGCATTTCCGTGCCTATCCAGTACACCAACCTGCCCGCGGGCATGGAGATCACTGGCAAGTGGATGGACCGCATTGATGTAAGAGTGCGAGGATCGGAGACCAACGTGGCAAACCTGAAGCCGGGATCGGTCAGGGCGGTAATCGACTTGAGTCGTGTATTGCCCGGTCTCAACTTCTTTCGCATATCGAGCAAGAACCTTCAGGTCCCTCCGGGGATATCGATCACGAACATACGTCCTTCCGATCTGAGCTTGACCATTGCAGCGGGTTCTACACGAAAGATAAAGGTTTCCCCGCAGATCGTCGGCAGCATGCCCGAAAACGTGAAAATCATCGTCAAGCCGCAGGAGGTGGAGGTCAAAGGGCTCGCGTCCGAGGTCTCAAAGGTCAGCGGGGTAGTGACCGAACCGGTGCAGGCATCCGAACTCGTCGAAAAACGAACTCTCACGCTGCCTCTTCTGGTGAAGCCTGACAGCGCTAAGGTCGATGGTGTGTTCCCGGTGTACGTGACTGTCTCAATGGAGGATCGATCGCCGTGATAGGGGGCCGACTGTTTGGCCGTCTTTTCAGGGGGTTCGGGGTCGAGCTCGCTATGGACCTGGGAACCGCCAATACGCTCGTGTACCGAAAAGGCGAAGGCATAATAATCAATGAGCCTTCCGTGGTGGCTCGAGACCGGCGGGCCAATCGCACGGTCGCGGTCGGGAAAACGGCCGTCCGGTACGTGGGCCGGAATCCTGATTGGATGATCGTCGGTCGTCCTCTCAAGGACGGAGTCATTGCCGACTTTGACGGCGCGATGGCAATGATCCGGGGCTTTCTCGCAAAGGCTTTTGCGCCACGATTGTGGAGGAGCTGCCGGATCGTGATCGGGATACCATCGGGAACCACGCAGGTGGAGAAGAGGGCCGTAAAGGAATCGGCATACGAAGCGGGGGCAAAAGAGATATTCCTTATGGAGGAGCCCATGGCCGCAGCGCTCGGGGCCGGAGCGGATGTAACCGACCCGTCCGGCTTTATGATCGTGGACATCGGCGGCGGAACCACGGAAGTGGCAGTGATTGCGCTAGGCGCGGCCACACATTGGGAATCGACCCGGGTCGCGGGTGATGAAATGGACGCGGCTATTGTCCGTTACCTCCAGCAACAGATGCGTATAGAAATATCGTCCGCGCTGGCCGAACAGATCAAGATTCGGGTGGGGTGCGCCCTGGAAGTCAACGATGAACGATCCATGGACGTGACCGGAAAGGAATTGGGCAAAGGTGTGGCCCGCACCGTTACCCTGACATCCTCCGAGATGAGGCAAGCGGTCGCGGAACCCGTGGGATCCATACTGGACACGGTGGGCCGAGCTCTCGAGAGACTGCCCCCTACCCTTCTTTCGGATATAAGCCAGCGGGGTATAATCCTGAGCGGAGGGGGAGCGCTCCTCTCGGGGCTCGACAGGCTGATCAGCCGGTTTACGGGAATTCCGGTATCCCTGGCTGATGACCCGCTCACCACCGTGGTGCGGGGCTGTGGCATGGCCATCGAAGATCCCCGCAAATGGCGCAACGTTTTGATGAATTGATACCGCACAGGGCTCATCGATGCTTGGCTATCTCAAGATGATAAGAGAGTGTGGTAATGGACGATCTGGATCGACAATTGCTGAATGAGATACAGTCCGCTTTTCCTGTGGAACCCCACCCTTACCGCGTGATCGGCCAGAGAATCGGTATGACGGAAAAGGATGTGCTTGCTCGCGTGGCTCGACTCAAGCAAGAAGGGATCATTAGGAGGATCGGCGCGTCGATCAATTCACGGCGGGTGGGGTTTGTGAGCACGTTGCTTGCCGCTAAAGTGCCCAAGGAGAAGTTCGACCATTTCGTTCAGACGGTCAACGCTTGCAAAGGCGTCACCCACAATTACGAAAGGCGCCACCAATACAACGTCTGGTTTACGCTCATAGCGCCCTCGGAGGGTGAAAAGAAACGCACCATACGCGAGCTGATCCGGAAAACAGGCGTGGATATTGTCGAGCTTCCCGCGAACAAGATCTTCAAGATCAAGGTGGACTTCAAATTCTGATCGGCTACCAGGAACTCATCGCTTCAATTCGTCAAGGAAATTGGTGTAGATCACTTCGGCTTCCTTCCGGAGTTGACCCTCGATCTCATCGTAACGGCTGAGAATGCCCTCAAGGTCCGGAGAGTCCGCGAACCAGTCGGCAATCATGTTCCGGTCGGCTTCCACATGGAACTGGAACCCTACCGCGCTTCCCACTCGTAAGGCCTGATGCGGACAGTCGGCGCCGCGTGCGAGCAGGGTCCCGTCAGATGGCGGGTGGAACATGTCTCCATGCCACTGGAGCGCTTCCAAGGCGCCGGGCGTTCCTCGAAAGATCGGATCGCGGCGGCCTTCGGGCGTAAGCGACACCGCGCCCCAGCCTATCTCTTCCACCGGGGACTTGGTCACCCTTCCGCCGCTCGCTCGGGCAATCATTTGCGCGCCCAAACAGATGCCCAGAACCGGGATTCTCGTTTCCATGGCCTGCCGCAGAAGCCGCGCCTCACTGGCCAAGAACGGATATCGGTCATCCTCATACACGTTCATGGGCCCGCCCATTGAGATCACACCTTTGAATCCCTCTAGGTTCGTGGGGAGGCTCTCGCCTCGATGCAGGTTCACCACGTGAAGCGTCGCGCCGTGCTCCTGGAGGAATTCTCCCAAGGTCCCGGGACCTTCGGAATCAATATGTTTGATCACCAGAATATTCAATCGGTCTTCCTCCGTCTCACCCCTCCCGGGTATCGATTGGTAATTGGGAAGCGCCTATCTTTGCCGAACGCCCTGGGAGTGATCTTGATTCCCGGAGGCGCTTGTCGACGCTTGTACTCATTGCGATCCACCATCCGGATCACTTCGTCCACCACATCCGGGGCGTACCCCTGGGCATAGATCTCTTCCGGAGATCGGTCCTCTTCCACATACGCCCGGAGTATGGGATCCAGAATTTCGTACGGCGGAAGGCTGTCCTCATCCTTCTGATCCGGTCTCAATTCCGCGGAAGGGGGTCGTTCGATGACGCTTCGAGGGATCAGCTCTCGGCCTGCTTTCTTGTTCACGTGATGGGAAAGGTCGTACACCACGGTCTTGGGCACATCTTTGATCACCGCGAACCCACCGGCCGTGTCGCCGTAAAGAGTGCAATAACCGACGGCAATCTCGCTCTTGTTGCCCGTGGTCAGCGCCAGCCAGCCAAAGCGGTTGGAGAGCGCCATGATTATGTTGCCGCGGATCCGCGCCTGGAGATTCTCCGCCTCGACACCCAACGCTCCTTCGCCGAACGGTTCCACCAGGATGTCCAGATAGGACTTGAAGATCTGTTCAAGAGGCGCGGTGATAAGACGCACGCCGAGATTGCGCGCAAGATGCCGCGCATCGGATAAGGTCCCTTCGGACGTGTACCGGGACGGCAT
>VGSG01000129.1 GCA_016875095.1 Deltaproteobacteria bacterium
GGCAGGGCTTGTAGAGGAGTACCGACAAAAAGTGAGGCGGGCGCAGGAGAAGAGGCTTCAGAGGAACCTCTCAAGAGCAAATCAACAACCAACACCTTTTTTCTCTTGATCTGCCTGAAACAGTACACATGACCGTCGAAGGTCGCCAAACGGGGTCTTACCCATGGTGATGATCTGAAAGGAAACTATGAGCAGAAAGAGGCCGATGGTACTGTCCGGGTTATATGGCAGATCTCCGGCGTAAATCTTAAACAGCAGCAGACCGTAGATGAGCCCGAACACTCCGAAGATGAGTAAGACGACAACTTCTAGGGAGAGATCGGATTCTTTCCACATTCGCGCAGGGCTTTGTTTTTGCTGGTGTTCCGACGGCATTGAAGTATGGCACCTGCCCTCTGAACCGATATTGTACCGTGGTCTCGCCAATTCTCCGGCTTTTAGCTCGGCAATCGGGTGTCGTCAGTGTCGGCCGAGAAGGGGGAAACACCCGAAGGCCCCCCCCTCGCTACCCTCTCACGAGAAAGAAAGCGTAGTGTTGATGAAAAGATAGCGATTTTCCAGTTTTCAACAATAATCAATCCTCCGTCACTAAGTCAAAGTATTTTTCACCTTGCCCATCAGCCGAACACAGCGTGGTAGAACCCAGCAAACGGGACGCCTAAACCAAGTGGGCCTGCCACTTGGACGTGACGACCTTCGTTACGCCCTTTGATCACGAGCCCAAGACGACCCATTCCCTTGACGTTCGACCTCAGCGCCCACTCCAAATCCCTTGCCACCAGATAGACCTCCGCGATGCGTGTCCTGTCCCGGTCTTTGTCGCTCAATAGGCAAGATGGCAGGAGGCCATATCCAGAATATCAACAGGTTACCGTCTTGGTGACACGGACCCTTGACGCCCCGAGACCCCCAGAACACGTGACGGTATTGAAGAGGGTTTCCAGTCCACACACGACGGAGGGACGTGAAGAACGGCTTTCTTCCCAAGGGGCCCTTTGGGGCCCTGGAGCGGAACACTTAGAAACGACTTGAGATATTGAGTGAACGGAATAACGCGGGGTTGCACTTGGTTACGCTGGCAGTCCCAAGGGGAATCGAACCCCTGTCTCCGCCGTGAGAGAGCGGGCCAAACATATCGTATAACCAATATGTTAGCCAATTCTCGCGAAAACAAGCCCCTTGCCGTCCCTCAGACTTCCCCGTTATTACTCGACATTCTGACAGCACGGGGAAAGAGGGGAAAAGACAAATGGCCGGCGGCTAACCTACAATGTTGATCCCAGAAGAGCTATTCCTCCTGCTTAAGTCTTAATTATTTCAACTCAGGACCTGGGCCAGTTCTTGGAGGTCAGGTCAAGTTGGAAGCCATACTTGAGGGGTCCTCAACCAAATCTGGACAGATGGTGGACCCGAATTCTAGTTGCCAGGGAGACCAATTCATGGCAAGAACGGTCCTAGCTATCGTAATGTGGAAAGGAGGATGGCGGTATGGTTAAGAAATCCACCTTAATCTTTGCAATCCTTGCGTTGCTGGCATTTGGAGCTTGCACGTGCTGGGGCTATACGGTCAGCCGGTGGCCGGCGCCTGGTATACCGAACACCGTTTTCGGTCCTGGTCCCCTCGTGCCTGGCCATTATCAAACGTATCCTAACCAGATTCCTTTGTACAACTACGGGACGCGTCCAATGGTCAATCCTTACACTGGGCCCGTCGGTAATCGTTCGCCTCGACGGTATTGATCCTGAAAGAACCAGCTACTAGTGGGGGGCTGCTCCAAACAAGATACATCGGAAATTGACCTGTCCCCCGTGAAAGCATGGAACTGTGCCCAGGTAAATCCGTTTGGCCCAAAACCGCAGTGAATTCTCTTAAGAATTCCGAGGACATCTTCCCTGATTTCGCCTCCTACTGGATAATTAGGTAAGGTGTCCCCAGATTAAAAGGGACACAGGCGAATGCGGGCCTCCGCCGTAATTCCGCGTAATTCCGGGGACAGCTTACTTAATTTACCGCTCTGCTCGACAATTAAGTAAGGTGTCCCCAGATTTGGATTTAAGATTTAATTGAGATCGCTCTCACTGCCCTGCTCCACCATCTGATCGAGTTCGGAGCGAAAGGCCCTTATGACAATCGATAGTGGTGCGGCACCCTATGGATTGTGTTATGCAGGTTGTAAACCTTGGTGACCAAATTCAGAGGTCGCGGCACAGGAACTTCGTCAGCTTGCCTCCAACGCCTATTGCTGAGACCGCCTCCTTCGAGTAGAGTTTACTGGAGAGTCTTGCGGATATATCAGAGTCCGAGCCTACTCATTACTGGGATCAGCGCGACCCCAAAAGAGGTTCTGATTCTTGGATGACATCTGCATTCTGGGAGAGACCCCTGTCTTTACCAAACCTTTGTCCTGGATGGCATGGCTAATGACACAATCTAAGAAGACTGGTGAACAGAAGTCAGAAAGTATTGGAGAATTGATTGCCAAGATTGCGCATCTGGAAGCAGAATTGGCACATATGAAGAGCGCTGAACGAGATCTTCGGCAAACGGAGACCAGGTACAAGGCGCTATTCGAGTACATGCTCAACGGGGTCGGGATTTACAGGCCCATCGAAGGCGGGAAAGACTTCATTCTGGTTGACTTGAATAAGGCCGCCGAAAGAGTTGAGAAAGTCAGGAAGCATAAGGTGCTTGGCAAGAGCATAAGTCAGGTATTCCCCGGAATCAAAGCTTTCGGCTTGATCGACGTATTTCGAGAGGTACTGAATACCGGTAGGCCCATCGATCATCCTGTGACCCGGTACAAGGACGATAGATTGGAAGGATGGCGAGACCATTTCGTATACCGTTTGCCCTCGGGAGAGATTGTAACAGTTTACAGCGACGAGACAAACCGGAAGCAAGCCGAGGAAGCTCTCCGCCTCAGCGAGGAACGGTTTCGAACTCTCGTTGAAAACTCTCCGGATTATATCTTCATCAAAGACGCGTACCGCAAATACACATACGTGAACCCATCAATGGAAACACTTCTCGGCCGCAAGGCGTCCGAGATTGTAGGGCGTAACGAAGAGGACTTTTATGGCGAAGGTGCGAGTTCGCGCATACGGGAGTTAGATCTCCGAGTCTTAAGAGGCGAATCAATCGAGGAGGAGCATACGAGACCAATCGAAGGAGTTTATCTGACCTTTCATGATATCAGGGTCCCTCTGAGAAGCGATGACGGTGAGGTTATCGGCATTTATGGCATTTCCCGTAACATAACCGAGCGGCGGAAGGCTTCTGAGCCCACTTCCATCGCTCTAGCGGACTACCCCTCTGAGGTTATGCGGACCACACTGAACAAAGCATCCTTTGCAGCAACCAGCGATGGTATAATACTGCTCCAAGGTGAAAGTGGGAGCGGGAAGGATTGGCTGGCCCGGTGGATACACGATCACTCCAACAGGGCGGAAGGCCCCTTCTTCGCCATCAACTGTGCAGCAATTAGTCCCGAACTGGCCGAATCAGAACTCTTCGGACATGAACAAGGCGCGTTTACCGGCGCGCGAGGAAAGAAAAGAGGTCTGCTGGAGCTTGCCGAGGGCGGCACCATCCTCCTGAACGAGATTGGTGAGCTAGCCCTTGGGTTGCAGTCAAAATTGCTGGCCTTTCTGGACAGTAGGTCTTTCCTGCGTGTAGGGGGTGAAAAGAGCATTCACGTTGATGCCCGCCTCATAGCTGCTACCCACCGAGACCTTGAACAAGAGGTTGACGGTGGCCGATTCCTGCAGGCGCTTTACTATAGGCTTAGCGTATTCCCGATACGTGTCCCGCCTCTGAGGGAGCGGAGCGAGGACATCGAGATCATTGCGCAAGAGATAATGGCCAAACTAGCCTCAGAGATGCAGTTGCCGGACGTGCCTGTCCTCGACGGCTCCGATGTGGCGGCACTGAGAAGGTACACTTGGCCCGGAAACGTCAGGGAACTACGCAACATCCTCGAGCGTTCGCTGATCCTTAGCGGCCAAGGGCGATTCAAACTGTGGCTTTCTCCCTCCGACGAATCATATGGGCACTGGGCTCTGAAAGTCGAGTTCCCACATGGCAAGACCCTTCGCCAGATCAACGATGGAGTTACCGAGGCGCTCTGTGTGGAAGCCCTCCGCCGTACCAGAGGAAATCAGAAGGAGGCTGCACGGCTCTTGGGCATATCTCGTGATTCAATCCATCGTTTCGCACGACGTTTCGGGTTCAAGCGCGAAAATCTGACTCAAAATGAACGGTGATCGCGAACTTCTGACACTCGCAACCTGCATAGCTGGCCTCTTGTTCAAGATCGACCATACTCAGTGTCAGATAATCGCGCCTCAGGGTGCCTTTTCAGACCCTCCACCAATCTTCCCATATAGCTTGATTGATTGTTAACCGGCTGATATTACAAACTATCCATATTTTCCCTCTATATCGATTTTTCTGGCATGGATCGTGCTTCCTTAGACGGCAGAAGCATCGGACAGAGGCCCTAATGTACTTGAATGCATCTTTGGGGTAACTCCCTGCTGTTGGTGCTGCGTGAGTGTGCTTGCATTGATGGCATTGCAGGAATGCCTAATTCTTCGCGGAGTAGAAAGGAGACCCTCTGGACACTCTCTGTTGGCACAGGAGGCCAAAATGATTCATCAACGACATCATGACGAACTGATCCAAGCTGCATGGAATGTTATCGAAAGCGATTTTGATCAACGCGCGTTTCTGAGATGGCGGAAGCAGGCCCTTGATTTCCTCACTTTCATGGTGGGGCCCGACCATCAGTACACTCTTCTGTTCCGGGATTACGTAAAGCAGGCCGAAACCTTAAGCGTTCTCGCGGGGAAGGGTGTCCTCGTCGCAGCTCGGGAGCAGAATTCGACTGAAAAACCAGCCCAGCCGAAGGCGCGAGAGGTCGAGTCAGACCTGCATTGAAATGAGTCTCGATGCCTCGCACTGTTCAAGGACTTCCGCACATGAGACAGTTGGTTTGTGGCGGGGAGGTCTCTTCGGGGAAAAAGGGTTCTCGGAAAGTTAATAATGAAAACGCTCCGGATCAACGAAGGGCTCATAATCTTCTTCGTGTTGGGCCTAGAGATCATGAGAGAGGTCCTGGTCGACTGAATGCTCCAATGGCGCATATCCGGTCAAGGCTATTGCCCGAGCGAGTAAATGGGAGACATGGTTAAGTCAAAGAGTTTACCTCGAGGGTTCGGAGATTATGCCTAAAGCAAACTTGTCAAAGAACCAAAAGCAGAGGACGACTACTATGGGTGCATTGCATTCCTTGCACGAGATTAGGCCTTTTGTCTCCACGGGTAGATCCCCGGGGGTAAGGGGCGACCGTAAGATCATTGTACTGACTGACCTCGACGGAACTCTATTGGATACTGGCACCTATTCGTGGCACAGAGCAGAGGACGCTTTGAAAGCTCTCAGAAAGAGGGGGGCGTCAGTTGTACTGGTTTCCAGCAAGACGCTCGGGGAAATGGAACTGCTCCATCGCGAACTGGGCCTGTTCGATCCCTTCATAGTAGAAAACGGAGGAGGCATTGTCTGTCCAGCCGATTCATCGGTAACAAGGGTGCTGTTCGCCGCGCACAGTGTGCATCCTCCTACTAAGAGAGGCGGCTTTGTGCTCTATTCTCTTGGAAGGCCGTACGGCGAACTCGCCGGACTCGTTCAAGAAATTGCGGCTGAAATTGGTACGCCGATGCGGGGGTTTGCCTCGATGCCGACTGAAGAGGTCGCGGCCCTCTCAGGTTTGGATATTGACTCGGCTGCCCTAGCCAAGAAGCGGGAGTTCGATGAACCGTTCATCGTGGACCCTAATGCCGGGAATGCGGATTCTGCTTTGGAGCGCTCAGCTTCTCGGAGGGGGCTTCGCATAGTGAAAGGCGATCGTTTTCTTCATCTGATCGGTCACGGCGGCAAAGGAATCGCGGTCGCTGTGGTGCTTAATGCCTTTCGGCAACTCTACGCCCGGATACTCAGCATCGGCCTGGGCAATTCCCGCAATGACTTCGACTTGCTCGAGAGAGTAGACATTCCTGTGTTGTTGGGCTTTTCACCGGGCCAACAGGATGTGCCGGATTCTCTCGCTCACGCGAAACGGGTTGCCACACTCGGATCGAGAGGTTGGAATCAGGCTGTGCTGGACCTCTTGGGGAGAGCATAAGGGAAGCAACCATGAGCGACTACAGGCCGGGCCTGTCAGCACGCTCCGCCTCTTGGATGGTTATGAAAAGTCCATGACCGCTTCGGAGAATCCAAGCCACTACAGCAGCACTTTCGACCAAAGGCGCAGACCAAACATCTATTGGGAAGGCGTTACCAATCACGTGTATTGGCTGGTCATTGCAGTAAGATTCGGCACTCAGTCTGGGCCCCTCCTGGGAACTGTCAAGGGCACAACCAAGAGTTGATCACAAGGATATAGCTCAATCAGAAAGGAACTGAGCGATGAACAACGACAAGACCCTTTGCGTGGTTTGCGCCTGGAGAGAAAGCTGCAACAAGAAGTTCTCCATGGATGGAGCCACTACCACGTGATGTCCTGAGTTCACGCGAGATATCACTCTCGGGCAAACGCTCCTGATAGAGCACTGCTGAAGGCTGCTTCGGAAACTCAAGTCATCCCGGAAGAGACGAAATGACTCGAAGAAGCTTACCGAACGAATCTCCAGAAGTGCAAGACCACCATTCCTTTGGTTCTTCGAATAGTCTCGTGGCCTTCACCTGGAACATCAACCGAGAATAACGCTTCTCAAGGGAGGTTTTTATGCCAGATCAATATCTTCCGCCGCGGAGAGATCAGCCGGACTTGGACGAAATCCTAACACAGGTTGGACGAAAGTGGCGGGACTTTAAGCCAGGCTCTCTATGGGTCCTTCTAGTGATCGCTGCATTGATCCTGCTCTGGTCATGCTGGTTCACGGTCCAGCCTGAAGAGACGGGCATAGTGCAACGCTTTGGAAAAGTCGTGCGCACAGCCACGCCGGGACTGCACTTCAAGTGGCCTTTGGGTATTGAAAAGGTGGTTCTGGTACCTACTGCCCGCGTTCTAAAGGAGGAATTCGGTTTCCGGACAACGGCCACTCCCGTCGGGCAGCGCACCCAGTATTCGGCCAACCAGGCCTATAAGGGCGAGTCCCTCATGTTAAGCGGAGATCTCAATGTCATAGATGTTCAGTGGATCATCCAATACCGTATTGAAGGTCCGATCCGCTATCTGTTCCAGGTGCGCGATACACGGAAAACGATCCGCGACATAACGGAAGCGGTAATGCGGCGAGTAGTCGGAAATCGTATCGGCAGTGATGTGCTCACTGTTGGACGGGTGGCTATTTCAAAGGAGGCCAAGGAGGAGATCCAAAAAATTTTGGATAGCTATGAGGCCGGGGTACGCTTGATTACGGTGGAACTCCAGGATGTGACGCCTCCCGATACTGTGAAACCGGCTTTTAACGAGGTCAACGAGGCGCGTCAGGACAGAGAAAGGACCATAAATCAGGCCCAGGAACAGGCAAATCGAGAAATTCCTAAAGCCCGAGGCGTCGCGCTTCAGTCCGTTCGCAACGCCGAAGGCTACGCCTTGGAACGAGTCAACCAAGCCAACGGAGAGACGAACCGTTTTCAAGCAATACTGGCCCAGTATCGCAGCGCTCCGGAGGTCACGCGGCAAAGACTGTACCTGGAAGCAATGAGCGGCTTCCTGCCTGAAGTTAAGGGGATTTACATCGTGGACAGCGCTCAAAAGGCTCTTGTGCCATGGCTCCAGGTCGAATCCGGTGCGAAGGTATCTGTTGAAGGGAGGCAACCATGAGAACTACAGCAAGAGGGATTATTATCTTTATTGTCGTGGCGGCCGCAATTTTGATTTCCGGAGCGATTTACACCCTGGAAGAAGGACAGCAAGCGGTAATAGTTCAGTTCGGCCGTCCTGTCGGAGATACGGTGACAGAGGCGGGACTACATTTCAAGCTACCGTTCGTGCAAGAAGTGAGGCGATTCGAAAAACGGCTCCTGGTATGGGATGGCGATCCGAATCAGATACCCACGAAAGGACGCGAATTCATCTGGGTAGACACCACGGCACGCTGGCGAATAGTGGATGCGCGAAAATTCCTGGAGAGCGTGGCGACTGAAGCGGGAGCCCAATCTCGCTTGAACGATATTATCGACTCTGTCGTGCGTGATCAGGTTTCGAGCAGCGAACTGATCGAACTTGTCCGCAGCTCCTCATGGCAAGCGCCCGAGGAGCAAGCCATGGAGGAGGTCACGCAGGAGCGGGAAGAAGAACTCAAGAAAGAGATTACGCGCGGCCGTGAAGAGATCACGCGGACCATCCTTGCTGAGGCACGGAAGATTATACCTCAATACGGGATCGAGCTGGTTGATGTACGCATCAAGCGTCTGGATTATGTGGAGAGTGTACGGGAGAAGGTATATGCCCGAATGATCTCTGAACGAAAACGTATCGCCGCCCAGTTTCGATCTGAGGGAGAGGGACGAAGTGCGGAAATTCTAGGGGACATGGAGAAAGAGCTGCGTCAAATCCGCTCGACCGCGTACCGCCAAGTGCAGGAGATTCAAGGGAAAGCGGACGCTGAAGCGACTCGTGTGTACGGTGAGGTCTTCAACCGTGATCCCGAGTTTTATGCCTTCTTGCGCACCCTTGAACTCTATAAGGATGGAACGAACAAGAATTCCGTGCTGATACTTACTACAGATAGTGATTTTTACCGATATTTGAAGCAGACGAATCCAGGGGGAGGAAAGCATGGTCCGGCGAAGGCCCTTGCCACAGGGGACTTGGGCCAGTAACGTGAGGCGGCGGGGACACCCATTGCGTATCCTCCACGCACTCTACACAGGATACGCGAATTGCATTTTTTGTCGGCTGTCGGAAGTACGCTCACAGATTGATGAAGCGCGATTTGCAACCAACGTGAACACTATATTGACCACAGAAGCGCACATGGATTCACTATTTGAACGCCTATGGGTTTGGGGTAGCGGTGTCAAGACAACGTCACCTTCGGTCATCGACGGAGGTCCTCGGCGCCATAATCCGGCTCGTCCGTTCCGTATGCCGCAGAGAGACCCTTCCGCGCGGCCAAGATCCAATCCTCGCCGACTTCTGCCTCAGTCGCGGACAACACCGTTACCATGAGAGGTGAGTTTCGTGGGATCTCGAACGGCTCGTCCAGGACAATCCTCTCGCCATCATAATGCGCCTTCAGAGTAACAGTAGGCATATTGCCTCCACACATGCGCCGGAGCGGTTCCAGCCGCGAAGGTCAACGACTGGTTCGACGTGGGCTAACAAACGTTAGATCAATCAGCATAAGATGCGAAATCTTGATCGTCCGCCACTATAACACGCCATTCAACTGATAACCAGAGGAGCGCTAAGACCTTGATCTCCCATCGATTATCTCAAACCCCATCCACAAGAAGGTACACAGGAGAATACGGACCTCCACGCCGCGGCGGCCGCCTGGAATTCCGGGGAATTCCGGGGACAATACATAATCGGTGTCGCAGCCTGAGAATTAATTAAGGTGTCCCGGAATCCCGAAGGCAGATCAACTGTAGAAATGGGGTGATGCTCGTAAGCGCTACACCGTTGGTTCGCGGTGCTCGCCCACGCTCCCTCACAACCCTATTCCCAGAACGGGAAAGAGTGCGCCGATTCCGATGTAGACCCCCGAGAGGGTCA
>VGSG01000130.1 GCA_016875095.1 Deltaproteobacteria bacterium
TTCTGTTCTCTGATGACCCCCGCTTTCGGCTGGGAGTTCCACATGGAAGGCGCGTTCAAGTGGAGGTGGTATTGGTCCGGCCAGTTGGGGAGCGAAGGTTTTTTCGGGACCTATGATCGGCCGGATCTGGGGACACTCGGAGTGGGCCCGGTGGGCAATTTGACGAACGCGAATTTTTGGGCCGGTCGGAACAATCTTGGTTCTTTGGGCACGCAGGCCAATTTCGGTGTTCCGGGCCAGACGGATATCAAGACCGGCCATGACGCATCGGTTCAGACCATGTGGATGGATATCGATCCCGAGATCCGGATCAATCAGGTAGTGAGAATTCGCGGCAGGTACCATGTGGGGGAATGGGGAACGCAGAACAACTCTGAGAATCCGAACAGCCAGAATGCCGGCATGCAGAACGCTTTCTCAGAGGGTCAATGGTATCTGCTCTGGTTCACCGCGCAAACGCCCTGGGGCATCTTAGCCGTCGGAAAGAGGCCTTTTTCATTCGGTCTGGGAACAATGCTTGACGGGACCTATGAGACATCGTCCGATGTGGTCTTACTGGTAGCCCCGTACGGACCGTTTCGTGTCGGCCTTGGAGGTTATCCCTGGCGCAGCGGCGCGCTCTACGTCGGGGACCTTGCGGACAAATCCGGAGCGCGTAACCCGGAGACCGGCGGCTTCGTGACCTATACGGCGGGGTCGCTCGATATCGGCCTTTTCGGGATTTACATATTTGCGCATCAAGGAGCGGAAGCGGCGAGCGCGGCAGGGGTCGGGAGCCTCGCGAGCAGGCGTGCGGCGACGACTACCGATATTGCCGATTGGCTGGGTTGCTACTATGTGAAGTACAACAACGGCCGGCTCTTCTTGAACGCCGAAGCCTCCCACTATTTGCGGACGCAGAAGTTTCAGAGCAGCATGGACGCGACTCCCGGGGGCGCGGCTACTGTTACCGCGGGCGGTTTCGGCTCCTCCTTGGCGCCGGACTACTTGGAGGACTGGCGTTTTGTAACCATTGCGGGCGCGGTGTGTGGGCCGCTGAAAGTGTCCGGTCTGTGGTTCAGGAGCGAAGGTCTCGACAGACGAGCAGGGGTGCTTATAGACCGACAAGGGTATTTCTTGCTGGGCGGCAGACCTGTTTTGAGCAATACCGTGTTGTTGCTCCCCTATAGCTGGCTCCTGGCGCACCAATACGGCGGCGGGAACAACGCGTTCGGCCTCAGCAGCAATGATGGAGGCTTATATGATGCGATTGCTTTCGCGGCCCGGGTTGATTATGCGCTCGCCGCGAACCTAAACACGTGGGCAAGTTTTATTTGGGCCGACAGAAGCGGCAAGTCCTATCCCTGGGGCTACATCAGCGTCAACGCCAACTACAATACCACGTATAACAACACACCCGGCGGATTCGTCGGGCCCTTGGCCGCGCCGAGTATTCCGGACGCGAATCTGGGCTGGGAAGTGAATCTGGGCCTCGACTGGCGCCTGCTGGAAGGTCTAAGACTGGAAGCCCTGGCCGGATATTGGCAGCCGGGCAAGTGGTTCAACTATGCGTGTGTGGACCTTGGTGTTCCAAACTGGAACACTCCCAATCAAGCCTCTAACTGGGGAATCAATCCCGCTCGTAATATCGGCGCAGTCATGGGCGGGTACGTATCCTTTGTAACCGAGTTTTAGAGCCATTGCCATATCAAGTCGTAGGTCGGGCCGAGTCCCGCGATCGGCGGGACGGGACTCGGCACTGTCGGCCGGGATATCATGTCTTTGGTGGGAAAGGCATCCCGCCTGTCCCACCAAAGCCCAACCAAGCCAATGCCAAGGCAGTTCGTAGAAAGGCAAATCAGCAGGGTTTGACAAGGATACGGGAGGCTTCGTCTTCCCGTAGAGAGAGGTGATAGCCTTTGATCGTGAGGTGCACGGTCCCGGAATCGGTCTGTTTCTTCTCTATTTTCGCTATCGCGCCTTCTTCCAGACCGGCTTGAGAGATCTGCTTCCGGAGCTTTGCCGTTCCTTTGATGGTCTCTATGATTACCTGGGAGCCTACCAGAGCTTTGGCGAGCGTCATGCCGTCCGCGAGCGCGGCCTTCTGGGCCTTGGCTCTCCGCTGCACCTTCTTGATAGCCTCATCCAGACAAGGCAGGCACTCGTCACAGCTCTCGGAGCGTGCTTCAAGCCACCGGCTTTGGTCCACGGGGCACATCTCCACAAATTCCATAAAGCCGACGAGGCGCTCCATTACTTCCGGGTCCAGATCATGCTCCAATCGGCACGCGTTGTCTTCCGCGAGTTTCTCCCCCACTTTCAGGACTCTCGTGAGGAAGCTCTTAATGATCTCGTGTCGGCGGACGATTTCCCTGGCTTTCTCTATGCCGCGGTCGGTCAGAACGATGTATTGGTGCGGGTCGTAACGGATCAGTCCTCGGGAGCTGAGGGTCTTGAGCGCGGAACTGACAGAGGACATCTTCACGTCAAGTCTGCCGGCGATATCTCGAACGCGGGCGATTCTTCTTTCCTGCTCAAGGTGGTAGATCGCCTCCAGGTAATCTTCCATTGCCGACGTGAGCGATGGGAGGGCTTTCGTGGAGGGCATTCGAGATCTCCGTTGAGGGCTTATCGATCGGCCCGATGACCGTAAAGCCGATCAGGAGCTGAATCGCGGGAATAGACCGTGCCGGCTCGGGGGAACTATGAATGACCCAAGAGCCCTTGTCAAGTTCAGCGGGGGTTGTCCTTGACTGCGAGAGGCTTTTTTGCCAGAGTCGGCCATAACGTTCCTAGGTTCGGTTTCCCATTGCATTTCCGGGGGTTTTCAATGTGGGGCTTCATTGCAGTCGGAGTAATTGTCATGACACTGACCGTCACGGGGCCATGCGCTCTGTGGGCCGCTGAAAAGGGCTTCAAGATAGGAGTGTCTGTTGCTCTCACGGGCATTGTGGGCGCTGATGGGCGCTTGGTAAAGGATGCTTATACGTTCTGGGCCGAGACGGTCAATTCCCGCGGGGGAATCGAGGTCAAGGGCAAGAAGTATCCGGTCGACCTGGTCTTCCTCGATGACAAATCCACCCCTGCGGTCAGCGCAAAGCTGATCGAGAAACTAATCACCGACGACAAAGTGGATCTCCTCTTGGGCGGCTTTGGTTCGGAGCAGGTCTTTGCCGGCTCCGCGGTAGCTGAGAAGTACAAATATCCGCTCATCAGCGGGGCGGCAAGTTCGAACAAGCTATTTGAGCGCGGTTTCAAATACTACTTCTCAACACTAGGCAGGGCGACCGAAGAGGTGAGGGGATGCGTCGAGGTGTTCACGTCGGTTGAGCCTCGGCCCAGGACCATAGCAATCGTGGGGGCGAACATCCTCTTTACGTCGCTTGCCTGCGAAGGATTTCGCAAGTATGCCAAAGAACACGGCTTTGACGTCGTCCACTATGAACTCTTCCCCATTGACTTGCAGGATTACAATTCCATGTTGCTCAAGGTGAAGGAAAAGAATCCGGATGTTCTGTTGGTGGGGTCCCATATGCTTGTGGCCATGAAAGTGGTCAAAGCCATGAAGGAGATCGATTTTGCGCCACGCGGGGTGGCGTTCAGCTATGGGCCGACTGTGCCCAAGTTTGTGGAGGAACTGGGCAAAGACGCGGAATACGTCATCGCGGCCAGTGAGTGGACTCCCAATCTGCCGTACAAAGACGACATCTTCGGAACCGCCGCTGATTTGAACCGGAAGTACAAAGAGCGATTCGGGAGACAGCCCGACTTTGTTGAAGCCGCGAGCATAGGTGGCGCGGTCGCCCAGCAAAAGGTTATTGAAAAGCTCGGGCTGGCCCCGCCGCTCCGTGAAGAGGACCGCGTAGCCCTCATGAAAGGATTATACGAGATCGATATGATGACCTCATTTGGCCGTATCCACTTCGACCAAACCGGGGCCAACGTGGACCATCCACCGGTGGCGGTCCAGATCCAAAAAGGAAAACCGGTCAATGTGTACCCCGCTGATGCGGCTGAAGCTCCGCCTCTGTATCCTATGCCGCCCTGGAAAAAGAGATGAGATGCATTTATTCGGTCGCGACCGGCGAAAAATCATCGTCGCCGGTCACCGTTAAGTCTTGTCGCTCTCAAATCCCCCCTAACCCCCCTTTAGTAAAGGGGGGTTTTAAGGCGCCCCCTTTTCTAAAGGGAGATACAGGGGGATTTGTTTGCGTCCGGATCGCATCACCGTATAAGCCGTGTCTTTAACCATTCAGGCGCTCATAAACGGAATACTGCTGGGAGGGGTGTACGCTCTTTACTCAGCGGGATTTTGCCTCATCTTCGGCGTCATGGGGGTGGTGAACATCGCTCATGGCGAGTTGGTGATGCTGGGCGCGTTTGCCGCGTATTGGCTTTTTCTCCTGGGGCGGATAGATCCGCTTATCAGTCTTCCCATTTCGTTCGGCCTTCTTTTTTGCTTCGGGTACATCTTGCAAAGGTTGCTGATCAACAGGGTGGTGGGCGCTCCGCCCATCATGAGCTACATCCTCACCTTCGGGATCCACTTGGTCATCGCTAATGTTGCGCTCCTGGCCTGGACCGCGGATTTTCGCACCTTTGCCGTTCCCTGGGCGGGGACGAGTCTCACATGGGGGGGCCTCGTGATTCCCAAGGCGAGGCTGGTGACGTTTGTGCTGGCCGGTTTTGTGGTGGGGCTGCTCTATTTACTTCTCTCCCGAACGCGAGCAGGCAGGGCTATTCGCTCCACAGCCCAGGACTGGGAGATGGCCAGGCTGATGGGGATCAATGTGAGGGCTGTGTACGCGCTCACATTCGCGCTTGGAGCAGGCGTTACCGGTGTGGCCGGCTCGATGGTTTCCACGTTCTTCGTTATTCACCCCCAGATGGGGCTTCAGTACACAATTGTCGCATTCTGTGTTGCGGTGCTCGGAGGCATGGGGTATCTCCCCGGCGCGCTGTTGGGGGGATTGCTCTTGGGAGTGGTGGAATCGCTGTGCGCGGCGCTGCTTTCCCCTGGTCTATCGGTTGCCGTGACCTTCTTCATCCTCTTCTTGGTTTTGTTGATCAGGCCCCGAGGACTACTCGGGCGGGGTATGCTTGAATGAATCTGCGCATCGTGATCGGTCTGACAAGCTGCGCGGCGCTGATTGCTCTTCCCCTCTTTTTCGGTGGATATGCGATTCGTCTCGCCACGCTCACAATCATGTGGGTGGGATTGGCCACGTGTTGGAATCTCTTGAGCGGTTACGCGAGGTACATTGATTTCGGCTCGGTTGTCTATTTCGGCATAGGCTCATACATCGCGTTCCTGGTCATGGCGCGCCTGGAACAGAGCTTTTGGGTCGCTCTGATCCTTGCCGCTGTGGCGTCGGGGCTGATCGCGCTCGCCATAGGGATACCGACGTTGAGGCTGAAAGGGGCATATTTTGCCATCGCAACCTTCGCGTTTGCGGAGGCCCTGAAGCAGGTAGCGCTGGAATGGGACAACCTGACCGGGATGAGCCTTCTTGGGGGTAGTCACGGGGCCACGTTTCCCATCAACACTTCCTCCGCGTTCTTTTATTACGTATTCCTGGCCCTCACTGCGGGCATTCTGACCATTACGATCCTGACGGAGCGTTCAGCCTTCGGATATGCGCTCAAGGCCATAGCCCAGGATGAGGACGCTGCGGAAGGGGTAGGCGTTAACACGGCTCGGGCCAAGGCGCAGGCGTACGCGATCAGCGCGAGTTTCCTGGGTATGTACGGAGCGACGGAATCGTACTGGCTTACGTACATCACCCCAAGTTCGGTCTTTGATGTTCATATTACGATTCAGATGGTCATCATGACTCTTCTGGGAGGAATGGGAACCGTTTTGGGCCCCGCGGTGGGCGCCGCCTTTCTCTACCTCGTGTCTGAAATGCTCTGGGCCAGATTTCTCTATGTATACATGGCGATGGTGGGCCTGATCATTATTGGAGTGATCCTCTTCATGCCTCAGGGGATTGTGGGATCGCTCAGAGGCGGATTCCCCAAGCCTCACAAGGAGGCCTGAATGGCGCCTCTGCTCGAGGTTCGAAAGGTGACCTGCCGGTTCGGCGCGTTGGAGGCGCTTGCGGATGTCGATTTCCAGCTACGAGAAGGCGAGATACTGGGGATTATCGGCCCCAACGGAGCGGGCAAGACCACTTTGTTCAATGTGATCACCGGCTCTATCCGACCTTCAGCCGGTGAGGTGATCTTTCAGGGGCGAAAGATCACCGGTGAAAGACCCTATCGGATCTGTCGTCTCGGAATAGCCAGGACTTCTCAGATAGCCCGGCCATTTCCGGGACTGACTGTGCGCGAGAACGTCCTGATCGCCGCGGCCTACGGCAAAGGGCTTTCGCTGGACCGGGCCCGTTCGGAGGCCGGGGAGATCCTCACGTCGGTGGGTTTGGGGGCCGTCGCGGACCTGACGCCGACCGCGATCTCGCCGGCGTCGAGGCGGCGGTTGGAGCTGGCCAGAGCCCTGGCTACCGGACCCAGGGCGCTGTTGCTGGACGAAAACATGGCCGGGCTTACGTCGGGAGAGATCGGGGAGATGTTAGGGCTGCTCAACGGGCTCAGAGAACGCGGGATCAGTATGGTGGTGGTGGAACATATCATCAAGGCCGTCATGGGGATATCCGACAGGATCATTGTCCTGGACCACGGCCATAAGATCGCGGAAGGCAGGCCGCATGAAGTGGCCGCGGATCCTCAGGTGGTCGTGGCGTATCTTGGTCGCCGATATGCTTAAGATCGCGCATATTAATTCCGGTTATGGCGATGTGCAGGTCCTCCGTGACGTATCCCTGGAAGTCCTGCGCGGAGAAATCGTTTCCGTCATCGGCCCCAATGCCGCGGGTAAGACCACCCTGATGCGCTCCATTGTGGGGCTGACGCGGCCGCGAGCCGCAGAAGGGGGCGGTATTTTCTTTGAAGGCCGAAACCTCGACGGCCTCGCGCCTGAGCAGATTGTGCGATTGGGCATCACGATCGCGCCGGAAGGGGCCCGGATCTTCCCTGACATGACAGTTTTGGAGAATCTTTACCTGGGCGCTCATGCGCTCAAAGACCAGCGCAGGATCAAGGGGCTCCTGGACAGAGTTTTCCGTCTTCATCCCTGGTTGGCGGATCGTGGAAGCCAGCTTGCGGGAACCCTCTCAGGCGGCGAGCGCCAGATGCTCTCCATAGGCAGGGCGCTAATGAGTGACCCGAAGCTGTTGCTCTTGGACGAACCCTCCCTCGGGTTGCACCCCGTGGTGGCGGAACACGTTTTTTCAGCGATTCAGGCCATCAACCAGGACGGAGTCACGGCGCTCATGGTGGAGCAAAAAGTGGCGTTCAGCCTGGAAATCAGCGCCAGGGCATACGTCCTGGAGAACGGTTCCATCGCCATGTCAGGCCCCGCAGCGGAATTGATCGACGATCCTCACATCAAGAAAGCGTATCTGGCTCTGTAGACTCACCGCGGCGTCGCATACGATGCACCCCGCGTGAGAAGTCTTTCCCAAGTCGAAGTAGCGGCTCGTAACTAGGCCATTACTTTTGACAAACGCCATGAAGAGTAGCTCCTGCGTCGCTGTCATCTCATTGGGGCTACGCGCTGTCTACCTTATTAGGCTCCGGGAGAGCGCCGCTCTCCCGGGCCAGAAGCTTCTTCTTGCGCTCCAAACCCCACCGGTAACCTCCGAGACCCTTGTTCTTTCTGATCGCCCGATGGCACGGAACGATGAGCGCCACAGGGTTCGTAGCGCACGCGTGGCCGACCGCGCGAGCTCCGTTGGGGAGGCCGACTGCTCCGGCAATCTCTCCGTAGGAGCGCGTGCTTCCATAGGGGATGGACCGCAATTCCTCGTAGACCCTCCACTGAAAGGCAGTAACCCTCAGATCCAGAGGCAAGTCCAGATCCGGCTGCCATCCCGAGAGATGCTTTACGAGCGCCGCGGCCCACTCTCCGACGCCCACGTCATCTCGGTGGATTTCAGCGGCAGGGTATTCTTGTGTGAGGGCCTCAACCAGATCGGCGTCCACTTCTCCAAGGCTCACCGCGCACACCCCTCTGCCTGTGGCTGCCACGAGAAGCCGCCCCAACGGCGAATCAAGGACGGTGTACCCAATGGTCATACCACTTCCCCCTCGAAGATAGGTGGCCGGCGTCATGCCAAGACGCTCGTTGGCTCGCTCATAGAGGCGGCTGCTGGACCCGTAACCTGCTTCGTAGAGAGCGCTAGTAACGTCATTCCGTTCCTTGACCAATCCCTTGAGCCGGCTTAAACGACGGGCCTCGGCGTACTGACGCGGTGTAATCCCCATGATCCGCTTGAAGGTCCTCTGAAGGTGATACCGGCTGATGTCGGTCTGCGAGCTAAGAGAAGCCAGGGTCAAGGTTTCGGGAGAATCGTGAGCCTCGATGAGGTGGCAGACGCGCCGTACAAGCGCTCCGTCGCGCCCGAGCGGCGCTGTCCGGTCAGGGAGACAACGGAGACAAGGACGATATCCCGCTTGCTCCGCTGCCTCCGGCAGTTGGAAGAAGGACACGTGGTCGAGCCGCGGCCGTTTGGCGGGGCATGACGGTCGGCAGTAGATGCCGGTGGTCCGGACCGCACAGACGAACGCGCCGTCAAACCGCGTGTCCCGGTCTAGAACCGCCTTCCAGAAGATTTCCATATCGTTCGCTCCCATCTTCTTGTGACGTATTCTTTTTCAAGCGCGAACCCGTCTCCTTTGTGATGAAGTATAGGGAGCTTTCCGGAGAATACTATCCGATTCTTGCGGTTGAAATTTCTTTTGGCGGCGCCAACTCTCCCAGCAACGAGGGGAGTTCCTCGATGACATCCGTTGCCTGAACCGGATGCGGGCCGTATTGTTCGACTATCTTGTCCGCGGCCAAACTGTGCAAATAAACGCCAAAGGGGAGAGCCTCCTCCGGAGGCAGACCCTGAGCCAGCAGGGCGCCCAGAATCCCGCTGAGGACGTCTCCTTGGCCTCCGGAGGCCATCCACGGATTCCCGGAAGCATTGACGAATATCCTGCCGTCGGGCGCTGCAATGATCGTCCTCGCGCCTTTGAGCACGATCCACGCGTTCAGGTCCTTGGCGGTCTTTCTTGCGATCCCTACACGGTCGTCCTGGACCTCACGTGTCGATAACCCCGTAAGTCGCCCCATTTCTGCGGGGTGAGGGGTCAAGACGAGCCGGCCGCGTGCGGCCTTGACCGTGTCAAGGCTCCCCGCAAGCGCATTGAGGCCGTCGGCGTCGATCACGAGCCATCCGTCGTACCGGGCCAGCAGTTCCTTCGCCATTTCGGGGATGCCTTCTCGCGCAGAGAGCCCCGGGCCCAGGACCACGCACCTCTTGTTTTCGGCCAGAGCGAGGATGCGCTGGGTCGAAGCCTCCCCCAGATAGCCGGGGATGCTCTCGGGCAGCGGTTCGGTCATCTCTTCGGTGAGTTTCACTTCCAGAATCGGGTTCAATGACGCCGGCGCGCCCACGGTGACCAGGCCCGCGCCCATGCGGCCCGCGGCTCGTGCGGCCATTGCCGGCGCTCCGGTCTTGCCGGGAGAACCGCCAACGATCAGAAGATGGCCGAAAGTTCCTTTGTGTGCCTCAGGATCGGACCGGCGCCTCCAGAATTCGGAAACTTGGATTGG
>VGSG01000131.1 GCA_016875095.1 Deltaproteobacteria bacterium
CAACCGCTTGATCAGCAGCGCAAGATCGCGCACGGAAATCTCAATGCCCGTGCCGATGTTGACAATGTCGCTCGAATCGTAATTCTTCATAAGAAAGACGCATGCGTCCGCCAGATCGTCCACATGGAGGAATTCCCGTAACGGTTTTCCACTGCCCCAAACCTCCACATCGCTCGCGCCGCTCATCTTCGCCTCGTGAATCTTGCGCAAGAGAGCCGGTATGACGTGGGAAGTTTGCAGACGATAGCTGTCGTTCGGGCCATATAGGTTGGTCGGCATGACCGATATGAAATTCGTCCCTTTCTGTCGATTATACGAACAGCACATAACAATCCCCGCGATTTTCGCGATTGCGTATGCCTCGTTAGTCGGCTCCAAGGGGCCTGTGAGCAGGTATTCCTCTTTCATGGGCTGGGGCGCGAGTCGGGGATAAATACAGGAACTGCCCAGGAACAGGAGCTTCTTCACCCCCGTTAAGTACGCTCCGTGGATCACGTTGGTCTGTATCATCAGGTTGTCGTAGATGAAATCCGCGGGATAAGTGTTATTGGCATTGATGCCGCCCACTTTTGCCGCCGCGAGAAATATCCAGTCCGGTTGGAGCTCCTTGAGCAAAGCGTGGGCCGCGCGCTGGTCCCGAAGGTCCACTCGAGGCGTAGGCCCCACCAGGATTTCGTACGGCCCCTTCCTGAGCCTTCGCACAATTGCGGAACCCACCATGCCGGTGGATCCGGCCACGAATACCCGTGGAGCCTTTTTCTCGCTCCTCGCCATCAGAAACCGGCCTGTTTACAGAGATGTTCCTTTTCGGCCTCTCTAAGGTCCCCCACTACCATTTGTCGCACCAAGCGCTCAAAGGTGACCCTTGGTTTCCATCCAAGAACCCTTGTTGCTTTTGAAGCATCCCCCTGGAGCCTCTGCACGTCGGTGGGTCGGAAGTATCGCGGGTCCACTTCCACCAGCACGCGACCGGTTTCCGCATCCATTCCTTTCTCTTCCAGTCCTGCTCCTTCCCAGACTATTCGAATACCCACTTCCTGAAAGGCCCGTTCCACGAACTCTTTCACCGAGTGGCACTCACCCGTCGCGATCACGAAATCATCGGGCTCGTGGTGCTGGAGCATCAGCCACATGGCTTCCACATAGTCGCCTGCATAGCCCCAATCCCTCATGGCCTTCAAATTGCCCAAGTAGAGCTTATCTTGCAGCTCCAGCTTTATGCGGGCCGCAGCACGGGTTATTTTCCGGGTCACAAAAGTCTCGCCCCGGACCGGAGACTCGTGGTTGAAGAGTATGCCGTTCGTGGCGAATATGCCATACGCGTCACGATAGTTCCGGGTGATCCAGTACGAATAGAGCTTCGCCACGGCGTACGGGCTCCTGGGCCTGAACGGGGTGTTCTCATTCTGCGGGAACTCCTCCGCCTCTCCGTAGAGTTCGCTGGTGGAGGATTGATAAAATTTCACTTTTTTTGTGAGGTTCAGGATGCGTATGCACTCCAGGAGCCGCAGCGTGCCGAGCGCATCTGAATTGGCCGTATACTCGGGAGTCTCGAAGGAAACCTTGACGTGACTCTGGGCAGCCAGGTTGTAGATCTCGTCCGGCTGAAATCTCTGCACGATCCTGATCAGGTTCGTGGAATCCGTAACGTCGCCGTATTCAAGTATGAAGCGCAAATCTCCCTCGTGAGGCTCCTGGTAAAGGTGATCGATCCTTTGGGTATTAATGAGGGAGCTCCGCCGCTTGATGCCGCAGACAACATATCCTTTCCTGAGGAGTAAGTCCGCCAGATAGGCCCCATCCTGGCCGGTTATGCCCGTGATCAGCGCACGCTTTTCAGCCATGAGCCCGATGCCCCCGTTCTTTCTTGCGAGATATGCGCATGTTGGATTTGAAACGCTTGACCCGACCTACCAAATCGGTCGCGAAAAGATATAATCCCCGTTGAAGATCTTTCGGAAGGCCACGTAGCTCCGGTATAACAAAGCGGCAAAACCTTGGTCGTTTCGCAGCCCCAAATCCAGATCGACCTCTTCCAGCCGATCGCCCAAGAGGCGCCGCGCCGCAGCCACAGCTTCGATATAGGGGTTGAATATCTCTCGTCGGACGATCGGTAACGCCTTGGCCCCATACAGCCATAGATTGGTGTCGTACAGAAACGGAGCCACCCTCTGAAACCGATGGAAATGGAAGAAGAGCAAGGGCTCGCCATCAACGCACGCCCCTTCAGAGGTCCGCGTGAGGTCATAGTTTCGCAGGTTCCAGGGAGCAAGGTTCGCCCCTTTGTGCTGAATTACCCTCACGTTTGAAAAACGTTGAGGCCAGTCATCAAGGTATTTCTGATCCGCGAATCGGTTTTCGGCTCGCTTCTCGTGACACCATGTGAGGCATTGCTCACGCCACCAGCGAGCGCAAACATCTCCCTCCTCGTCGTTGCGGAAGCTCACCCAAGCCACGTTGAACATGCCGAACTTCCGCGCGAGGTGCTCCAGATCCCGCGGGAATCGATGCGCTATGATGCCTACGGAGTGGCCTTCCAACTCGCTGAATAGCGGTTCCGGATCTCGAAAGAAATAGAGATCCGCATCGAGGTAGGTCACAACATCTCCTGCGGAGGAGCGGCTCAGGAGCATAAGCGCCAAGGCCGGCGTCAATGTGAAGTAGTAATCGAGCCGTTTGCGACTGCTCTTCACGTCGAGGAGCGCCGGATCGTCGCGTTCCAATTCCTCCAGGGCAATGAGCTGCATACCCGGCAAGCCCATGTCAGCAAGGATTGTGTGGGTTTCAGCATCCAGGCAGAGAGCGGAAAGCGTGAACGAGGCGCAATGCTTCCGGAGCGACAAATAGAGCGCGAGGGCCCGCACGAGATAGCGCTTGTCGAAATATGTGCAGAACTGCCGCGTCACCGGGTCCAGGTCCTTTGCGCGGCCCACGCGAGCACCGCTTCACGCACTCTGGTCACCTGCTCCTCAGTCAGTTCGGGAAACATGGGAAGGCTCGCAATGCGACCGCACAGTTGCTCCGTTATCGGTAGTGAGTGGCTCTCAGGGAGGATTCTGCCGGCATACGCGGGCTGCATGTGCACGGGGATCGGGTAATGGATCGCGGTTCCAATGCCCTGCTCTCCAAGGTAAGTCCGCAGCTCGTCCCGAAAAGGCGTGGCGACCACGTACTGATGGTACACATGGCTCACGCCCTGCGCGGATCGCGGCAGGGTAAGCCCTATTCCGGCACAGGCTTCCGAATACGCTGCAGCCACCGCGCGCCTCTTTTCATTGTCCTCATCGAGGTAATTGAGCTTTACCCTGAGGATCGCGGCTTGTAGTTCATCAAGCCGGCTGTTGTGCCCCGGTATTTCGCTCGCGGTTCGGTCGCGCCAGCCGTATTGTCTCAGCAAGCGGAGTTTTTCCGCGAGTTGGGGATTACGGGTGACCACAGCCCCACCGTCTCCCAAGGCTCCCAGGTTCTTGGTGGGATAGAAGCTGAATGTCGCTATGTCGGCCCAGCAACCGGCCTTTGTCCCTTCGAGCACTGCTCCATGAGCCTGTGCGCAATCTTCGATCGCATAAAGGCCATGAGACCGCGCAAGGTCGTTGATGGCCCTCATGTCCGCGGGATGACCGTACAGGTGGACCGGCAGCACGGCTGCCGGGCGTCCTTTCACGAGCCGCTCGTGCTCGGCGACGAACCGTATGGCTTCGCTCAGCTTTTCCGGATCCATGGTGTAGGATTCGGGGCGCAGATCGACGGGGAACGGAATCGCTCCCGCGGCCTCCACAGCCGCGACCGTCGCGACCGCGGTGAGGGACACAGTGAAGACAACGTGTCCTGGGCCCACACCCAAAGCCTTGAGCGCAAGCATTATGGCGTCAGTGCCATTGGCTACCCCGACGGCATGGACTCCTTCCCCCAGGTATCCGGCGAATTCTTGCTCAAAGAGCTCCACTTCGCGCCCGAGGATATAGGAGCCGCTCTCCAGCACGCGCCGGATCGCCGCATCGATTTCCGCGGCGCGCGCCAAGTAGTTGGAGCGCGGATCCGCCGGAGGAACGGTCATCCGCCGGCCCACGGGTCTATCCTTCCCCCAAGTAGTGATCGAGATGCTCGCTGTAAAAAGCGATGGTGCGGCTCAAGCCTTCTCTGAGAGGAACCTTGGGTTCCCAACCTAGCTTTGCCTTAATTTTCGAGAAGTCAGAGTAGTAGTCGCCGATATCGATTCTCTTACGGTCGGCCGGGTACGATCGCACCACGTACTCGCCTCGGCCGTAGATCTCCACAAGCAGGTCTGCCAATTGCTTCAGCATGACAACCGGCTCACCCCCCAGATTGAAGACCGACCCACGAGACGTAACGTGAGAAGCGGCCAACAAGAATGCCTCCGCAGCATCGTCCACGTACGTGAAGTCTCGGAGCTGGTCCCCCTCCCATACTTCAAAGGGCTTTCCTTCCACCAGGAGTCGGATCCATATGCCCAGGAACGTCTGTCGAGCATCCTTGACTCGCATCCTCGGGCCGTAAGTGTTGGTGAGCCTCAGAGCGCACGCGTTCAGGTCGTACACGTTGTCATACAGGAGGTGATAATATTCGCCCGCGATCTTGTTAATGCCGTTCACGTCCACGGGCTGCAGGGGGTGCTCTTCATTCACCGGCAGGCGCTGGGGCCGCCCGTAGATCTGTCTCGTGCTCGCAAAAACGATCCTGACGCTCGGATTGTGATGACGACACGCCTCAAGGATTGAGAGTTGAGCCCTCGTGTTGATCTCAAGGTCCGTGAAGGGATCGTGCATCGAGTCCATGTGGCTGGTCTGACCGGCCAGATTGAATAGGTAATCCTGGTCCCGAACGAGGTACTTCATCCCGTGGCTGTCCCGCACGTCCGCAATGTTCACCACCACCCGATCTCGTATCCCATCGATATTGAAAAGGTTTCCACCATAATCGGGGATCATGCTGTCTACCAGCGTGACGCGGGCTTCCATCTCCACCAGGCGACGGGCAAGGTTCGAGCCGATGAAACCCAGGCCTCCGGTAATGAGCACGTTCCTATTACGAAAGAGATCGTTGTCGAGCACGTCTGACCTTATCCCCATCCATTCGAGCGAAACGGCCTGAATATATCCGAAACATCCCGCCTCGGACAGCCCCTTCGGGTTAGGCTCCACGCGCCCTGAAAAGAAAACCCTGCGTCCTGCTCTGTTCCGGCGCTCGAAAGATGTACGGCGTATCCGTGAGAATAAACTCCCGCACCAGTTCCAATCCGTTGCGACGGGCCTCCTCCAAGAAAGCCTGCCGATTGAGGCACCAGCCCACGTATTCCGTATTGTACCCAAATGAGTATGGCCGCTGCACAAAGACGTACGACGCGGCGTGGCGGCATACGACCAGCCGATTGATGAGCAGGAAGCGGCGCGTCGCTCTCGCCAGCCGCGCGAGCAAGCTCTGCCAGTCTTCGGCGTAATGTAATGACCCGCTGGCTAGGACAAAGTCGTACGTTCGATCCAAGCAAGACTCGTCAGAATAGAATTTCTGATCGGGAAGCGTCCGAGCGCCCTGGGCTACCAAAGTGGGGAGGTCCTTGCAGTGGTATTGGATCTCCACCCCAGGTAAGAGTGAGCGCGCGAGCAGATAGTAGTGCCCGAGACCGCCTCCCCAATCCAGCATGGACAAAGTATCCGTATCTCGTGAAGCGAGCGCGATGGAGTAGGCGAATATCATGATTGTGTTGTGCTGAGCCGCGTCCGCGTTGGCGCTGAGGTCTCCTTCGTGCGAAAAGCCCAGAGGCCCGGGCCCTTCCACCAATTCCTTGAAACGAGCCCATTTCCTGGCCTGGAGTTCCGCGACGCTCGCCTCATCCCAACCTCTCACCCAGGGATTCGACCGCTGGTAATCCCATCCGTCCGGCACGTGCTCGTAGTCCGCGACAGCGCCGAAAAAGCTGACCCTCCCTCTGAGCGTCCTGGCCAGATTGACAAACAGCGGGGGAAGCAAGAGCCTGATCAACTCTTTGACTCCGGCTTTCGCCTCCCATGCGGTCATAAATGCTTCCTTCCTCGCGGCTTCAGGACACTTAAGCCGGACCTTAGTGCGCTCTTTCCCAGGTCCGGGGAGTTATTAGGGCGCCACTGACCCGACGTTTCGCTGGGTCAGCGCCCTCTGAGGTGCGCGTCCAGCACTGACCTGAGCTTGCTCAGGTCAGTGGCGCCCAAGTCCGTGACCACATTTGTGAAATGTAGTGCTCAGTCGCCCACAAGAGGCTGTAGTGTCCTTCTTACCAAGAAACGGGACTTCCTCACCGCTCTCTTCACGAACCACTCAAGCGAATTCGCCCCGTACACGGATCTCCACAGTCGGCTGCACTCGGGGCGCTCCTCCGGAACAGGCCATTCTTGGGGCACGAGCGGGCAATCCTTAAGCGGATGATTTGACCATTTCCACGGGTCCATGGCATTGGTCGCTTCATCGTCAAAACCCACGTGATCCACAAGGCTGTGAGGCGGTCTCATGCACAGCCCTCCTGACAGGAGATGCGCGTACAGCCATCGCACAGCCCAGAGGTTCCTCGCTCGCTCCTTGCGCGCCTGAGACGGCAGATCCGCGCCGTATCGGAACACGTCGATACCGCGCGTCCGGCATTCGCTAATAAGTGTCATCGCGTCTCGATCCATGCGCTGCCACGCTCGGGCCCATGTTCCCCACGCGAGACATTCGGCCCGACCGTCAAAGTACGGTTGGCCGTTCACGGCGCCCGGCGTCACCAGCCTATGCGTCCAACCGGTGACACTCATGACCGCGGGATTGTTCGCATAATGCTTCAACGCAGCCGATAAGTAATTGTACGCGCCCGGAACGCAGACCAGGTCATCTTCGAATACGATGATCGTATCGTGCTTTTCCAGGACCGTTTGAACCCCGGTGAATATCGAACGCCCAAGGCCAAGATTTCGCTCTCGTTCGCAAAGCGCGACTTCACACCAGTCAATAGCCCGCAGGATCTCCCGCACGCTCGCCACCTTCTGCGAGTCCTGCGATGTCTTTGGGCCGTCCGCGAAAGCATAGATCAGGGGCACATGGTTTGCCCGCAGACACTCCAGGGTCATCAGCAGGCGCCGAGGACGCGCGTATGCAAACAGGACCACCGGAATAGTTTCGGTCATAGTATCAACCGATTAGTAGCTCCCTTTCACCACGGCGAGGACATACGACGGCACCACTGTTCCAATACCAGGGCCTTGAACGAGATGGGAGTGATCGCCCCTCTCGGAAAAGGCCCTTCTGAGAGGATCCTGGCGGCTCTTGGTTTCAACACGCCGGTTTGGACTAGGTACCCGTCCTTCAGGCTCTCGCCGTACGCCGAGAAGAGCGCTTTGTGCCATTCTTTGACCGGAGGGGCGAAGCCTCTCTTGGGACGATCAAGAACCCAAGCGGGGAGCAGATCCGCCACAGCTTCCTTCAACCAGGCCTTTGCGGGAAGGTCAAGGTCCGACCGAGCCTTCCGCAGACCCACCACAGTCTCCACGAGCCGATGATCCACCAGAGGAAGGCGCAGCTCCACCGACGAGGCCATGCTCAGGCGGTCACCCTGGGCGATGCCGTTCTCACGCAGGTATGTCTGGCAGATGAGTTTCGTAACGGTCACGTCAACATTCGGCCAAGGCCGGGAAACCCTGAAGAGCCCGGACGCCTGGAAGTCCAGCAGATCTTCCATGAATCGGCGCGCGTAGAGCGCATGCATTTCCCGGGTTGCAGAAGGGAAGTCAGGCGCGACATCATAGAAGAAGAGCCGGTCCGAAGGCGCCTGCCGATGGATGCGCAACGCGTCCAGACTGGTCTTGAGCCCACCCCAGGTGCGGACCCACCTGCCAAGGGAGGGGAGTGATAAGCCCTCAGGCAAACCCACGCTCCAGTAGGCGAACAGAGCGCTCTTCCCGTTGGACAGGACTCCCGCCTTCGTCTTTGAGAGCCGTGCAGCGTCTCGCACTTCCGGGTATCCCCAGAAAAGCTCGTCACCGGCTTGTCCTTGGAGCGCCACCGGAATCCCGCGCTCTCTCGCGGCCCTCATCACCGCATAGTACCCGTGTCCCGATATGTCCGCGATAGGATCGTCCCGCCAATAGACCAGATCGGGAAAGAAATCCACCATCTCGTGAGTGTCGATCTCGATCTCGTGAAAGGGCATGCCCAAGTGGTCGGCGAGCTTTTGGGCGTCATCACGCTCGTCCGATCGCGGTCTACCTGGATATCCTACACTGAACGCGTGCATCGCGTCGGGGTATGTCCGCGCGGTAAGCGCGGCCACCACACTGGAATCCAAACCCCCACTGAGCGCGATTCCCACAGGAACGTCGGACCGAACCACAAGCTCCGCTATTTTCTCCAGTTCCCGCCTGATCAAGAGCGCGGGATCGCCTTGAGCGGGTTCGGCCGCGTCCATATTCCAATAGCAGGACTCGCTGATCGTCCACGGTTCGATATCAATCACCAGCATATGGGCCGCATCGAGCTTTCGCACGCCTTGGAGGGCCGTCCGGGGCTCCGGAACAAACTGGTAGTGGAAATACAGATCCACGGCTTCGGGGTCCAAACGAAAGGGAACCAGGCCGGAATGCAGCAGAGACTTGAGTTCCGACGAAAAAACGATTCTTCCGCGGTCCTCGCACAGGTACAGCGGTTTTTCACCCATGCGATCCCGGGCCAGGATGAGTCTTTGCTTACGAGTGTCCAGCAAAGCAAAAGCAAACATGCCTCGGAGGCTCTGCACGCAATCCGTCCCCGCGTCTTCATACAGGCGCAGGATGGTCTCACAGTCGCTTCGGGTGCGGAAACGATGGCCACGGTCGATCAAGGATTGGCGCAGTTCCACGTGATTGTAAATCTCGCCGTTGGCGATAAGAACCAGAGACCGGTCCTCGTTGTACAGTGGCTGGGCGCCCCCTTCCAAATCAATGACGCTTAAGCGCCGCATGGCCAACATCACACGGTCGGACAGGTATTCACCTTGATCGTCCGGACCTCGATGCGCAAGCGCCTTGTTCATCTTTCTGAGGATTCGGACGTGAGACGAATCCAATGGATCTTTGGCTACTATCCCGCAAACACCGCACATAGTGTCACACTCACTTGGGCTTTTCGTAAAGAAGAGTCTTTTGTGAAGAAAGCTTCTTTAGAATCGTTCCGTGGAATACCTTTTGAGCGGAAAGGAGGACGTTTCGTGATCACGATCCCACGAACACCTATAAGCTGCCCAAGGAATCTGTGGGAGACAGCCTGGCAAAATTCAATCAAGTTGCAGTGAGATCTGTTGGCTAGGGATCTTTCTGAAACCCGGACTCGCTTTCACGAGGTGACCTGCGCCTG
>VGSG01000132.1 GCA_016875095.1 Deltaproteobacteria bacterium
GTAGAGGAGTACCGACAAAAAGTGAGGCGGGCGCAGGAGAAGAGGCTTCAGAGGAACCTCTCAAGAGCAAATCAACAACCAACACCTTTTTTCTCTTGATCTGCCTGAAACAGTACACTGGTTTGGAAGGAACGAACTCTATGACTTTCTTGGAGGAATATCAGAGCCGCATCGCTTGCAGCGCACAGTGTCGCGCTTTTTCTTTGTTGAAACAATCTGCCTGTGACGGCACTTCGGACAAGTTCTCACCAGATGTAGTACAGTGGCGATAATACCCATAAAAAGTGGATTCATTCGTGTAACCCGCTTGCTGATGCCTTTGGAGGCAACGGAGACCACCGGGTCAAGTCTCTGCTTGACGCATGATAAGTCGGCGCTCCATCCCTCCACTCGCCTCTTGAGCTGCCGGTCGACCCGCAACTCGTCCTTCGTGCCAGCAATGGCGTTCATTCAAGGAAGACTAAGCCGGCCATCATGACGGTATTGTCCCCCGTATCTTCACTCTTATGCATCATCCAGCCAAGGGATTTGGATAAGGTCTGCCAGTTGACGCCCATGCCTGAGAGTGAAGGCCGCGCCTTGTCCCGGTGGCGGCACTGACCGCCTTCTTGGAGCGCTGCGCAATCCGCGTGCTCGTAACAGAGGGTTCTCTTGCACCCGCCGGAAGAGTACCCGCACGCGCGCTCGAAGCCCAAGGATTTGGCTCGACGCTCGATGGCCGCGGTTGTTTCGTGCAGTAACAAAGCAGCCTCTCGTAGACTTGCCTCCTGCACGGCTTCCATGGGCATGTCGAACTTGAACGCGAGGACGCGAACAAACCCCTTGATATGGTCTCGAAACCGAGCTGGGGTCATGGAATGGGGCGGGCAGTTGATCGACGTGTTGTAATTGGGGCAGCGCGGCTCTTCGCAGAGATCACGGAAGTGGTCTTCCACAATTATTCGGTCAACCTCCAGCAGTTTCGCGTCGCTGACTCCGAGCGACCTGGCAAACGCCAGCAATTCC
The DNA here is from genome assembly GCA_016875095.1 of Deltaproteobacteria bacterium. GTDB lineage: Bacteria > Desulfobacterota > Desulfomonilia > Desulfomonilales > Desulfomonilaceae > VGSG01. The sequence continues at coordinate 1,006 of VGSG01000132.1, forward strand.
GATATCCGTTCATTTCGCATTAATGCCACTTCCGCCGTTCTACGACCCCATTTGTGCCATTTGTGATGACGATTCGCAAGCTCGTCGAAGAACACGCCGTACGGCTTGCCGCAAGCGGAACAGGTGAAATCCGGAGGCTCAAATCGCAAATTCGATAAAGGCCGATATATCACGGGGAAAGTCGGCTAAAGCATGGGTTTTGCGCATTGTCTACAAGATGGATTGACATACTTAACAAATACCGGTATGAACATGGTGAACCAAGTCACGACGATCTGGGAACATGAAGGTCTCCACGAAAGGCCGTTACGGATTGAGAGTGATGATGGAGCTGGCGTCCTGCTTCGGTGAGGGCCCTGTCCAGGCGGACACGATTGCCGACAGGGAGGATATTTCCGGAAACTACATCCACATCTTGTTAGGCGGCCTCAAGGCCGCACAATTAGTGCGAGCTATCAGAGGAGCGTCCGGAGGGTACGAATTGACACGTCACCCGCGCGAAATCACGGCGCTTGATGTAGTGCAAGCCCTCGAAGGGCGAGGCTGGCCTGTCGCGTGTGTTGATCACGGCGAGGGATGCCCGAGGTCGAAAGCGTGCGCGGCCCGGGATGTGTGGGGCGAACTCGCCGGGGCGATGAAAAAGGTTCTCTCAGGCATTAGCCTCGAACAACTTGTGACAAGGCAGCGGGCAAAGTCCGAAAAGGGGATGATGTTCCACATCTAATTTTCGATCGGAAGCGGCGATTGACTTGTAATTGACACAGGTTGGCGCCGGTTTGGCGTCAGATCTTTCGCAGAAGAGATTGAAACGTCTTCGTCCAACAGAGGCACTATTTTGCAAGGAGCCAATATCATGGACCGTTCGTACGATTTACTCAAGAATTTGATACGCCAAATGGGTGGAGTTGTGGTCGCGTTCTCTGGTGGCGTGGACAGCGCTTTGCTCCTCGGCGCCGCAGTGGAAGCGCTCGGTCAACGAGCCCTTGCAGTTACCGGTCTTTCTCCGACGTATCCTGAGGCAGAGTTGAATCGGGCCAGAGATCTTGCGAAGGCTATGGGAGCACGTCATTTGGCCATCTCTACGGAGGAATTTGAGCAGCCCGCCTATCGGGCTAATCCGCCGAACCGGTGCTATTTCTGTAAGAAAGACCTGTTTCAGAGGTTGAGGGAAATCGGATTGCGGGAGGGGCTGCAATTTGTCATCGACGGATCAAATGTGGATGATCTGGGAGATTTCCGGCCGGGGCAAGAAGCAGCGAAAGAATTGGGTGTCCGTTCACCCTTTGTGGAACTGGGGTTGGGCAAGAGCGAGATTCGTCGCCTGGCCAAAGAGATTGGTCTGCCTAATTGGGACCGTCCCTCGCAGGCTTGCCTGGCATCGCGGATTCCCTACGGAGAGGAAATCACCTTAGACAAGCTCAATCGCGTCGAACGCTCTGAAAAGGCGCTGCAGGCCTTAGGCTTTGAGCAGCTACGGGTGAGGGACCACGGCCCCCTTGCCCGGATTGAGCTGTCGCCGGATGATCTGGACCACGCCCTTCTGTCCGAAGCGAGAAAGCAAATCATCCAGGAGTGCAAGAGCGCAGGGTACACGTACGTCTGCCTAGATCTCGAAGGGTATCGCTCCGGCGCCATGAACGAGGCGTTGACTCGCAATTAGAGGCAAAGGGCTTTTCTCCTCAAACCTGGAGTGTGCGAGAAGCTTGTTGTCGCAATTCTTCAGCCGGAAGCCCCCCTCGCAGAGTTCAAACCTTGCCAAAAGCTTGCTCCAGATCGGCAATTTGATCGTCAATATGTTCGATGCCCACTGAAATCCTGATCATGTTGCCCGTGATGCCCATTGCCGCTCGGACTTCTTCAGGCATGGACGCGTGCGTCATGGACCAAGGATGCTCGATCAGCGATTCCACACCGCCCAGGGATTCCGCCAGGGTAAAGAGCTTCACGGCGCCGAGCAGCCGGAAAGCTTCTTGTTCCGCTCCTTTGACGCAAAACGAGAAGGTGCCGCCGTAGCCGCTCATCTGTCGCCGGGCAAGCTCGTGCTGCGGATGGCTTTCCAGCCCCGGATGGAGGACGCGCTCCACCTTGGGATGAGCTTCCAGCCAATGCGCCAAAGCCAGCGCATTACGGTTATGGGCTTCCATGCGAACTCCGAGAGTCTTGACTCCCCGCAGGACAAGGAAACAATCTTGCGGTCCCGCGCACGTGCCCATAGCGTTCTGCAGGAACTTGATCTGTTGCGCCAATCCCGCATCTTTCACAATGATCGCGCCGCCAACCACATCGGAATGCCCGTTGATGTACTTGGTGGTGGAGTGGACCACCACGTCGATACCAAGCTCGAGAGGACGCTGAAAATAGGGTGAAAGGAAGGTGTTGTCGCATATTGTGGTGAGCCCGCGCTCACGCGCGATCTCCGCAATTGCCCGCAGATCCAGCAGGTTCATAAGGGGATTCGTGGGCGTCTCGGTCCACACCGCTTTGGTATTGGGACGGATCGACTTGCGAAATAGATCGAGGTCGCGCAAGTTCACGAAATCCACTTCCACGCCGTGTCTTCGGGTCACATTCACCAATAGCCGATAGGTGCCCCCGTACAGGTCGTCATGCACTACCAGGTGGTCACCTGAGCCGCACAACTCGAGTATGGTGGCTTCCGCGGCCATACCTGTGGCGAAAACAAACCCCGCGGTCCCGTTTTCCAGAGCGGCGAGACAATCCTCCAGCGCCTTGCGCGTGGGATTGCCGCTGCGTGAGTAATCGAACTCGCGCGGCTGATTCACGCCCTTGAACGCGAATGTGGAGGTCTGATAGATCGGCGTCATCACCGCGCCATAAACGGGATCGTGTGACTGCCCGGCATGAATGGCTAACGTCTCAAAACGCATACGTTCTCCTTTGCAAAAGCCCTCAGACCTTGCGGATCCTACGAGGCCGGAATGTCTTCGAACAACACTGTCGATAGATAGCGCTCGCCCGCGTCAGGTAGCACGGTGACGATGAGCTTCTCCTTGTTTTCGGGTCGCGCGGCCACCCTGACCGCCACCGCGGCTGCGGCCCCACTGGAAATGCCGCAGGTGATTCCTTCTTCACGGTGAAGACGGAGCGCCATTTCAACGGCTTCCTCATTGGAGACGGTCGCGATCTCGTCCACAACGCCCAGATCCAACACATCGGGTTTGAAACCCGCGCCGATGCCCTGAATCTTATGCGGCCCGGGCTTGGGCTCTTCACCGTTGCGTATCGCGGTCAGCACAGGCGAATGGATAGGCTCAACCGCAACCGCCCATATGCTCTTCTGTTTCACTCCCTTGATAAACCGGCACACGCCGGTAATAGTGCCGCCGGTGCCTATGCCCGAGACCAGAATGTCGATTTTTCCGTCCGTATCGTCCCAAAGCTCCGGACCCGTAGTCTTGAAATGGATATCAGGGTTGGCGGGATTCTTAAACTGCTGCGGCATGAAGTACTTGTCGGGGTCGCCGGCCAGCAGTTCCTCCGCTTTCTTGATGGCGCCGGGCATTCCCTTTGCTCCCTCCGTCAGAATGAGGTCTGCGCCGTAAGCTCGCAACATCCTGCGACGTTCCAGAGACATGGTCTCCGGCATGGTCAACAAAAGAGGATAGCTGCGGGCCGCACACACGAAGGCCAGCGCTATACCGGTGTTACCGCTCGTGGGCTCAAGAACGGTGACCCGCCGCGAGCCCGGAGTCAAATGGCCGTCCTTCTCCGCGGCCCAGATCATCGACGCGCCGATCCGGCATTTCACCGAATATGCCGGGTTGCGCCCTTCAATTTTCCCCAGGACGATCCCGGGAAGCCCGGCGGCTACTCTGTTCAACCGTATGAGCGGGGTCCGTCCGATGCTGAAGCTGTTGTCGAGATAAATATTCCCCATTGCTTTCCTCCTCATGCGTCACGTTTTTTTGGACAGGTTGACGATCTTCCAAAATGAGACCTCTCTTAATTCCCCGCGGATCGCCGGACCCTATTGAATCGCAGGAATCGCTTCGCGACGGCTCAAGGATCCGCGGGAATCGACACTCCCGACTGATTCCGGAACGATGCGGTTCCTTGGCATGACCCGCGAAGCGCTCCGCCTTGTTCAGCCGAATCGGCAAAGGGTGGCGGTCCGCCGCACAGGCAGCATTCGGGATCCGGGACTCGTTCCGCGGTGATAAACCGGCCATGAAACCCGTCATAGGCCAGAAAACGGTAAGCCATGTCGGGATCGTGGCCCAGAATAAGCTTGACGGCTTCCACGACCGCCAGACTTCCCATGACTCCCACGACTCCTCCGAGGATCCCTTGCCCGCTGCACGTAGCGATCCTACTCTCAGGCTCCGGTTCAGGAATGAGGCATCGGTAGCAGGGGTTTCCCGCCGTGGGGATCACCACCTGGAGTTGCCCTTCGAATCCCACCGCGGAAGCGGAAACTAAAGGAATTCCTTCGATCCAGCAGCAATCGGCTACGAGAAATCGGGTGCAGAAGTTGTCGCTACCGTCAATCACAACATCGTAATTCCGGACGATCTCGCGGACTCGCGCCGCGTCGCCCAATCGCGTGTGATAGGTATCCACCTCGCAATGGGGATTCAATGCCGATATGGCCTCTTGCGCGCAATCCACCTTTACCCTGCGCACGTCGTCGGTTCGAAAGATCACCTGCCTTTGCAGATTGGAAAGCTCCACGCTATCGCCGTCAACGATGCCTATCCGACCCACCCCGGTGGCGGCCAGATACAGGGCCGCCGGGGACCCGATGCCACCGACGCCCACGATGAGCGCGCCGGCGGACTTCAAGCGCTTCTGTCCGGCCCATCCGATTTCCGCGAGGACCGAATTACGGGAGTACCGAACCACTTCTTCTTGGGAAAAATGGGGGCTCATCCCACAGACCTCCGTATGCGCTTTGTCAGGAGACCGTGACGCAGGCCCCTGAAGAGGCCCAATAGCCTGGGATCAACGCACTAGTTCGACCGATCTTGTCGAGATTACTGAGCAAAAAAATCATCACTATCCCCATAGCCTCTGTTAACAGCCGGGTCAAATAGTGAAGTCCACAGCCGGCTTTCGACGTTCCTCAGCTTCCTGAGCCACAAGCTCGTAGAAGGTTGTGGAATCGTACACGCCTTCCAAAGCTTTCTCCGCTCGGGCCCAAAGGGAAAGAAACGGGCAACCCCCGTACATCGGGCAGGAGCCTTTCTTGTTCCCGGCCATGCACTCCACCGGCGCCAGCGGGCCTTCCACGAACCGCAAGACTGCGCCCACGGTCAGCTCCTTGGCCGGGCGCGCAAGCAGGTACCCGCCATCCTTGCCTCGAACGGATTCCACGAACCCGCCCCCCTTGAGGCTGTTGAGAATATTTTCCAAGAACCTCTGAGGGATGGCCTGTGCTTCGGCGATCTCGCCGATCTTGGTTGCGCCGGCGCCTTGCCGTTTAGCCAGTTCAAAGACGGCCCGGACCGCGTATTGCGCTTTTTGCGAGATGGGCATAGGCTGAACCCAACATCACTGTCTCTACCGATTAAATCGAGATTAACACCCGCCATGACCCCTGTCAAGGTTTTTTCCGGCGCGCTAGAAACTTCTTGAACACTCAAAGGTAGACCACGCGGTTTCCCGTTTTTCGCAGGGGAATACGAGGCATAGGCGCTCACTTGAGATGCAGGATGCGCCCCGCGGCCACCCAGCCTTCCCTCTCCCACAAGAACGAGGGTTTCCAGCGCGCCCACCGTCGATCAGGGGGTAAAGCAATAACAGCCTGAAATCACTAACTGCCAACGCAGTAGGGGAGCGCCTGTGCAGACACAGCCGGATTTCCGGAAAAAGCAATCGGCGCACCGCGAATTCACACGGACCGCGCTGTTCATAAATGATCCCACACGGTTTTCAATAGTTATCCTATTTTTATAGTCTATTTTCTCATAAACATATTGTAACATATTGGTATTTCTGTTATAGAACTCATCGGCAAGGCGGCCGCCCCCGGCCAAACGCCCTTGGAGCAGACACGATGAAGACCATCATTCTTTCAGCCATGATCGCAGGCCTGATACTCACCTGCGCTCAAGCCCAAGATCTCATGTCAATCGAACTCCAGATCGAGCGTATTAGGGAGCAGATTGAGGGCCAGGTCGAAATCATGAGGGCCGGCCGGGAGAGCGCTGAAATCCGTGTCGAACAGGCGCAGATACGCGTGGAAGAAAAGCTCGACCTCGCCCAGGAGGAAATCGACCGCCAGATTGCGCTCGTAGAAAGATACCGCGACAGCCTGTCCAACACCGGCCAGTCCGGCGCCGAAGCCATAGACCGAATCACCAACGAGTGGAAGCAGACCGTCTCGAACGCTTACGCCGACATGCGCGTTCAAATGCAGAAGGTTGACGAGATGCTCTCGCAGCTCAAGGGCCTGAGAGACCGGGTGAGTATGATGCGACAGATGATCTCGGTACTATTTCATCCTTCGAATGGCGCGAGCGTTCCCGGGGCGCTAAACCCCCTCTTTCCCCCTACGTCTTCCAACTGCTCGGGGCCGAACCCCGGACCTAACTGCTTCACCTCAACACAGCTTCCAATTTCCACTGCCCCTATGACTACAGCGGCGCAGCCAACGACGACCCCTTCAACAACACCGACCACAGCAGTGGAACAGCCGACCGCAACAGGGCCCACAACGATGCCCACTACCACGGCGGAGCAGCCTACGACAGTGGGGCCCTCTACAACGCCCCCCACCACAATGACGCAGCCGACCTCACCCACACCGCCTCAGCAGACCACACCCCTGACCGACCCTCCCAAGAAGTGACCGTATAGCTCCTAGAGCCGCTCGGTCGAGCGGCGCCGCCGGCTCATCCAATACCTCCTCCCATTTGGGAGAAAAGTCTGACTTCTCAACCCCTTGGGGTCACTTGGACGGCCTCAGTCGGAGCTGAGGATGTAACCCCAGGCGCGGCCATATACCTCCGTGTCACTCCGTGGTATAAATAAGCCCTGGGGCTTACCATGGACCTGACCTGTTCAAAGTGCGGAACCCTCAGCAGCGTGCCGGACCAGAAGGTCCCGATCGGGCGATCGTACCTTCTCTGTCCGCAATGTGAGGCCCGCATCAACATATTCAAGAGTCTCCAACCCGGCGCGGTAGTCACCAATCTTACGGGGTTGAGGTTCTCCCGCGAAGGATCAGGGTTGCACGAAGAATATTGCGAACCCGGAGAGCTTTGGCGGCTCGTGGAAGTGATCCACCCTTGCCCGGAAAAGGGCAAAGCGCGCCAATGCGAACGTGACAATAAAGGCCGTTGTCCGAATCAGCGGCTGATCCTGCGCTTGCGCCGAGACAAGACTCTGTATCGATCTTGCATGTACCGGAAAGGACGGAAGATCTTCGATAAGAGTTCCCGTTCCCCTGTGGGCGCGGGACCGCCCCCCAGCGACATCCTCCCCCCCGAAGACGAAGACAAGACCTATCGGATCACCTGACAGCCGGATGTGTGGCGACGACGCGTTGTTGTTCCTGCATGGGACGCCAAGCTACAACTGTGATATCAGCTTTTCGTAATCCTGATGCGAGCCGATCCAGAACCAGACCACCTTGTCCGCTTCTCGGATTGCAACCGCACGGTAATCGATACTAATGCGGATTGAGTAAATGGGCTTCGAGGGGTGGATCGGCTTGAAACGTAGGCTAGGATGACGAGGATTTTGTTTGAAGAGTCGGTATGCTGCTCTAGCCTGACGGCGGGTATCCGGCGGAAGCGCTGCTAAAGCTTTGCGGAACCGCTCAGAGGTGACGGACTTCATAGTCTTTCGGGGTCAAGTTCCCGGGTTCGACCCGCACGATGCTCCGCGAGCGCCTCTTCTGCGAGCTTCGCAAGCGCGTCGCCGGACCGAGCGAAGGCCTGCTGCCACCGCCGCTCAGAAGCAAGCTCTTCGAGTATCCATTCTGCGAATGCATCTTGCTCCTTCGCCGGCAATTTTGAGGCCGCGACAAATGCTTTTTCCAGCTTGGTCATAGACTGATACCCCTACTGAAAAGCTTACCTATATCTTACGCGCAACCGCCAAGGAATTCTACCCCCCGGGAGTCACGCTTTGCACTCTTTTGCCTAGCCGATCCATGAAAAGCGCTCGCCTTTGAAGGCCG